>SLPC01000065.1 GCA_007132185.1 Anaerolineae bacterium | reverse complement strand
GTGGCGCCATAGGCCAGGTGGGCATAGCCCTCAGCATCGGCCAGCGCCCGCATGCGCTGAAAGAGCTCGCGCTTGCAGTAGTAGCAGCGATCGGGCGGGTTCTCGGAGAAATCGGGATCTTCCAACTCCTCAGTAGGCACGATCAGATGGCGGGCGCCCAGTTCCTCGGCCAGGCTTCTGGCCTCGGCCAGCTCGCTACGTGGCAGGGTGGGCGAGTCGGCGGTGATGGCCAGCACCTGTTCGGGCCCCAGCGCCTCTAGCGCGGTGGCCAGGAGGAGCGTGCTGTCGGCGCCGCCTGAAAAGGCCACGGCGACACTGTACAGGCCAGAAATCTCATTATGCAGCTTTTCTATCTTGGTTGTTTCAATCATGATATCCTATCTTGATACTATCGCTTTCCATTGCCATTGATGGCTGGATTCTCGTTCTTTGTTATGTCGTGGTCACCATCTACCAGCCTACCATCGAGGATTGGGATGATACGCTGGGCATAGGTTGTGGCCTGGGCATCATGGGTCACCATGAGCACCGTGTGGCCGGCAGCGTTCAGCTCCTGCAGGAGCGTCAGAATCTGGACCCCCGTGTTGCTGTCCAGATTGCCGGTAGGTTCATCGGCCAGGATAAGGGGAGGCTCGTTGACCAGCGCCCGGCCCACGGCCACGCGCCCCTGCTCGCCGCCTGAGAGCTCGCCAGGCAAACGATCCTCCTTGCCCGCCAGCCCCACACGTGCCAACACCTCTCGCGCCCGCTGCACCTTGTCGGCGCGCCGCATCCTGGCGATGGCCAACCCCAGGAGCACGTTCTCTAACGCGGTGAGGTAGGGCAGCAGTTGGAGCTGTTGGAACACAAATCCCAGGTATTCATGGCGAAAATCGGCCTGCTTTTCCACCGAGAGCGAGTAGACGTCAATGCCGTCCACCAGCATGCTTCCCTGAGTGGGCGGGTTCATGGCGCCGATCACCGAGAGCAGCGTGCTCTTGCCCGAGCCCGATGGCCCGACGATGGCGGCAAACTCGCCCTCGTTCACCCGCAGGTTGGCCTGATACAGAGCGTGTACCGGCGCTCCCTGCGGATTGTACGTCTTGGTTACATCGCACAGTTCTATCATTGGTGTTGCCTCACAGCGCTCGCAGAGCGGTAACAGGATCGAGAGCGGCGGCCCGTAGCGCGGGGTATAGGCTCCCCGCCAGGCCCACAACCAGCGTGCCCCCCAGGGCAGCCAGCGCCAGGGCAGGGTCCCACGGCGAGGTCATGGCCAGCTCGTCGATCGTTGGGCGCAGGAGCGCGACCACCCCCATCCCCGCCGCCCAACCCACGATCCCGCCAGCCAGACTGATGACCAGCGCCTCGCCCAGGATCACCCGCTCGATATGAGCACGGCGAAACCCGAGGGCGCGAAAGAGCCCAATCTCGTGGCGGCGCTCGGTCACGGCGCCCAGCATGGTCGTGAGCACGATCAGTCCCCCGATCAGCGTCACCACTGCCGAGACGACCACGGCAAAGCGCGTGAGTTGATCTACCGTCTCTGCTCGCAGCGTGACGGCCTGCCTCACTGCTGTGACCCTGCCCTGGGGCAGAACCTCGCTGATCTGGCGTACCAGTTCCTCCACGGGGCAGTCGCTACAGAGTGCCGCAATCTCGACCAGGTTGATCTCGCCGGGCCGATGGGCGATCTGTTGCGCCAGGGTCAGATCCACAAAGAGGATCTGGTCATCCTGGGAGCCATTCTCCTCCAGCACACCGACGATCTGCAGGTTACGTCCCTCGACGACCAGCATATCGCCGGGCGCCAGCCCGAGCTCGTGAGCGAGACGAGAACCCAACACTGCCTGATCGGCCCCGGATACACCTGCCTCCATCTGGGCCATGGCCCTATGCCCGCCTAACGTGGCAACGGGGGCATCGGTGGCGCCAACGGGATAGGCGCCGTGCACCTGCCACCACTGCTTGAGGCGTATCTCGTCGGGAAAGATAACGCCGGCCATGAGTACCTCGCGGGATTCGAGTGAGACGGCCGAGACCAACTTGGGGGCCAGGACGCTGACATTGCGCGCGTTGCGAATGCTCCCGATCGGCTCCAGGTCGGCCAGCATCAGCACGCCCACATCATAGGCCGCCGACCCCACCGTGATGCCGCCATAGGAGACGGCCAGGTCGCTGGCCTGGGGCACGATCACGATATTGGCCCCAAACTCGTCCATGCGATGGGCCACCGAATGGTTCATGCTGCGGGTGATGGTCACAAGCGTCACCAATGTGGCCACTGCCGTGGCGAGGCTGAGTAGGAGCAGGAGCATGCGCCCCAGACGTCGGCGTAGGCCCTTGAGTGAAATATCATAGAGTCGCATCGTGTTCTCCTAAAAGAAATCCGCCCCGGCCACCAGATCGGACACCCGGATCACGACCAACTCCCCAACGATGGCGCGATGCAAAGGCGCCGGGTTGCAGCCGCCCCGCTCGATGTTGATCTGGTCGGTGGGGAAGCGGTTCCCGCACAGGATGCAGACCATGTCATCGCCATCCTGGATATAGCCGCGCTTGGCGGGATAGCAGTCGTCGCAGGCATTGAACGCGGCGCGGATCACTCCATCGCTGCTCTGGACCACAAAGAACTCGATGGGCTGCTCGGCGTGCATGTAGGTATAGTGGCGCGCCTGGCCGTCGGCGAACTCGGACACAAGGAGACGCACCGAACCGTTGTCAGCGACCACGACGGGATACGGGTCATGGAACAGGGTGGCGGCGATGGGCGCAGGCCCACCCACAACGGTGGGCGTCTCGGGCGTGCCCCCGCGCGGCACGGCCAAGACTGCCACGGCCCCCAGAGCGATCATCGCCAACGCAACGGCGGCGATGATAAGGACTCGTTTCCGTCCCGGCCCTGCAGCAGGGCTCGCCGACGGAGCGAATCGCTCTCTCTTGGCATCCCGGTTATTGGGCTTGTGTGTCATGTTGACTCCATATGGTAGATGAGCATCCGGCGGTGCAGCCGCCGCCATTAGCTCTGAAGCAGCCAATGGCGGCGTGTGAGCGGGCCGACGTATCTGTCAGGTGCCGACATAGCGTGCGTATAGGCTGCGCGCCACGGCCTCGTCTGTGGTGCCCTTGACGATGGCGCGCCCTGTCGGGAACACAATCAGCTCTGTTTCATCCACCGCAAAGGTGAGCAAAAAGCCATTGTTGGCCACATCTCCGGCGCGGGCCAGACGTGTCTCTAGCACATCCAACGAGATCTGGCGTTCCTCGGCGGGCGAGATCTGCACCGCGTTGCGCCCGCACATACTGGTGGTAAAGGTTGTGCGCTCGCCCGTGAGATAGTCATACGTCCCCCCACAGGCGGGGCAATCGGCGCGGCGGTCCAGTTCGACGATACGCATGTCTCCATGCCACACATCGGCCAGCAGAACCCCCTGCCGGGGCGGCTGGCCCGTCAGCAGACGCAGCGCCTCGGCGGCCTCCCACGAGCCGATGATGCCCGTCAACGGTGCCAGCACGCCCTCGCTGTCGCAGGTGGGCATGACTCCAGGCGGCGGCACGTCGGCGATGAGGCAGCGCAGGCAGGGCGTCTCGCCGGGGATGATGGTCATGGCGTTGCCCTGGGCGCCCAACGCCGCGCCGTACACCCAGGGGATGCCGAGCTCGAGGCAGGCGTCATTGACCAGCAGGCGCGTCTCGAGATTGTCGGTGCCGTCCAGCACCAGGTCGGCCCCCTGCAGGATCTCGAGAGCGTTCCCGGCGTGCAGGTCGCGGATCAGCGGTTCAATGGTGATGGTGCTGTTGATCTCGGCCAGGCGACGCGCGGCGGCCACTACCTTGGGCAGGCGCTCCTGGGCGTCAGCTTCGGTGAACAGGGTCTGACGCTGCAGGTTGCTGAGCTCCACAAAGTCGCGATCGATGAGCCGCAGCGTGCCCACACCGGCGCGGCAGAGTGTGTCGGCGATCACCGTGCCCAGGGCGCCCAGCCCCATGATGGCGACAGTGGCGTCCCCCAGCGCGCGCTGCCCCTCCGGACCGATGCCGCGAAAGAGGACCTGCTTGTCGTAGCGCTCGTTCGACGCTGGCGGGCTCTGAGTTCGATCGTGCATGCGTCGTGCTCCTTGCCTTACCGGCTTGCGGGAGCCATGGCCCGCAGAGTCTCTACGGCGCGCACCAGCACGTCCAAAGTATAGTCAATGTCGTCTGCGCTGGTGCTCTTGCCAAGGGAAAAGCGCAGACTGCCCGTGGCCCTCGGACGGCTGACGCCCATGGCCAATAGCACATGGGAGGGATCCACGGCGCCCGACGCGCATGCCGAGCCGGTAGAGACCGCAATGCCCTGGCTATCCAGCATCAGCAGCAGCGACTCGCCTTCGGCGCGGCCAAAGCTCATGTTCAGAATGTGCGGCAGGCGGCGGCCCACCGGAGGGCCATTGCGAGCCACGCCGGGGACCCGCTCAAAGATGCCGGTCTCCA
Organism: Anaerolineae bacterium; assembly: GCA_007132185.1. GTDB lineage: Bacteria > Chloroflexota > Anaerolineae > UBA1429 > UBA1429 > UBA1429. The sequence continues at coordinate 4,518 of SLPC01000065.1, read as the reverse complement.
ACCGATCGGCCAGATCGATGAGGCGCTCGGTCTCGGCAGGGCGCTCCTGTTCTGACAGTTCCAGCGCTTTGGTCAGCCCTACGATGCCGGCCACATTCTCGGTGCCCGGGCACAGTTTGCGCTCCTGGCTGCCGCCAAAGCGCAGGGAGGCCACAGGCGTGCCTGCTCGCATATAGAGGACGCCCACGCCCCGGGGACCATAGAACTTGTGGGCCGTGAGCGAAAGCAGATCGACGCCCAGCGCCTCGACGTTCACCGGCAGCTTGCCCACCGCCTGCACGGCATCGGTATGCACCAATGCGCCGACAGCCTGCGCCATTCGGGCCACCTCGGCCACCGGCTGGATGGCGCCCGTCTCGTTGTTGGCCAGCATCACGCTCACAAGCAGCGTGTCGGGGCGCAGCGCCTCCGCCAGGGCGTCCAACTTGACGATGCCCTCGCTGTCGACTGGCAGGTAGGTGACCTCATAGCCCTGCCCCTCCAGATGCTGAAAGGTGTGCAGAACGGCGTGGTGTTCGATGGCCGTAGTGATCAGATGTCGGCGGCCATCGCCGGCGGCCTGGACCACGCCCTGAATGGCGAGATTGTCGCTGTCAGTGCCCCCGGCGGTAAAGACCAGGGTCTCGGGCGTGGCGCCTAGCAGCGCCGCCACCTTGCGACGGCTCTGCTCCAGCACCTGCTTGGCCCGCTGCCCATAGCGATGCAGGCTGGACGGGTTCGCATATTCCGCCGCCTGGTGGGCGAACATGGCCTCGCTCACCTCGGGGCGACAGGGGGTTGTGGCTGCGTAATCCAGATAAACTTCTTTCATGATATCTCTCCAAAGACGGGCGTGCTGAGATAGCGCTCACCCGTATCCGGCAGCACGACCACGATCAGCTTGCCGGCGTTCTCTTGGCGGGCGGCCACCTTGAGCGCGGCGGCGGTCGCGGCTCCGGACGAGATGCCTGCCAGGATGCCCTCCTCGCGGGCCAGGCGACGCGTTATCTCAAAGGCCTCGTCATTCTCGACCTGCACGATCTCGTCGATCAGGTCGGTCTGTAAAACATCGGGGACGAATCCCGCGCCGATGCCCTGGATCTTGTGGGGACCTGGCTTGCCCCCCGATAGCACAGGCGAGTGTATCGGCTCGACGGCGATGGCCTGAAAGCTTGGCTTGCGCGGCTTGATCACCTGCGCCACGCCGGTGACGGTCCCCCCCGTGCCGACGCCCGCCACCAGGATGTCTACCTGCCCATCGGTGTCCTCCCAGATCTCGACCGCCGTCGTTTCGCGGTGGATCTTGGGGTTGGCCAAGTTCTTGAACTGCTGTGGGATGACGGAATCCGGCATCTCGGCCTGCAACTCCTCGGCCTTGCGAATCGCTCCGCCCATCCCCTCGGCGCCGGGCGTGAGCACCAGTGTCGCCCCCAAGGCCCGCAGCAGGCTGCGTCGCTCGTGGCTCATGGTGTCGGGCATGGTGAGGATCAGCTTGTAGCCGCGGGCGGCGGCCACAAAGGCCAGCGCGATGCCCGTATTGCCGCTGGTAGGCTCGATCAGCGTCGCGCCAGCGGCCAGGGCGCCCGCCTCTTCCGCCGCATCGATCATCGAGACGCCGATGCGGTCCTTGACGCTGGAGAGGGGGTTGAACGACTCGAGCTTGGCCACGACCTGGCCAGGGAGGCCCTCGGGTAGGCGATTCAGGCGGACCAGGGGCGTGCGGCCTATTGTGCGTGTGATGTCGTCATAGATGTTCACGGAGTTACCTTTCGATTGGGCTGTGAGGCTCTTGCGAGCCCGGATCATGGCGGCTAGATGTGGTACATATTGCCACTGGCGTGCTGCTTTTCACGGGCGCGGCTCACCAGGTCGGCCAGCGTCGTTTCCTCCAGCACCTCGCGGCTGGCGGCGTACATGCGCGCCCATACCTCGCGGGTGACGCATCCGTCATAGCGGTCGCAGTCGGGCCCGTCGGTACAGGCCACCAGAGCATCGGGGCCCTCCAGCACATCGAACAACTCCGCGAGGCTGATATCGGCGGGATCGTGGGCCAACGAGTAGCCCCCCATGGCGCCCCGGGTGGTGCGCACGAACCCGGCGTTGCGCAAGAGGACCAGGATGCTCTCCAGGTACTTGACAGGCATTTGCTGGCGCTCGGCGATCTCGCCCGAGGGCACGGGCTGCTGGTCCTGATGCAGGGCCAGGTCGACCAGGGCGCGGGTGCCATAGCGCATTTTGGTAGTCAGCTTCATGGGCGAACCATCCTATTCCTATGTGTATAGTGGGGATTATAGGGGATAGGTGACGGGGTGTCAAGGGGGAATGTGGGAAGTGGGGGGAGGGCAAGCGGTTGACGGACCGCGAAGTTTCGGTCAGAATGCGGCTGGCTTGGAGTTGAGACGCCCGCCCTTGCGTTGAACGAGCCGCCGAAGGAGCTGCGATGGAACCTCAATATAACGAGTCGCACGATATTCAGACATGGAGATTCAGAGGGTTGAGTCTCCAAATGGTCAAGTGGGCCTTTGAGGAGTGTGGCCTCGACCTGTTCGATATTGAGGGTTGTTTTGGCCTTGTGGACCGTGATCCTGATGATCGTGAGGCTGCCGCCGCGGTCTTTTGGGCATGCCAGGCGGCCTGTGAGCATCGACTCTCGACCGATAGTCGACGATTCGCCGAATGTCCCCCGAGTCGGTATATCACCTCAAGCAGATTCCATGACAGCGACCCCAGGTATACGGATGTCCAGCACTATTGGGATCAAATGGCCGAGTTACCAAAGCATCCGATGTTGCAGGTTGATGCGTTTCTGGATTGGGCGACGCCGCTTGCCACAAGAGATCCGTTCGTTGCGCTGCTGTGGGGGGGTGGCCTGGTTACGCTCATGATCGACGAAGCACGGAGAAGCAGTGACGAGGAGACGGGTCTCTACTATCACGAGGACCTACGGCGGGTCATCGAGACGACTCACGCGGCAGGTTCTCTCATCGATGCCTCGGTATTCGACAAGATATTCATGTGGTACTGTAGTGCTGCCGATGTGATCGGGAACGCCGATCACATCGAGTTCTCAGCGTCCGTAGCGATGGGACACACGGGGTTGCAGTTAGGCACCATGCATGCCAACCTTGGGAATCTAACCGCAGGATTTGAGACCGTTGCGTATTATGTGTCGTCGCTGGGAAACGCATGGGTTCTTGTGGACGGCATGTTCATGGCGCACCTTGGGGAGGCTTTTGCAACAGCAAGCTCGCGCGGTGGGTATAGTCAGATGAGGGCCTGGTTCGAGCATTTGCTGGCAGAACCAGAGCGGGTACAGGACTGGGAACGAATAAAGACGGCATGTTGGGCAGCCCGGGATGGTCTCGACGTTGAGACGATTGTTCGTGAGGGTCAGCACCCTGATGATAGCGCGTACCCATATATCGACTGGCTGGACTATGAGCTGGCCTACTGGTCAGTGGCCCAATCGCTATCAGAAGCTCACCTTTCACCAGATCAGCTTGTTAGGACTCTGCGGCTTCGTGAGCAGGAAGAGCACCGTACGCGCCTCGAGACGGATACCATGTACGATACGTGGGATGCCATGGAAGCCCGAACACAAGAAGCACTCATTTCGGCAGAGTCAGCATGGTATACGTCGCGACGGGCTCAAGCCCGCACCGGCAGTGTACTGAACGAGCTCCGTCTTGCCTTCGAGGCCGAGCTGCGCGCCTGCCTCGCCCCGCTGCGCGACCCTATCGAGTCTCTACTCGGGGACAGGGAGCTTCGAGCAAGACACAGACTGAGTTCACGATACGCAGATAGTCTCAATCTTGGAGACATGGCCAAACTTCTGAGGCTCACCGGTGACACAAAAGACTTGGGCGCACTGGGCCTGCGGAGCGCATTCGAGACATTGCCTCTGAGTGATAGAGAGCGCAGACTTCTCACAGAGGAGTTGCCCACCTTCATTTGGCCGCTCTGGGACGCGCGGAACGTTGCCGAGCACGAATTTCGGTGGAACGTAGAGAACGTCGCCCGTTTCCGCCGTCGGACCCTCGGCATAGACTGTCCCGGCTATCTTCCGGCCCTCGTGCGCATCAAGCGCAAGATCAAGGCGTCTCGTGGCTGAGCCACGTATCACTTGGCAAGCCTGCTCCCCACCTGCGCCCCAACCTCGGCGCACGTCGTCACGTAGGCAAAGCCGAACGCCAGGTTCAGCAGGGTAGCCAGGTGCATCTCCTCGCAGATCGATCCCGTGCCGTCTGCAGGAAAAAAGACGCGATAGTCGCGATAGTAGGCGTCGCGGGCCGTGGACTCGCAGCACATGTTGGACATGATGCCCGTGATGACCAGATCCTCGATCTTGAGGCAACGCAGGACGGTCTCCAGATCGGTGTTATAGAACGCCGAGTAGCGGTGCTTGTCGACCACCTTTTCGCGGGGCAGGGGCGCCAGGTCGGGGTGAATCTCGCTCTCGGGGCTGCCCTCGATGCACTTGCCCTCCCACCACCAGCCCATGATACCGCTATCCAGGTCATCGGGATGATGCACGTGCCG
>SLPC01000135.1 GCA_007132185.1 Anaerolineae bacterium | reverse complement strand
TCCTTGTGGATCCAGCGCAGCTCCAGCGGCTCGCCCTTGCCCGTATCGCCTCGGACCGCGGCCTCCAAGAGATGGCGATCGTCCGGGTGCACCAGTTTGAATCCCAGGGCGGGATCCGCATAGTGCTCTGCTGGCGTATAGCCCACAAGCCTGGTAGCAGCAGGGTTGACGTAGGTAAACCCTGGCTCGGGCACGAGCCGATAGCGGTAGATCAGGTCGGGGGCGTTCTCGGCGAGGCGGCGATAGCGATCCTCGCTCTCGCGCAGGGCAAGCTCGGCGTCGCGGCGCTGCGCACTGACCAGAACCTGGGCCGCAAGAGCCGCCGCCGAGCTGGTAAAGACCCCCTCATCGGGGTGCCAGGCACGCGGCTCGCCCTGATGCTCACAACTGATCACACCGACGAGCTGTCCATCGACCTGGATGCCGGCCTCGAGGAGGGACACGATGCCGAGGGGCTCCAGATAAGCTTCGGAGAGCTCGCGGGTGCGCTCATCAACGCGAGCATCCTGCGTATAGATCTGTCCACGCGAGCGCATGGCGGCGAAATAGGCGGGATAGTCGGCGACCTTGATCTCGAGCCCCTCTGTTGGCTGGAGATGGCCGTCCTGGAAGAGAGCGACACAGCGCAGGGTGAAATCATCGGGGGCCAGCAACCAGACGCCGGCGCGCTGCACCCGCAGCGTCTTGCCGAGGGTCTCGGCGAGGCGAGCCATGGCTTGGGGCAGGTCGGCACCCAGGAGGGCGGGGTCGACGGCGAGGCGAGTCAGGGCGGCACGCTGCCGGCGCGCCCGTTTCTCGCTCTCGCGCAAGACCAGCTCGGCGCGCTTGCGCTCGGAGATATCCTGGGTCATGCCCACCAGGCCAACGACACGATCCTCAGCATCTCGCAGAGGGTATTTGGCAGACGACAACCATTCCTGTCGACCCGAGGGCCGCTCCACCAGCATCTCGTCCACAATCAGCGGCTCACCACTCTCGAGAATCTGGCCCTCGCCAGTGACGAGTTGCTCCGCGAGTTCGGGGGGATAGAGTTCCCAGTCGAACCTGCCCAGAACCTCGTCTGGAGATACAGCTCCAATGGACTCCCAGTCTTGGCGATTGGCCAGGGTCTTGCGGCCCTCGAGATCCTTGGCATAGATAGCCATGGGCAGGTGATCGATCACGGTGCGCAGGAGAGCCCGTTCGTTCTGCAGCGCCTCCTCGGCCTCTTTTTGCTCAGTGATGTCCAGCATGAACCCATGCAGCAACGCCGGGCGGCCAGCGCGCTTCTCGACGCTGACGACATCCCGTATCCAGACCACTCGGCCATCGGCGGCGAGAAAGCGATACTCGAACTCGTGGTCACGCCCCTGGGCGGTACACTCGGCACAGTACTGGCTCGCCCACTCGCGATCTTCGGGGTGCAGGTGCGCGATCCAAAAGGCCATGTCCGTCCATGCGTCGGGGGGATAGCCCAGGATGTCGGCGGACTGGGGCGCTACATAGGTCCAGCGATCGTTGTCGATGTCGTACTGCCAGAGAATGGCGGCGGCAGACTCGGCCAGGCGCCGCAGGCGGTCCCTGCTCTCACGCAGGGCGATCTCGGCCCGTTTCTCGTCCGTAATATCGCGGATCATGGCAAAGGAGCCGACGTACCCGTCCTGGGCGGCAAAGATCGGAGTGGCCGAGACCAGGGTCCAGACCTCCTGGCCCTCTTTGCCCAGCATGCGCCGCTCGTAGGTGTCAGAAAGACCCTGATGGCGACGCAGGCGCATCTTTCGATGAGCGTCGAGCTCGTCGGGATGGATAAAGGTATCAGCGAGCTGGCCGATCATCTCCTCGGGACTATAGCCGAGCATCTGAGCCATGCGGGCATTGACATAGGTCAGTCGCGATTCGGTGTTATCCTCCCAAATGCCCTCCATGGACGTCTCGACGATGCGGCGGAAGCGCTCCTCGCTCTCACGCAGCGCCTCCTCAGCCAGCTTGCGCTCGGTGATATCCTGGGTGACGCCCACGATGCCCACCATGTCGCCATCGGGGCCGAGCAGGGGGACCTTGGAGGAGAGAATATAGACACGATGCCCCTGGGGATGCTCTAACCAGGCCTCATAGTTGGTCACGGGCTCTTGGTCAGTGAGGACGTAGTCATCGTGCTCAAGAAACACTCGAGCCTGTTCCCCTTGATAGATCTCGGCGTCGGTCTTGCCCAGGACCTCTCGCTCGTTCTGGGCGCCCATCCAGGCCAGATCGCTCGGGTTGGTCATGGTCTTGCGGCCCTGCAGGTCTTTGGCATAGGCGGCCAGGGGCAGGTTGTCGATGACGGTGCGCAAGAGCTGACGCTCGCGGACTAACTGCTCCTCGGCCTCCTGGCGGGCGGCCAGCTCGTTTCGGAGGCTGCTCCGGAGATCGCTCACCTTCCCCACCACAACGCCCACGAGTATGAGCACAGGAAAGCCGATGGCGCCGCCTCCCCGGAGGATGTAGGGCAGATCGGTCTCGGCCACAAGGGGCATGAGGACGAGGCTGAGGATCGTGGCAGCGACGCTCATGGCAAAGCCTGCTGGAGCGCCAAACGCCCAGGCGACAATGGCAACGGGCAGCACCGCGACGGCACACGCGCCGGGGCCCAAGATAGCATGGAGGAAGCGAAAGGCCACCCCATAGATGAGGAGACTCGGGGCTATGGCTAGTAGAATGACAAGGCGTCGGTGTTGTCGGGCCCAGATGGCAAGCCGATTCCCCAGAGGGAGGGCTTGAAGATGCTGCATACGTTTCTCCCACAATGAACACGGGTGCGGAAGCGATTCTGGGACTGCCCATATCGCCGACAGGGTCGCGAGGGTTGGTCGCGGATCGAGCCAGCGGGAGGGTCGCTTTTCCAGCAGCCTAGATGCCAGAGATTGCCCCCCTTGGCTGGTAGCGGTATAGCTCTGCAGGAAGGCGCCTGGCCGTGGCGCTCTGACAGCATCGTCGAAAGCCCACCTCACCCCAGTTCAGAGTGTATCCTGCGACATATTTCGTCGCAAGCCTGTTCAGGGATCTTGAGTGAATCTGGCCTAAAAAAGGCCTTGACCTGGCATAAAGACGCCCTGCTATCACCCGACGCGACCTATTCGCTATGGCCTGTACGCCAAACAAAGGAGCAGGGTAGAGCTACAGGACTGGGGCACGCCAGCCTGTGGGCACAGGAGCATAGAGGGGAAAGGAAAACGGGCAGTTCCTGAGGGAACTGCCCGTGTAAGATGCAATGCTGCGCTTAGACGCGCTCTTTGTCTCGCTCTTCGCGACGCTGCGCATCGGCCTTGATCTGCTCGATCTGATGCTGCGGGACGATGTCGTAGCGCATAAACTCCATCGTATAGATGCCGCGGCCCTGGGTCATGGAGCGCAGATCAGTGGCATAGCGCTGGATCTCGGCCAGGGGCACCTCGGCGGTCACGATGCCATTGCCGCGGGCCTGCTCCATGCCAAGCACCTGGGCACGACGGGTGTTCAGATCGCCCAGGATATCGCCCATGAACTCTTCGGGCACGGTGACCACAATGCGATAGATCGGCTCCAACAGGACGGGACCGGCCTGCGGCATGGCATTGCGGAACGCGATCTGTCCCGCCAGCCGAAAGGCGATTTCGGACGAGTCCACACTGTGATACGAGCCGTCATAGATCACACATTTAAAGTCGACGGTGGGATAACCCGCCAGGATGCCCTGGCCCGAGATCTCTCGGATGCCCTTTTCGACGGCGGGGATAAAGGAGCGCGGCACCGACCCACCAAAGATCTCGCTATCGAACTCGAACCCCTGGCCGCGCTCGAGGGGCTCAAAGCGGCAGTACACGTCGCCGAACTGGCCACGACCGCCAGACTGCTTCTTGTGACGGCCCTGGGCCGAGGCGGTCTGGGTGATGGTCTCGCGATAGGCGATCTTGGGCAGATCGGTCTCGACCTGGACACTGAACTTGTTGGCCAGACGTCGTGTCGCGATCTGGATATGAGACTCGCCCATGCCGGAGAGGATGGTCTCGTTGGTCTCGGTATTACGCTCGACGCGCAGGGTCGGGTCCTCTTCCACGAGGCGCGACAGGCTGGACCCGAGACGGTCCAGGTCGGCCTTGGTGCTGGGAAAGATGGCGACGGCATAGAGTGGCTCGGGATATTCGACGGCAGGCACCTGATAGGGAGCGCCCCGATCACAGAGGGTATCGTTGGTGGCGGTGACACTGAGCTTGCTCACCACGCCGATATCGCCCGCCTGGACGCTATCGATGGGCTTTTGATCCTTGCCCCGCACCGAATAGAGCTGTCCGACGCGCTCCTCTTCCTGCTGGTTGACATTCTGCACCCGGCTATCAGACAGGAGCTCGCCGCTATATACGCGGAAATAGGAGAGGCGGCCCACAAAGGGGTCCGCCATGGTCTTGAACACCTGTGCCACGAGGGGACCATTGGGATCCGCCTCCAGAACCACCTCTTCCTCCGAGGCCATGTCCAGGGCGGTGCGCTCGGCATTGGCGGGCGAGGGCATAAAGGCCACCATGGCGTTGAGCAAGGATGTCATGCCGCTATTCTGGGTGGCAGAACCGGCCAGCACGAGCACCAGATCACCATTGCGCGAACCGGTGGCCAGGGCCTCACGGATCTCGGCATCGGTGAGCTCTTCGCCGTCAAGGTATTTCATCATGAGCTCGTCATCGATCTCGGCGGCGTACTCCATCATCTCCATGCGCGCCTCGTCGGCGGCATCCTGCATGTCGGCGGGGATGTCGCTGGCCGTGTCGCCAGGGCCGAGATAGGCCTTCATTTCGATGAGATCCACGACGCCCTGAAAGCCAGAGGCGGCGCCGATGGGGATAGAGATCGGGACAAAGGTGGCGTCAAACTTGCTGGAGACGCTCTCCATAGCGTTGGCCATGCTGGCATTGTCACGGTCCATCTTGTTGATGAACACTATACGGGGCAGGCCGCGCTCATCCATATAGCTCCAGTGGACCTCGGCGCCAACCTCGACGCCCGAGGCTGCACACACGATCAGAACCCCGCCGTCGGTGGCGCCGATGGCGGACTTGACCTCACCCACAAAGTCCATATATCCGGGAGAATCGATAATGTTGAGCTTGGAACCCTCCCACTGACAGGGCAGCACGGCGTTGTTGACGGAAAAGCCGCGACTCTGCTCCTCTTCGTCGAAATCCGAGGCGGTGTTCCTGTCTTCGACGCGGCCCAGGCGCGAGATGGCGCCCGTGTCAAAGAGAAGCGCCTCCGCCAGAGAGGTCTTGCCGCAGCTCCCATGCCCCAGGAGCACGATGTTACGGATATCCTGAACTCTGGATGTTGCCATGAACCGAGTTTCCTCCCCAAGGTTATTCTACTGCGCGTGCTGGCCGATTATACCACGCAGGGTAATAACGGGCAAAGACGGCCAGGAACGGGTTCCGGTCGTCTCAGGTCAGCCAGTCGTCGTCGGGGTTGTAGCGCAAGAATCTGAACACGAGATCGGCCAGGGCACGCAAGCGGCGGTGCCTGGAGGCGGCCCAATCATGCTCCAAGGCGTCGGCGCGGGCCTGGAGCCGTTCCAGGATTTCTTCTTCGAATAGGCCGCTGCCGGAACGCACCACGGCATCGTAATCGGCCAGGAACCGCAGGAGGGCAAGGTCATGATCATTGAGGTCGTCTTCCTGCTCGATGTCGGCCAGGGCGGCTGTAAGCTCCGACAGGGGGGAGACCTCCCACTTGGCATACTCGAGGCGCACATAGAGCATGTCGATCAGGTGCGTGATCAGGGAGAGGAGCTGGACGAGCCATTCCTCCTCGGGCCCGCCCACGGAGCGAAGCAGCATGGAGACACCCTGGAGCTCCTGGTAAGCCTGATCCTCCAGTTCCGAGAGCTCGGCCAGGGCGCGGTTGGCGCGCACCAGCCTCTGGGCCAGGTGCAGATACTCGCGCCCCTGGGGGGTCATCTCTGGGGCATAGCGCAGAAGACGGCTCCAGAGGGCTTCCCAGTCGATGTCGGAATGATGTGTCAAGATGCTCCCTCAGGCCGAATGGGACAGAGTCAATCGTCGGCAGTCTCGTCGTCTGACGCCGGATGGCGCCCCGTGGCCTGCGCCAGATTGGCCAGCGTCTCGGCCAGCTCGGGCTGCAGGGCGTCGGGCGTATACCGCCAGGTCCAGTTGTTCTGGGCGCGGCCGGGATAGTTCATACGGGCGGAGCTCCCCAGACCCAGCGGGTCCTGCAGCGGATAGATGGCGAGGTCACTGACCGAGGTCATGGCCACACGAATCAACTGCCAATGCACGTCGCTACCGTCAGAGCCGGTATAGACGTGGAGATGATGGCGCTCGCGCTCGCCCAGATCAGAGTACCAGCCGACGGTGGTATCATTATCATGGGTGCCGGTATAGACGACGCTGTTGCGCTCGTGGTTATAGGGCAGGTGTGGGTTGGTCATGGGCCCACCAAAGGCAAACTGGAGCACGGTCATGCCGGGCAGACCGAGCTCGTGGCGCAGGGCGGTCACATCCTCGGTGATCAGGCCCAGGTCCTCAGCGATGATGGGCAGGTCGCCCAGGGCGTCACGCACGGCATCGAAAAAGGCGCGCCCGGGCCCGGGCACCCAGCGCCCATTCACAGCGGTGGGCTCGTCGGCGGGCACCTCCCAGTAGGCGCAAAAGCCACGAAAATGATCGATGCGCAGCAGATCCAAGTGGGCCAGCGCCCGGCGCAGGCGCTCGATCCACCAGGTGTAGGCGTTGTCTGCCATGAGATCCCAGCGATAGAGGGGGTTACCCCAGCGCTGCCCGGTGGGCGAGAAATAGTCGGGAGGCACGCCGGCCACCACAGTGGGCTGCCCCTGCTCGTCGAGCTGAAAGAGCTCCTGGTGGGCCCAGACATCGACGCTATCATGGCCGACGAAAATGGGCAGATCGCCGATGATCTCGATGCCATTCTCGCGGGCATAGGCGTGTAGGCGCTGCCACTGGCGCTCAAAGAGGAACTGGAGCAGGCGATGGTACTCGATCTCGTCGGATAGTGCGTCCTGCCAGTAGGCAAGGGCCTCGGGTTGGCGCTGGGCGATCTCTGGAGGCCACTCGGTCCATGATGCCCAACGATGATGCTGCTTGAGCGCCATGAACAGACCATAGTCGTCCAGCCAGTGGGCCTGCGCGCGGCAAAAGGCCTCGAACTCGTGACGGAAGGCGTCATCGGCCTCGCCCAACTGCTGGTAGGCGTTGCGCAACACGAGATCTTTGAAGGCGATCACCTCGCCATAGCGCACGCACTCGTCGCTAAAGGGATCAGGCAGGGCCAGGTTGCGTTCCGTCAGGAGCCCATCGTCGATGAGCTGCCGCAGATCGATCAGGAGGGGGTTACCGGCAAAGGCGGAAAAGGGCTGGTAGGGCGAGTCGCCATAGCCGGTGGGCCCCAGGGGAAGGACCTGCCAGACAGACTGGCCAGCGCCAAACAAAAAGTCGATCAGCCGATAGGCCTCATCGCCCAGATCGCCGATGCCAAAGGGGCTGGGTAGGCAGGTCGGGTGACAGAGGATGCCGCAGCGGCGCCGGTTGGATCTACTCATCTTTCCCTCCCTCATGGTTGCGCAGGGGGCGGCACACGAAAATGGGTGCCATCGCGATTCAGCCAAAAGGCGCCGCCCTCCGGATGGGTCACCAGGGAGCCGCCCTCAAAGGCTTGATAGACGCTGGTAAAGGCCTCCTCGGAAGCGAGGGCCCAACCCAGGCGGTCGCGCACGCTCGGCTCGTCGCACCAAGCCAGCCCGAACCCACGAATCGGCTGCCAGAGTCCCGGCGGCGGGGATGCCTCGCATCCCAGATCGGGCATACCCTCCCGCCAGCGATCGGCTACATAGGTCCAGGTGCCATCGTCATATACGATGAGGATCTGGCGCGTCTCGCTGAACCAGAACATCTCACCCTGCTGAAAGGGCTGCCACCCCCAGGGGGACTCGATGGCGGCGCCATGGGGGCAACCAAGGAGGTCGGGCCCCACGGCCTGCCAGGCGTCACTTAACGCGGGATGTACCTCATCGTCGCAGACCACCGTAGGGGTCGTTGTGGGAACAGCGGTCGCTGTGGGAGCCGCAGCTGCGGTCGCGGTCGCTGTAGGAACAGCGGTCGCTGTAGGAACAGCGGTCGCTGTGGGAACAGGGGTCGCGGTGGGAACAGGGGTCGCGGTGGGAACAGGGGTCGCGGTGGGAACAGGGGTCGCGGTGGGAACAGGGGTCGCGGTGGGTGCGAGAGATGCCTGCGAGGGGGCCGCCGAGGCCACATCCTGCACGACATAGATACGACCCTCGACGCTGTGAGCCAGATAGAGCCGGTGGGTGGCGGGGTCCATCGTCACGCGGGCGATCGGGTCCAAGATATCGAGCACAAAGAGGGTATCCAGTGTGCGTGTATCAAGGATACGGACGCTGGTATGGATCGGCATGGGCTCGATCTCGTCAGGAGCCAGGACCAGATAGAGATGCCACAGATCGGGATTGAGGGCCAGGGCCCGGGGGTAGGACTCGAGCTCGATATAATCCAGCTCGGCGGCAGTTTCGCCATCGGACACCTGCAGGCCGTACTGGCCCATGTGAGCATGGGTGGTAAAGAAGCGGTCGGTGCGCTCGTCGTAGAGGGCGTCCACGACGCTGAGGCGCCCGGGGGCGGGCAGGGCCGGGTCCCAGGCACCATCGGCCCAGCGGGTGATCTCGTAGCCGCCGTTGGAGCCGGGGATGCCGTTCCAGGCAATGGCATAGAGACGATCGCGGCGCGTATCGCGCAAGAAGCCGACAGGAGGGCTGGTATCGACCAGGGAGGTTGGGACCTGGAGCGTCTCGATCTCCTCAGTAGCCCAGTCGAGGCGCAGATCCCCCGCATAAAGCAGGCGGTTGACGGCATCCCCATACAGGCCCTGGGGGCTCGGCCCCGTGGGGTAGCGGCGCGTAATGGCGCCCTGACGGTCGACAAGCAGCAGCTCGCCCAACGCCCGGTCCAGCACGGCGACATGATCCAGGGCGGGCAGATAGGCGATCTCGCCGGGATAAACGCCTA
>SLPC01000196.1 GCA_007132185.1 Anaerolineae bacterium | reverse complement strand
GTGTGGATCCACTGTGGGTCGCGCGGCCTGGGGCACCAGGTGTGCACCGACTATGTGCGTGAGATGCAGAGCGCGGTGAAAAAGTACGACATCGAGCTCCCCGATCGCGAGCTGGTCTGTGCCCCGTTCGAGTCTCCCGAGGGGCAACGCTACTATCAGGCCATGTCCGCCGCAGCCAACTATGCTTGGGCCAACCGCCAGATGATCGCCCACAACGTGCGCCGGGCATTCGAGGAGGCGCTGCCCAGCCCGCTGCGCAGGGCCGAGCTGCGCATGGTATATGACGTGTGTCACAACATCGCCAAGGTCGAAACCCACGACGTGGACGGGCGCCAGATGGAGCTGTGCGTGCATCGCAAGGGGGCCACGCGCGCCTTTGGCCCCGGCCGCGCCGAGGTGCCAGAAGCATATCGGGCGCTGGGGCAGCCGGTGCTGATCCCGGGCGACATGGCCCATGGCTCGTATGTGCTGGTGGGCACCGAGCAGGCCATGACCGAGACCTTTGGCAGCACGGCTCATGGAGCGGGCCGTGTGATGAGCCGTACCGCGGCCCGTCGCAAGGTGCGTGGCCAAGAGTTGCGCCAGCGCCTCGAGTCGCAGCAGATCGTGGTGCGGGCGGGCAGCATGCGCGGCCTGGCTGAAGAAGGCCCCGACGCCTACAAGGACCTGGAGAGCGTGGTGGGCGTGGTGCATGACGCCAACATCGCCCGGCGCGTAGCGCGCACCCTGCCCATGGGCGTCATCAAGGGATAAGCAAAAGGCCTGCGGCCATTTTCTTGGCCGCAGGCCCCTGATGTGGGTAAGGCTCTCCAGACCAGCTAGATTGGCCCAGCCCGCCACGGTGCGCTCGAGAAGGCGAGGCTCTTTCTGCGCCTATCGGATCGGCACACGCAGCGACCTTGCGACCAGTGCGTGTCCGGCATCCCCTGACTCTGCCCCTTGCGTCAGTCGGGCGACGCAGGGCTGCCGGTCGCGGGGCATGCTGCATGTGTGCTCCAGATGCCAACCCTCCAGCGCCCCCCAGCCTCTGGCGCTCACATAGTAGGTGGCGTTTCTGGGCGGGTAACCCAGGCTCCACTCACCGGTGAACTCGGCATCCCAGCCGCCCTCTCCCGGGTAAAAGGCCACCAGATCCTGTAGGTTGGACTCACCCCAGACCTCCTGTGTGCCGTCGGGATGGATCAGGCGCTCGGCCGTATAGTACCAGCATCCGGAGACATAATCGTGGGTGGGGTCGACCTCGACTGCGCGATAGCAGATGCTGTAGCTCTCGCCCGCCATGATGATTGTGCCATCGGGAAGGCGCCCAGTCCTGGGCCACCCTATTAGCTCGGGCTCGGCGGTCATGTGGCCGGAAAACCAGTACAAGTCATCGCTGGCCACCCCCCGGGGGGCGCTGAGTATGAGGGACACGATCACGACTGCCAGCAACAAAGCGATCTTTCTGATGGCCATTCTGGGCCTCCTCGCTGCCATTCTGAGTGCGCTTAGCTCGTCTCTACTACGCGGCATCTCGATCATCGGCGGCTCCTTTCTGCTCGCGCTCTACCACGCCCTGCTCTCCCTCCATCTGAAGAAAGGCAAACAGCGCCTTCAGGTCGGGGAACCCGCGCCGCTGGCCCGTACGCGCGTTCTCTAGGGAGGCTCGCCAGGTGCGGCCCTGCTTGCTCTGCACCCACCAGAGCCGCAGCATGTAGGCGCGGTACCCTGCTTCCTTTCTGGTCTGCATCGGTTGCCTCCTCTATCTGATTTGCCTTCAATATGGCAGACAGGTCTTTTGGCAATCTCATGCGAGTCTCATGGCTTGCGAATCGGTTACGGGTTTGCTAGAATGGAGTAGGCTGGATTTCGCGTCGCCATGGCCCTCGCTACCATACGCTGTCGCCTGGCCAAGTTGGCGGACATGCGCCCGATGCGGAATGGGGGTCTGCCCATGACAGGTGTCGAGATCGAGTTGCTGGGTCCCTTTGGCCTTCTGGTGGACGGGCGCCCGCTGACCGAGCTCTACTCGGACAAGGTGCGGGCTCTGGTGTCCTACCTCGCTGCCGAGAGCGGCCGCCCCCACCGCCGCGAGACCCTGGCCGGCCTGCTCTGGCCCGACTATCTCGAGTCCAGCGCGCGCCAGTCTCTCAGCCAGGCGCTATTTGCTCTGCGCCGGGCGTTGGCGCGTGCGGGCCACGACGATACCCCCTGGCTGGTTATCAACTATGAGACGGTGGCGCTATCCCAGGCCCCTGGCTGTCGTGTGGACGTGGGGGAGCTGGAGGCCCTGGTGGAGGCCTGTCGCACCCACGTGCATATCGACCCAGCCGATTGCCCCGACTGCGCCCAGCGCCTGGAACGGGCCGCGAGCCTCTACAGGGGCGAGTTCCTGGCGGGGTTCTCGCTTCCGGATAGCGGGCCATTCGAGGAGTGGCTCCTCCTACAGCGGCATCGTTGCCGGCGCAGGGCCGTGGAGGCTCTGGAGGGGCTGGCAGCCCAGGGGGAGCGGCGAGGGGAAGCAGCGGCGGCGCTGGGCCACGCGCGACGCTGGGTGGAGCTGGAGCCGCTGGACGAGCAGGGGCACCGTCAGATCATGCGCCTCCTGGCGGTGGCGGGGCAGCGGGCGATGGCCCTGGCCCAGTACGGGGCCTGCCGGGAGGAGCTGCACGCCCAGTTGGGGGCCGAGCCCGACACCCGCACCACGGCCCTGTACGAGCGCATCCTCAAGGGCGAGTTCCCTCCGCGCGCCGCGCACCTCGATGACCTGCACGTGCGGCCGCCGCCCTTTTTGTCGCAGCAGGAGGGGCATCAGCCGCCGTTGTTTGTGGCCCGCGAGGAGGAGCTGGCTCGGCTACAGGCCCACCTGGACCAGATGCTCGCGGGGCGGGCGCAGTTTGCCTTTGTCGCGGGGGAGGCGGGCTGCGGCAAGACGGCGCTGATGCAGGAGCTCGCGCGGCGGGCGCACGGCGCGCACGCGGAGCTGGTGGTGGCGACAGGGCGGTGCAACGCCTACACGGGCATCGGCGACCCATACCTGGCCTTTCGCGAGATCCTGGCCCAGCTCGGCGGTGAGATCAAAGGGCCATGGCAGGCCGGGGCCATGGGGCGGGAGCAAGCCTCCCGCCTTTGGGGGCTCTTGCCCCATACCTGCCTGGCCCTGGCCGAGGTTGGTCCCGACCTGGTGGATGCCCTGATCGAGGGCGAAGCGCTCTTGGCCAGGGCGGAGCTGGCGGCCTCCTCCGATGCGGCTTGGCCAGACCGCCTGCGCGAGCTGATGGCCGCGCGGAGAGAGCGCCCGCGGGGCGATATACAACAGCCCGCCCTGTTTCGGCAGCTCACGGGCGTCCTGCAGCGCCTGGCGCGCGCGCATCCCCTGCTCTTGATCCTCGAAGACCTGCACTGGGCCGACGCCGGATCGCTGAGCCTGCTCTTGCACCTGGGGACGCATCTGGCCGCCGAGCGCATCCTGATCGTCGGGGCGTACCGGCCAGCGTCGCTACCCAGCGACGCCGGAGGCCTCCACCCCCTGGAGACGATTGTGCACGAGATCCAGCGCGGCCATGGCGAGATCGTCGTGAATTTGGACCAAGCGGACGGGCAGGGGTTCGTGTCTGCTCTGGTGGATGCCGAGCCCAACACCCTGGATGGCGCCTTTCGCGAGGCGCTCTTCCGTCAGGCGGGGGGCAACGCTCTCTTTACCAGCGAGCTGCTGGAGGCGTTGCGCGAGCGCGGAGAGCTGGTGAGCGATGCCGAGGGGCGCTGGAGCTTGGACGGGGCGGTCCGGTGGGACCGGCTACCCGCGCGGGTGGAGGCCGTGATTGCCGAGCGGGTCGGGGGGCTACCCCATACGCTACAGGAGGCGCTGCGGGTGGGGAGCGTGCAGGGCGAGACGTTCACGGCAGAGGTCGTGGCGCGGGTGCTGGGGGCGGAACCGCTGGCTTTCGTGCGGGCGTTGAGAGGCGCGGCGGGGTCGCGCCACGGGCTCATCGCCGCGTCAGGGCTGGGGCGGGCCCAGGGGCGACCCCTGTCCAGTTATCGCTTTCGCCATATCTTGATCCAGACCAGCCTGTACGAGAGCATGGAGCCTGCCGAGCGGGTGTACCTGCACGAGGCGGTGGGTGACTCGCTGGTGGCGCTGCATGGGGACGATGACGATGTCATGGCGGTGCAACTGGCCCGCCACTATGAGGAGGCGGGCGACGATGAGCGGGCCGTGGCCTGGTTGCGGCAGGCGGGGCAGCGGGCGATGCGGCTGGGGGTTCATGCCGAGGCAAAGATGCACTATGACCGAGGCCTGGA
This sequence comes from Anaerolineae bacterium, assembly GCA_007132185.1. Taxonomy (GTDB): domain Bacteria; phylum Chloroflexota; class Anaerolineae; order UBA1429; family UBA1429; genus UBA1429. Next base: position 4,765 of record SLPC01000196.1, on the reverse strand, counting down.
GTTACTCGCGCGCCTGCCCGAGAGCAGAGAACGGGACGCCACCGAGCTTGGGCTGCAGTTGGGTGTGTGCCCGGCGATTCTGTTGGGCATCGGCGCCCCATATCCTGGGATGATGGCCGCTGCAAGGCGTGCGTTGGCCCTCGCCGAGCGCCTGCAGGACCCTGCAAGCTGCTTTGGCGCGATTGACAGCCTGCTGAACTACTTTGTCGAGATGGGCGAGTATCAGGAGGCCCAGGAGGCCGGGGCGCAGCTGGTGGCGTGGGCGCAGCGTACCGAAGACGATGGCTTGATCGCCCTGGCACTCTCGCGGGTCGGCTGGGCGGGCTCCTATGTGGGTGATTGGGTGGGGACGCTGCGAGGGGGGGAGGCCTTGAGGGCTTACTCCAGCTCCGACGACCTGGCGGCCAGGCGTCGCAAGCTCGACACTGCCTGGATCCATGCGGGGGCAGGGGTACATTCGGTGGCTGCCATAACGCTGGTGACCCTGGGCTACCGCGATCAGGCGCTGGCCCGGCTGCGCGAGGGCGTCGACATGGCGCGCGAGCTCGACCGCGATGAGCTGATAGCCCACGTTGCCGGCGCTGTGGCGATGGTGTACATAGAGCTCCGCGACTTTGCGCAGGCCCTCCCGTGGGCCACCGAGTCCAGGCAGAGAGCCATCAGCAGCGGCGTTGTCACCTTTCGCCTGGTGGCTAACGCCCATGAAGGTTTGGCGCGGGCGCACCTGGGCGAGGTGCAGGAGGGCATGGCCCAGGTGCGCGACAGTCTGGCACAGATGGAGGCGCGCGGCCACAGGAGCTTTATCCCTGGTGTTTATTGGTACCTGGGCGAGTGCTACCTCGTGGCTGGCAAGGCGCAAAAGGCCCTGGAGGCGGCCGGGCGGGCTCTGGCCCTCGCCACCGAGCTCGGGCAGGGGATATGGCTCGCGCCCATGCACCTGTTTCGCGGCCAGGCACTCCTGCGGGTAAACCCGCCGGACGCGGCCCGCGCGGCGGGGGCGATGTGGGATGCCATCGGCGTGGCCAGGCGGCAGGAGGCGCGCCTCTTTGAGCTGCAGGCCTCGGTGGCGCTGGCGCGGCTCTGGCAGGGGCAAGGCAAGGTTGCCGAGGCACGTGAACTGCTGCAGCCCGTGTATGACTGGTTCACCGAGGGGCACGACATGCCCGCCCTGGTGGAGGCCCGGGCGCTGCTGGCCGAGCTGGCGGCTTGACGGGGCGCCCGCCTACGCCCGCCGCCGCGCCAGCCGCTGTCGCACCACCTCGTACACGATGGCGGCGGTGGCGGCCGACACGTTGAGGGAGCTGGCGCTGCCCGCCATGGGGAGCCGCGCCAGCACGTCTACGGCGGCCCGCACCTCGGGCGAGAGTCCGTCCTGCTCGCTACCGATGAGCAGCACCAGCGGGCCGGTGCAGTCCACGTCATAGAGGAGCCGGTCGCCGTGGGCCGAGGTGCCCAGCACCATCAGGTCCAGACCCCGGGCTCGAAGTGTATCGTACCAGGGCGGCAGGTCGGTCTCCTCCACCGTCACGATGGGCAGGGCGTAGAGGGATCCCATGGTGGCGCGCACCGTCTCGGGATCGTACAGGTCCACCGTCGGCTCGACCACCACCACCGCAGTAGCGCCGGCGGCGTCGGCGGTGCGGATGATGGAGCCCAGGTTGCCCGGGGTGCGCAGTTGGTAGGCCACCAGCACCAGCAGATCGTCCGTAGCCGGGATCTCGTCCGGGAAGCGCTGGACGACGCGCACCGCCGCACCCAACCCTACGGGGGCATCGCGCTCTGATAGGGACTGGAACACCTCAGGGGAGACGGCCAGGCGCGGAATATCGTCGTACTCGGCGAGGAGGGTCAGGGCGCGCTCGCTCGTCAGCAGGTCGGGGGCGTACACCAGAGTGTCGATGGGGGCGCCCCGGGTGAGGGCCTCCTCCACGATGCGGATGCCCTCGATCCAGTAGCGGCCCTGGCGGGCGCGGTGCTTGCGCATGCGCAGGGCGCGGAGTTCTTTGATCTGCGGGTTGCGCGTGCTGGTGATCAACATGGGTGCAAATACTCCTTCGCGCCGCAAAGTCGGCTCACGGGGCGGCGCCTCGACCTGCCAGCATACCCGTCGCCCAGGCAAACTGCAGGTTATGGCCCCCGCAAGGCCCCATGACGTTGAGCGTCTCGCCGGCCAGGTAAAGGTTGGGCACGCGATCCGACGCCATGGTGTGCGGGTTCACCTCGGCCAGCGGCACGCCGCCGGTAGAGAGCTGGGCAAACTGAAAGCCCCGCACGTCCCGGACCCGCAGCTCCAGATTCTCTAGCAGCCTCAAAAGGTGGTCCAACGCATCGTCCGTGGTCTCTGCCAGGGTGCTCTCTGGCGCGAGGCCCGCCAGCGCCAGGATCACTGGTGGCACCTTGGCGGGCAGCACCGCCCCCAGCGCGACCCGCACCGGCATCGGCTGCTCGCGATAGCGCGCCAGCAGGGCCAGCAGTGCATCCCTGTGCAGCGCCAGCAGATCGACCCGCGCCATCAGTGAAGCATCAGAATGCGTGGACGTATCAGAATGCGTGCTCACCAGGTAGCTCAGGTCCATGGGAGCGGGCCCGCTGAGGCCTGTCTTGGTGAACATCAGGTTGCCGACGGTGCTCCCCAGTAGGTTGGCTCCCGCATATATAGAGAGGCCTACATCCATTCGCACCCCCTGCAGATCGCGCACGGGGCGCATGTCGCACTCGATGGCCGTGAGGGCGGGCCATACAGGCAATACTGTGTGCCCCAGCTTTTCCAGCACCGGGAACATGCGCCCCGTGGAGCCCAGGGCGGGGTGGGCCTTGCCGCCCGTGGCCACCACGGCTCGATCCACGTGGTGCGTCTCCCCGCCCGTCACCAGCATCAGGCCCCCGCTCTCGGGCCGTAGATCGCTAACCATGGTTCGCAGGTGGACACGCACTCCCGCCAGATCGAGAGCCGCTGCCAGGGCATCGGCCACGGTGGAGGCCGAGTCAGACAGAGGATAGCACCAGCCGTCGTGGGTGGCATAGGTTGGAATGCCCAGCTCTTGCAGCCGCTGCAGGATCAGCTCGGGGCCGCAGCGGGCCAGGATGCGGGCGAGGGCTCCAGGGTCATCGGTCACATAACGCTCGGCACGGGCCTCCAGGTTGCTGATATTGCAGCGCCCATTCCCCGTAACCAGAAGCTTGCGGCCCACCATGGGGTTCGTGTCGTACAGCGAGACCTGGGCGCCCAGCGCGGCGGCCTCCAGCGCGGCCATGATGCCTGCCGGTCCCGCGCCAATGATCCCCACCCGATTCCCAGTCATTATCTCTTGTCCTCCCGCTTATCCACGCGTCAGAGCGCTGGGCAACACCCGTATCTCTAGCCGCTCGCCTTCGGAAAAGGTGCCGCGCATCATGGCGATCAGGAACAGGACGGCGCCCACAAAGCGTATCACGGCCGATACGATAAGGTTCGAGTTGAAACCATAGGTGGCATAGAGCCACGCAGCGGGCAGTGGACCAATAATAGAGGCCACGCCGTTGATGGTATTGTAGATGGCGATGAACTGGGCGCGGAATCGAGGCGGCGTGATGCGCAGCATCAGGGGCATGGCGGCCACATGCACCCCCGCCCACGCGACGATACCGTACACCCGTACCAACCCCACCTCAAAGGGCGTCCGCGCAAAGATCCATCCCAGGGGCATCAGCGGAACCAGCAACATGCCCAGGGCTGTGACGCGCTGGGCGCCCTTTTTGTCTACCAAATTGCCGGCATAGCGTACGACAAACACATTGATGAGCGTCACAATGGTCGCCAGTAGCGAGATCGTGTCTATGCCAAAGCCCAGGTTCTCTACCATGTGCACCGAGAAAAAGGGCGCCGAGATCTGGAGCCCCAGGGTCCAGACGAAATTGATGACGCAAAAGAGAATGAACGTCTTGTCATGCCGAAAGTGGCGCAGACCCTCTCCAAAGCCCGAGGCGGCCGTCGCTATAGTCTCGGCTCCGCGAACATCCGGAACGCGAGCGAAAAAGTATGTAGCCCCGAACCCAAATAGCGCGGCGAGAAACAGGGTGATCTGAAAGCCGCCAACACCTCCGATGGACTGGATCAAAAAGCCCGCTACCGGCAGCGTAATGACGGTCACCGCGCTGGCCGCCATCATACGGGTCCCTGTATAGCGCCCGCGGATGGCATCGGGTACCAGATCGCCAAAGAGCGAGTTGAACGGCGGCACGCTCACCGACCCCATAAAGGCACGGATGGCTGCCAGCACCAGCACCATCGTAATGACCGGACCGGAGCGAACGATTATCAGAGGCGCCAGCGCCGATAGGAGCAGGGCGATACGGCCAATGCCCCCGGCGCTCAGCAGCACCCAACGCTTGCGCTTGCCTGTGGCCGAGACCAGCCAGGCGCCGGCCAGCGGCGCCAGCAGCGCCACACCACTTGTTACCGATGCCCGCGCCCCGATGGTCCCCGACGTGGCGCCCAGCGCCAGCAGATAGAGCGTCTCAAAGTCGGCGAAAAAGGCTACACTGATGGAGGATAGCAGTCCATCCCACCAGAGCATCTGCAGACCATAGCGTTGCTCCTCGGTGGTATGGTCCTCCGGATAAGGTCTGGCGACAAGTTGCCACAGGCTGCGCCCGATATGATACAGATCGGGTCTCATGCAGTCTTCTCCTATTGCTTTGCGGTAATGATGCTTGAATGTGCTGCAATTGAACTCATGGCCGGACGACACTCGTTATTATAGCCAGCGGCGTGAGACTGTCAGAC
>SLPC01000112.1 GCA_007132185.1 Anaerolineae bacterium | reverse complement strand
TCACGCCGGTATTGGTCACCTCGTAGCAGTAGGTCACGGGCGTGTTCGGCCCCACGGTGATCTCATCCGCGGAAGCACAGACGGCCGGGTCCAATCCCACGGTCTTGGTAAAGGCGATTGAAGGCACGTCAACAACTGTTACAGTGGCGCTGTCCGTCGCCTCAATGAACTCTGTCCACCCCACGTTGTAACCTGACCAGGTCGCCCAATTGGTGGTTGTTTCTGTGATCACGGCGGTCTGCGTCACAAACACGCTCGCCTCGGGCGCCAGATTATAGTGATAGCCATCAAGGATTATGCCCATGTGACTATCGACTAGATTGTGACGATTCAGGGCGGAAGAGCCCTTGTTGGTGACGTTGTAGCAGTAGGTTACCGATGTGCCTGGCGCGACAGTGATCTCGCTTGTTGTTGCACATTGCAAAGGGTCGAGGCCAACGGTCTTGGCCAACTCTAATTCTATGGAAGGGTTCTCCATTACTCTTGAAACTGCTTGTCCCTGGTACGTGGTCTCGACAACGGCGCCGGTCGACTCGGGTGGAGCCGCCAAAGACCAAGAGCTCAGACCTACAAGCGTGATGATGATCGCCATGCTCACCATGCTCACAAAAACAACCGCCATACGCCTCATTCCTGCCTCCTGTTCCGTGCTTTCCGCCAACCTAGGGAGCGATCCAGAGCCATGCACTGGATGGGCCGAGCCTGGTGTCCCTGGCCTGACAGTGGCCGTCACGCATAAGGACCCCATAAAGGCCGCATCGCATTCTCCTCTATACCAAGAGGCATGTCAAGCGACTGTGAGCACTTGGCTAACCAAAGAGACTGTGCCCAAGCGTTGTCGCAGAGATTGTCGGCTCACGATAGGGCATGACCTGGCGAGGGGACAATCTGCCTGCAGGTGGGATCCGTTGCGGGGTGATCCTTTATCGCCTGTCCCAGGGGCAAGAGAGGCGCCGCGGAGATACCTCGCTGCCAGAAGCGGAACGGGGGCGCCTCACACATGTGAGGCGCCCCCGTTTGTGTGCTATCCAGAGGCTAAAGGTTGATCTCGCCGGTCAGGAGCGTGACGAGCAACTTGACAGCGTTCTGCACATCGCCATAGTCCACCATCTCGGACGGTGTGTGCACATAGCGGCAGGGGATCGAGAGACAGCCCGCCGGGACGCCGGCACGCGATAGCTGGATCGAGCGGGCGTCTGTGCTGCCGCCCTGCAGTACCTCGCGCTGGTAGCGAATCTCTAACGATTCGGCGGCCTCGATCATCCAGCGTACCACGCCAGGATGGGCAAGCATGCCCGAATCCATGATCTTGATGGCGGGGCCCTCGCCGAGGGAGACAGCCATGGGGCGGGCCTTGGGCGTATCGCCCACCAGCGTCACATCCACGGCCAGCCCCAGGGCGGGCTCGATCCCGTAGGATGCTGTGATGGCGCCACGGGTGCCCACCTCTTCCTGCGCGGTAAAGCAGAAATAGAGGTCGTTGGGTGTCTCGCCCATCTCCGACAGGGCCTGTATGGCCACGGCGCAACTGATGCGGTTATCCATCGACTTGGCGATCAGGCGCTGCCCCAGGTCCTCGAAAGGCCGCACGAACCCGGCTGCGTCGCCTACGCCCACAGGCGTGTCATCGCGGCCCGTGGCGCCTACGTCAATGTACAGCTCTGACAGCTCGGGGCGGCTGGTGTTGCCCTCGGGCCGGAACCACTTTTCCCAGCCGATGACGCCGGTGGTGCCGTTGGCGAACCGCACCCGGCTCCCCACCAGGGTTACCGGAGACACACCGCCCGTGGGGCTAAAGCGCAGGAACCCCTTTTCGTCGATGTAGGTGACGACCAGGCCGATCTCGTCCATGTGGGCCGCGATCATGACCGGTTTTCCGTCCCCGCTGCCTCGTTTGAGGGCGATCAGGTTCCCCATGGCGTCGGTGCGCACTTTATCGGCATGGGGCGCCACCTGCTCCTCGATCAGTGCCCGTATCTGCGCCTCGTGCCCCGATGGGCCGTATGCCTCGACCAGTTGGCGAATCCGTTCCTTCATGATGGTAGGCCTCCTTGGAGCGCTGACAGGGCAGCCCGGACGAGCTGCACCGTATGGTCGAAATCGTTGAGGCTGAGCAGGCTCACCGGCGCATGGATATAGCGGCTGGGAACGGCGAGGGCGATCGAGGGGACGCCCTCACGCGCCAGGTGCATGGCGCCCGCGTCGGTGCCGCCCGAGACGGCCTGCTTGAACTGGTAGGGGATGTCGTTCTCCTCCGCTGTGTGAATCAGCAGGTCCACCAGTCGCCGGTCGGCAATAAAGCTGCGGTCCATAAAGGTAATAGCCGGGCCCTGGCCCAATTGCGTCACCGGGCTGCTGTCGTCATCTTCCTCCTTGGGCAGATCATCGCAGATGGTGCCCTCGAGCGCGATGGCCACATCGGGGTTGATGCGATAGGCCGCCACCTGGGCGCCCCGCAGCCCCACCTCTTCCTGGGCCGTGAACGCCGCGTACAGGTCAACCGGATGCTCGCCTTGGAGCAGCTCCACCAGCACGGCGCAGCCGGCGCGGTCGTCAAAGGCCTTGCCCCTGGCGGTGCGCAGGCGCTCACTGTCGAGCTGCTGGTAGGTGGCGTGAAAGGTGACATAGTCCCCTACGTTGACCAGGCCTTCGGCAGCCCCTTTGTTGGCGGCGCCAATGTCGATCACGGCCTTGCTCATATCGGGGGCCTTGTTCCGCTCCGAGGCGGGGATCAGGTGGATGGGGGCGTACCCGATGACGCCGGGCACGGCCTTGTCGCCCACCAGCACCTGTTTGGAGAGCAGTACGCGGTCGTCGATGCCGCCTACCTTGTCAAAGGAGAGGCTACCATCGTTGTTGATGCCCGTCACGATCAGGCCAATCTCATCCATATGGGCGGCAACCATGACGCGTAGCGGCTTTTCGCCGCCGGCGCCCTCGGGGCGGGCCCGCTTGAGGCAGATCAGGTTGCCCAGGGCGTCCACCGTGTGCTCGTCGATCTGCTCACGCACCGCATCCAGGATCAGGTCGCGCACGGCGGCCTCGTTGCCCGAGACGCCGCGAGCATTGGACAGTGTTTCAAGGGTCACGCGTCGGCTCCTTTCTCAATGCCCAGTTCCTCGCCAAAGGCCTCATCGAGCCCTGTGATAAAGAGCGCCATCAGGCGGCCTGTGCGGTCTATATCCCGCGTGCAGATCGTCTCGACGGTGGTGTGCATATAGCGCAGGGGGATCGAGAGCACGGCGGTGGGGATGCCCTGGCGGGACACCTGCATGGCCCAGCCGTCGGTGCCCGATCGCCCCGCGATGACCTCGGTCTGGTACTTGAGCTCATGCTGCTTGCCTGTGGCCACAAGGCGCTCGTGCATCTTGGGGTGCACATTGGGTCCCATGGCGATGGCGGGCCCGGCATCCATATCGATGATCTTGCTGTCCGAGACGCCCTGTTGCTTGCCAAAGCCCACGTCCACGGCGATGCCAATGTCGGGGGTAAGGCCATAGGCGCTCACGGTGGCGCCACGCAGACCGATCTCTTCCTGGGTGGTTGCCACGGCATAGACGTCCCAGGTGTGCCGCATGCCGCGCAGCATATCGAGGCATACCGTCAACGAGACGACACCGGCACGGTCATCGATGGCCTTGCCCGCGACGAATTCGCCGGCCAGTGAGATCAAGTCACGACGCATGGTGATCAGATCGCCCACCTGTACGTGCTGCCGCAGCGTCTCCTCGGGCAGGCCCACGTCGATGAACAGCTTTTCCAGGGGAATGACTCTGGAGCGCTCTTGCGCGGTGAGGATATGGGGCGGGCGAGTGGCGACGATGCCCGGCAGCGATTCCGTGCCATGGACGTTGACCTCTTGGCCGACGATGGTGCGTAGATCCACGCCGCCAACGGTAGAGAACCGCAGGAAATCGCCCTCGATGGCCGAGACGATCAAGCCGATCTCGTCCATGTGGGCGGCCAGCATGATGGTGGGACGGGGGGCGTCACCCGCGCCCCGCTTGATGGCGATGAGATTGCCGAGGGTATCGGTGCGGATCTCGTCTGCCAGCGGCTCCCAGGCCTCGTGCACCAGCTGGCGCACCTCATCCTCATAGCCGGTCACGCCCGATGCCTGCGAAAGCTTGCGGAGCAGTTCGGTAGATTCGATCATGGCACCTCTCTTTCCTTGGATGCATCAGGGGTTGGGCGTCATCGTTGGGAACAGCGTCGCCGTTGGGGTAAGGGTGGGAAACGGCGATGGTGTCAATGTTATGGTTGCCGTGGGCGTCTGCGTTGGCTCGGCAGGCGCTACCAGAGCCACGGTAGGTTGCCTGAAGGGGCCGCTGGTGTTTGGGCCAACATAGCCGCGCAGAAACAGGGCGACTCCGCCCAGCAGATATAGGCTGAGGATCACCAGCCAGAAGAACACCTTGAAGAGGGGTCGAGAGCCGACCCTGTTGGGACCGGTAAGCAGAGCACTCCTCCATTAGCACGCGATGCGTGCAACTGTGGCGCGGCCGAGCAAAATCTCGGGCTGATCTGCCTCTCGGCCGGCAGGCTCACGCAACCCTCAGGTATGCCAGAGCGAACTGTGCGCTCGCTAATTTAGCTTTCGTCTGGAGGCGGATAGCACGTCCTGCAACGAGTTGCGCGCTTGCATGAGATAGTTGAGGCGCGACCACAGAGTCCAGGATTGGTCAGGAAAGGCCGTATCATTCAGATCGGTTGGAAAGGGCGGTGCCTCTTGGCCTCCCAGCTCGAGCATGAGTTGATCGATCTGGTATTCGATCATATACAAGCGATATTGAAGATAGCCGCGCATGGCTTTGGGTGAAAGCATCCAGTCCTTGTTGGGGGCTATCATCTCGGACGTCAATCTATCGGTAGCATTCATATGTGATGGAACCATGTTATTCACTCCTATCGATAAACTCGATGATATCATCACCCCATCGTGATGTCAATGATGCGTATTCGCCGGGGAGCGCTGATCGTGAGAACGCCATACGGGCCATGGCCGTGGAACCGGCCTACATTAACGCGCCAAGGAACTGGACGGCAAAGAAAAAGTATATGAACAGACCCGTCAGGTCCTTGATCATGGTAATGAGTGGATCAGAGCCTGCAGCGGGATCTACCCCCAGCTTGAGCAGGGTAAAGGGAATCAAAAAGCCCAGGGTGACGGCCAGGGTCATGGTGAAGGCCATGGACAGGCCGACCACCAGGCCCAATCTGGGGAGGCCTTGCCACAGCGTTGCGATTAGCCCGGCCAATGTGCCCAGAACCATGCCCATGCCGATTCCCACAGCCAACTCACGCACAAGATGCGTTCGAAAGTGTTGCATATCGATCTGCCCCAGGGCATGCCCCCGAATGAATACGGCCGTGGACTGGACTCCGGAGCTGCCGCCCATGTCCATCACCACCGGGATAAAAAAAGCCAGCGCCGTAATGGCCTCGATGGCCTCTTCGTATATACCGATGACAGCGCCCGCCATCAGGCCGCCAAACAGCGTGATTATCAGGATTGGGATGCGCACCTTCCAGGTGTGCCAGAGGGGACCGCGCACCAGGAGGTCGCTGCGGACTGCCTCGGTGCCCTCCAGCGACAGAATACCGGCGGCCTTGTAGAGGTCCTCACTGGCCTCTTCCTCCAGAGCCGTCATGGCGTCGTCTGCCGTGATGATGCCGATGAGCCGTCCAAGGGCATCGAGCACGGGCAGGGCCATCAGGTCGTAGCGCTGCATCAGCCGGGCTGCCACCTCTTGGTCCTCCTCAGCCGTCACCGAGACGACTTCGGCACGGGCGATGGCACTCAATGGCTGCTCCGGATGAGCGCGGATCAGATCGGCCATACGGGTGACCCCGGTAAGGCGGTCCTGTGCATCAACGGCATATATGTAGGGAATCTCTTCGTCAGGGCGCGGCTGCTCGCGAAGCCTCCGCAGCGCCCTGCCCACGATCTCTGTGTCACGAAACTGATAGAAATCCGAGGTCATCAAGCCGCCGGCGCTATCATCGGGATAACGCAATAGCGGGCGCACCTCATCGGCGGTGGTCATTCCCTCTAGCGTGCGCAATCGAAGGGTCGGGTCCAGGTCGCCCAGCAGGTCGGCGGCCTCATCAGGCTCCATCTCGTCAAGCACCTGCACCAGCGCGTCAACATCCATGCTTTCGGCCAACGACGCAGCGGTGGCGTCATCCAGTTCCTCGAGGATGTCAGCGGCATTGTCGGGATCAACAAAGGGCAAGAGTTGTTCCTGCAACTCGGGAGACAGGGTGTCGAATAGGGCTGCCTTGTCAGCAGGGAGCAGCAGATCGAGAATCTCTAGAGCCTGTTCCGGCTCTCCTTCGCTCAGTAACCCAAGCACCTGATCCCGAAGCTGTTCGGTTTGGTACTCGCTCATGATGGCCTGTCCTCCTGTCCAACCCCGATAACTCTAATGATGTGTGCCGACGGCAGCCTCCTACATCAGATGGCCCATAAATTGAACTGCCAGAAGGAAATAGACGAGCACGCCAGCCATATCGACGATGGTAGTGATGAATGGACTGGCACCTGCGGCTGGGTCGGCGCCCAGCTTGAGCAACAGATAGGGGATCAAAAAGCCCATCGAAGCAGCCAATGCCATCGTGCATAACAGCGAGAAGCCTACCACCAGTCCCAACTCTGGAATACCTTGCCAGAGGCCGGCAGCGATACCTGCCAGGAGCCCCATGAATACGCCCATCCCCAAGCCAATGACGACTTCGCGCAAGAGGTAGCGCACAAACCTGCGCGTGTCGACCTGGCCTAACGCATGTCCGCGGATAAAGATCTCGGTCGACTGAGCGCCTGCATTACCTCCCATGGTCATGACCACAGGGATGAACATGGCCAGGACGATTACGGACTCGAGGGCTTCTTCATATACGCCGATCACGATTCCGGCGACCAGGCCTCCGAACATGGTGACAAGCAAAAAGGGAATACGTACCCGCCAGGTACGATACAGCGGGCCGCGCACCAGGAGGTCACTACGAGATGCTTCCAAGCCGCCCAACGCTCCAATACCCGAGGCCAGATAGATGTCTTCGCTGGCCTCTTCCTCCAGGGCCGCCATGGCGTCGTCGGCAGAGATGACGCCCACGAGGCGTCCCACAGCGTCCACCACGGGCAGAGCCATCAAATCATAGCGCTGCAAGAGTCGTGCCGCGGCTTCCTGATCCTCATCGGCCGGCACCGAGATCCTGTCCGGATCGGTGATGGCGCTGAGCGGCAGTTCGGGATGAGCACGAATCAGGTCGGCCAGACGTGCGACGCCCGTTAGCCGACCATTGTTGTCGACGACATAGATATAGGGGATCTCTTCATCGCGGGGGGCCTCGGACCGGATGCGTCGAAACACCTGGCCCACACGTTCGTCTTCCGAAAAGACATAGTAGTCCGAGGTCATCAGGCCGCCGGCGCTGTCATCGGCGTAGCGCAGCAGCGAACGTACCTCGTCGGCGTCCTCCATGCCATCCAGCGCTTCTGCGCGTCGGGCCGGATCCAGATCCCCTAACAGGTCGGCCGCCTCGTCAGGCTCCATCTCGTCCAGAACCTGCACCAGTGCATCTGTATCGAGGCTCTCGGCCAGGGCCGCCGCATCTTCGTCATTCATCTCTTCGAGGATGTCGGCGGCATCATCCGGATCCACATGGGGCAAAAGACGTTCCTGCAGCTCGGGATCGAGCGCCTCAAAGAGTGAGGCTTTGTCAGCAGGAAGCAACGATGCAATCACGGCAAAGGCCTCATCACGGCGACCTTGTTCCAAGAGTTGGCGTACCAGGTTGAGGGTTCGCTCAGAATAAGGAATAGCCATGTTCGCTGCCTCCATTGCATGACACAGACTTGCGGATAGACTCTTGCCGTGGGCATAACAAAAGCCCCCCACCAGGCAACCAGGGAGGGCGCAAGGCCGTGATCTAGCCCCACTGGTTGAGTTTTGGCACTGCGTGTCGTAGGGGGGCGGTCCCCAGTCACCTTAGACAGGGCCTTAATCCGACCCTGTCTTCTCTACCCTTTGGCATCTCTCGATGTTTCAGAGCAGTGACCTGTGTACATCGCAGGAACCTCACCTAACGAGGGTCCACTCCGACCATTATAGCGCAGAAAGGGCCGCAACTCAAGCCGATTTCATGTTGCGCGACGGGGTAGCCGCCGCATATTCTTGCACGCCTACATGTGTCCACACAGAGATGTGCGCAATTTGGCCTATGAGCCATATCTGGCAAGAGATCTTACTTTTTACTATTATTATACGTATGCTGGCCTTGCTTTACTTTTTGCAAGATCAAACTGGCCACAGCATTTATGCTTAGCCTTGACAGTATGAACAGCCTCTAGTACTATCACAATATCGCGCCAAACATCCAAGTGAAATGGAAAGGAGGTGCTGATGCGGCAATGCGGACATGGGCTACGTTGGACTGGCGCCTGCGGTAGACCGCATCCAAGGAAGGTTCCTTTCAGAAGGTACGACATGCCGTCCGCGCTTCGGATTCACTTTGTGTACGGAGGAGAATGAGAATGTCCAAAAGCAAATGGTCATTGTTTGTGATCTTGCTAATCGCGATCGGGCTGATGGTCGCAGCTTGCGACACAGCAGCGCCCGAGACGATTCAGGAGATCGTTGAGAGAGAGGTCACCGTCGAGGTCGAGGTGCCCGTCGAAGTTGAGGTACCCGTCGAAGTTGAGGTACCTGTCGAGGTAGAGGTCGAACGAGAGGTAGTGGTGGAGCGCGCCATTCCACGCACCTTCCCGCCCGTTGGCGCCTGGCCTGACAGCATTGTCGTGTTTGAGGAGCCTTCGGCCGATGCCGCCGTCAGCCGTATGGAGACTGGCGAGATCGATCTGTACGCTTTCGCCGTTGGTAATGTGGACGTCTATGATCAGGTTCGAGAGTCCGCGAACCTGGACTATTACCGGTCCTTTGGCTCTTACAACGAGTTGAGTTTTAATCCCTCTGGCCCCGAGTTTGGTGAGGGACAGCTCAATCCGTTCTCAGTGGCCGCCATCCGCGAGGCCATGAACTATTTGGTGGATCGCGAGTTCATCGTCCAAGAGCTGATGGGTGGCATGGGTGCTCCCCGTTGGTTCGCGTTCAACAATGCCTCGAACGACTATGCGCTGCTGGCCGACGTGGCCCGCGCGCTCGAGTTCGAGTACAGCTACAATCCAGAGTTGGCCGAAGAGATCATCTCGGCTGAGATGGAAGAGCTGGGCGCTACCCTGGAGAATGGGGTTTGGACCTACAACGGCGAGCCGGTTGACATCATCGTCCTGATCCGCACCGAGGATGAGCGCCGCGAGATTGGCGACTATGTGGCAAGCCAGCTCGAAGACATTGGCTTTACCACGACGCGCGACTATCGCACGGGCGCCGAGGCTTCACCGATCTGGATTCAGGGCGAGCCCACCGAGGGCCTGTTCCACATCTACACCGGCGGCTGGATCACCACCGCTGTGCCGCGGAACCTGGCCGGTAACTTTGCTTTCTTCTACACCGACATGGGCCTCGCCTTTCCGCTGTGGCAGGCTTATGAGAACGATCCCGCGTTCTATGATCTGGCCGCAAGGCTGGACGAGAGCGACTTTACTACGATCGAAGAGCGCACGCAGATGATGACCGAGGCCCTCGAGTTGTCGATGCAGGACTCGGTCCGCCTCTGGCTGGCCGATCGCGCCAGCATCACGCCGCGCCGCGTAGAGGTCGAAGTGGCTGCCGACCTGTATGGTGCCGTCAGTGGCTCGTGGCTCTGGCCGTTCACCATCCGTCGCGAGGGTGAGCTGGGCGGTACGATCAACATCGCCATGCCCTCTATGCTCCCCGAGCCGTGGAACCCACTCAATGGGTCCAACTGGATCTATGACATGATGCTCATCCGCTCCACGGGCGAGATGGCCACGCTGCCCGACCCGTTCACGGGTCTCGCATGGCCGCAGCGTCTGGAGCGCGCCGAAGTCCTGATCCTAGAAGGATTACCGGTGGCGAGCACCCATGACTGGGTCGATCTGGACTTTGCAGACGAGATCGTGGTTCCTGACGATGCCTGGGTGGACTGGGATGCCGAGGAGCAGCGTTTCCTCACGGCGGCCGAGGTCTATACCGAGACCGAGACAGTCAACCGCCTGAGCACCGTCTACTATCCTGAGGACATGTTCGAAACCGTCATGTGGCATGATGGCAGCCCCATGTCCATCGGCGACTTTTTGATGGCCATGATCCTACAGTTCGACCGGGCCAAGGAAGCCAGCCCGTACTATGACGCTTCTGCTGTGCCTGCGTTCAATTCGTTCATGGCAGCTTTCCGCGGCGTGCGCATCGTTTCGGAGAATCCGTTGGTGATCGAGACCTACTCGAACCTCTATCAGCTCGATGCAGAGCAGAGCATCACCACCTGGTTCCCCTACTATGCGCAGGGTCAGGGCGCCTGGCACACGCTGGCGCTGGGCCTCATGGGTGAGGAGAACGGCGACTTTGCCTTCTCGTCCGCCAAGGCTACAGAGGCTGACACCGAGTGGCTCGGTTACGTAACCGGCCCCAGTATCCCTGTCCTAGCAGACAACCTGGCTGAGGCGGCGGCTGATGGGTGGGTCCCATATGCCAATACCTTTAGCGAGTTTGTCTCTGAAGACGAGATCGCCGCTCGCTACGAGAACCTGGATGTCTGGTACGAGCGCTTTGGTCACTTCTGGATCGGCACCGGCGCGTTCTACCTCGAGCGGGCCTTCCCCATCGAGCGCACGGTTCTGCTGCAGCGCAACCCGCTGTTCCCGGATCCGTCTGACAAGTGGGATCGCTTTGCCGAGGCCGCAATCGCGGTGGTGGATCTGGATGGTCCGGCTCGTGTGACCCGTGGCCAGGAAGCCACCTTTGACATCTATGTCACGTTCGATGACGAGCCGTATGCGGCCGAAGATATCGCTGACGTCAAGTTCCTGGTCTTTGATGCGACTGGCGAGCTGGCGTTTGTCGAGGAAGCTACTCTCGTCGAGGACGGGCTGTGGCAAGCGACGCTCACGGCGAACATGACCCAGCAGCTTCCTGCGGGCTCGAACCGCATCGAGGCAGTGGTCGTGTCGAACCTGGTGGCTCTGCCCAGCTTTGACGCAGTATCGTTCGTGACCGAATAGCGCTATCGCAGTTACCGTAACACTGTCTGTTTTCCCGGGGCAAGGAAGCCTTCTTGCCCCGGGCTACCTATATTTCTGACTGGAAAGGGAGCCGTATATGGCCGACGTTCCCATGACTAGTGAAGCAGTTGCGGTCCCAAGAGAGCGGGGCAGGACAACTTCAAGTACGTTTATTCGCGTCTTTCGTTATACAGCGATACGCCTCTTGGCGCTGGTGATTAGCGTCGTCTTTGGCGTGTACCTGACCATTCTCGTGGCGAACATGGGCGGCGCTGTGGATGATATCCGCCGCGGCCAGATTCGCGAGGGTGTGGCCATGATGCTGTCCATGGATCCAGATCTGCGCCAGCTTTCACGTGCCGAGCGCGATGTCTTGGCGGCAGAATATATCGCTATTGCCGAGGCGCGCTTTGGCCTCGATCAGCCCTTTATCGTACGGAGCTTTCGTTTTTTGCAGAATGCTCTGACGCTGGACCTGGGTAGAGCCGAGCATCTTACCAGTGACTCGGGCTCGCGTCAGGTACGGCAGATCATTCTCGAGAGATTACCACCAACCCTTGTGTTGTTTGCCACGGCCAATCTGTTTTTGTTCTTTTTCAGCGTAACTTTGGCGCTCTTTTTATCTCGGCGGTATGGTACATTTTTGGATCGCATGGTCATCGCCTTTTCCCCGGCATCATCTGCTCCATCCTGGTTTTATGGTCTTTTTTTGATACTATTTTTCGCTGCAATGTGGGGAGTGTTGCCTTATGGGGGCATGGTTTCGGCGCCGCCGCCCGCTCAAACGTCAGCATACCTCCTGGATCTGGCACGACATATGGTCCTGCCCGTGTCTGCCATGGTGCTCAGTGGTATTTTTGCCAGCACCTATTCTTGGCGAACCTTCTTTTTGATCTACTCGAGTGAGGACTATGTCGAGATGGCCAAGGCCAAGGGGCTGGCGTCGCGCGACATTGAGCGACACTATATCTTGCGGCCCACTCTGCCCACCATCATCACGAGTTTTGCGCTCATGTTGATCAGTATGTGGACAGGAGCCATCATTTTGGAGACTGTGTTCAACTGGCCCGGGCTGGGGCGATTGTTCTTCTCTGCCATCAACTTGTATGATACGCCGGTGATTGTGGGAGAGACAGTGGTCTATGCGTATCTGCTGGCCCTTACAGTGTTCATGTTGGACTTTGTGTACGTACTGGTGGATCCGCGCGTCAAGATAGGGGGTAAGGGGGGGGCATGAGTAGGCTTAATAAAACTCTTCAGCAAATTGCTCGATATCCCTCTGCCGTGCTCGGTCTGGCGGTGATCGCATTACTTATTGGCATTGCAATTTATACAGTGGCTACTATCCCCTATAGCGAGGCCATTCGCCTGTGGCGGGGTGGCGAGGCGATTTGGGGTGACTATCCAAGGACAGCGCAGCCGATCTGGACCGACTGGCTAACCTCCGATCAGTTGCCGCGCAGTATTGTTCTTGACAGCACAACAAGCCCTGACGTAGAAAAGACGATAGATGGCGATCCAGAGGCCAGCCACAGGCAGACTCTGATCTACACCTTTGACTATCCCTATGATGGTTTCCCGCAAGAGCTTGTTATCTTTATGCAGGGGACCTTTTTGGATAGGCGGCCCCATGCGTCGCTCACATGGATCACGCCGGATGGCCGTGAGATCCGTATGGGCGAGATGGCGGTTCGCAGCGCAGAGACCTATCGGCCTGGTCAGGACAGTCGCCTGCAGCGCCGGTTGCGCGGCGATTCGGCCGAGATCGGGCTCTTTGTTGATCCCGAGGCCGAGAACCGTACGGCTATGAAGGGCACCTATCAGATGGTGCTCGATGTCGATCTGTTCGAGCCCGAAGCGGATGTTGAAGCCAAGCTGGTGATTCACGGCCAAGTGCACGGCCTGGCGGGTACCGACCATCGCCGCCGCGATCTCACGGTGGCACTGCTCTGGGGAACCCCGGTGGCTTTGGCCTTTGGGCTCTTGGCAGCCCTGGGTTCGACCCTCACTACCATGATCATTGCCGCGACCGGCGTGTGGATGGGAGGCTGGGTGGACTCGGTGATCCAGCGTGTGACCGAGGTCAACATGATCCTGCCATTCCTGCCGATCCTGATCATGATCGGAACGTTATACACACGCAGTATCTGGGTGATCCTAAGCGTCGTGATCTTGCTCAGCATCTTTGGGAGCGCGATCAAGACGTATCGAGCTATCTTTATCCAGGTCAAAGAGTCGCCATATATCGAGGCGGCTCGGGCTTATGGTGCCAGCAACACCCGGATCATCTTCAAGTACATGATCCCGCGTATCATCCCCATGATCATCCCGGGTCTGGTCGTATCGATCCCGACCTTTGTGTTTCTGGAGGCATCGCTGGCCATCCTGGGGTTGGGTGATCCCGTGTTGCCCACTTGGGGCAAGCTGATCGATGATGCGCGCAGCAATGGCGCCCTGTTCCAGGGGCATTACTATTGGATGCTAGAGCCGTTTGTTATGTTGATGCTTACCGGCCTAGGGTTTGCCACACTGGGCTTTGCCCTGGACCGCATCTTTAACCCTAGATTGAGAGGACTGTAGCGATGACAGATCGTTCGCTACTCCGTGTAGAAGATTTGGTACTCTATTTTCGCACGTCGGGCGGCACCGTGCAGGCCGTAGACAAGGTGAGTTTCGAGCTGCAGCGCGGCGAGGCCATGGTGATTCTGGGCGAGTCTGGTTGTGGCAAGACCTCACTCGCCAAGGCCATCTTGCGGTTGCTGCCCCGTAACGTCCATCGGTATTCAGGCAGCGTCATTTTGGACGACATGGATGTGATGCAGCTCGATGATGAGGACTTTCGCCGGCGCGTGCGCTGGATCAAGATGTCAATGGTGCCTCAGGCGGCCATGAACTCGCTCAACCCCGTATTGCGAGTGGGCGATCAGGTGGCCGAGCCAATGATCACTCATTTCGACGTGAGCAAGCGAGACGCCATGACGCAGGTGCGCCGCATGTTCGAGCATGTCGGTGTGCCGCTGGACTTTGTCAAGCGGTATGCATTCGAGCTCAGCGGTGGCATGCGACAGCGTGTAGCAATTGCGATGTCGTTGGTCACCTCGCCGGATCTGATTCTGTTGGACGAGCCCACGTCAGCGTTGGATGTGCTCACCCAGGCCAACATCATGAACGTGCTCAAGCGGATCAAAAAGGACATGGATGCCAGCTTTATCCTGATCACCCATGATATCGCCACCTCCAGCGAACTGGCCGATCGCGTGGCAGTGATGTATGCCGGGCAGATTGTCGAGGTGGACACAGCAGAGAATTTCTTTGACGAACCGCTACATCCCTACTCGAAAAAGCTGATGGCCAGCGTGCCCCGTTTGCGCGCCGATCAGGAGCCCGAGTTCATCGTGGGGCAACCCCCCAGTCTGCTGAACCCGCCTTTGGGTTGCCGCTTTGCCGAGCGCTGTGATTTTCGCTTTGAGCAGTGCAGCGAGGAGCCGCCACTGATGGACAAAGATGGACGCCAGGTCAGGTGCTGGCTCTATGCCAAAGAGTATGAGAAGATGCTCGCGAGAGAGGCAGGTGTTTAGCATGTCTGACTCGACAATGGTAGAAGAACAGGCGATCGATACCGAGGAAACCGGGCAGCACAATGGGGCGATGCTCCAGATTCGTGATCTGCGCGTGTGGTTCGAGCTGCGCCGTTTTGGTTTCGGTCGTGCTGGTTGGGTTCGCGCGGTAGATGGTGTGAACTTTGACCTGTTGCACGGCGAGGCCATTGCCATCGTGGGCGAGAGCGGCTGCGGCAAGTCTACGTTAATGAAGACCATACTGGGCCTGTACCAACCTACAGACGGAAAGGTCTCTGTCCAGGGGGACGCTGTTGGCAAGCTGGGCAGTGTGGGGCTCAAGGAATATCGCTCCAAAATCGGGTATGTACAGCAAGACCCTTTTGGGGCGTTGCCTCCCTTTATGACGGTGCGAGCCATTCTGGAGGAGCCCCTTGCCATCAATAATGTGCCCGTCCACGAGCGCGCAGAGCGCATCAAAAAGGCTATGGTTGAGGTCAAGCTCACCCCTGTGGACGATTTTCTGGGCAAGTTCCCTCATATGCTCAGCGGTGGGCAGCAGCAGCGCGTCGTGATCGCTCGCGCGATGATTCTACAGCCAGCGTTGATCGTGGCCGATGAGCCTGTCTCTATGCTGGATGCTTCGGTTCGGGTAGAGATTCTCAAGCTCCTGCGGGCCCTGCAAGAGTCCCACAATCTGGCTGTAATCTATATCACCCATGATCTCTCGACGGTACGGTACTTTTCGGAGCGGATTTTTGTCATGTATGCCGGCAAACTGGTAGAAAAGGCTCCGGTGCTCTCTCTGCTGCGCAATCCAGAGCACCCTTATACCCATGCGCTCCTGGCGGCTTCGGTCGATCCCGATGCTCGGAACGCATCCAGCTTGCGCGAGGTGCCGCCCGGCGAACCACCCAGCCTGGTGCACCCTCCTTCGGGCTGTCGCTTTCACCCGCGTTGCCCAAAGCGCATCGAGGGGCTGTGTGCCGAAGAGGAGCCGCCCGAGTTCGAGTCTCATCCTGGCCATTTGACCGCCTGCTGGTTGTACAAGTAGTATGGATGTGTCGCCTCTGACAATCATCTTGGTGGGCCTTTTGTTTGTGGTTTTAGGGGTCGTATTTCCCTTACTTATGATGCTGGGTGTAATCCCTACCACATTTGTGATCTCCTTTCTTTCGTTTGCTTTATCGGTGGGGGGAGTACTCATGGGTGTTGTGGGAGCCTCTCGCTATGTCGCGCGACGTCGTAGGTAACGGCACGCCGGCGGAATAACTAGATGCTCTTGTTACATATAGTAGCTTTTATCAGTCGATGATAGTTTCAGTCATAGATTCTGGTCGTGGGCCTCGCTTGCAGCTGTCTGTCCAAGGTATAGCGGGTCCAACTCTAGCCAGACGACTCCTGATAGTCCTTGTCTTGCTTGGTTCTCTGGCATTCTCTCGTTCTGTTGCAGCCGAGCGCGCTGCTATGAACTCGGGCTGTCCGTTACCCCGTGAGTTGGGCGCAGGCACCTGGTTCCTGGCGTCTATGGCGTCTGTGGACCTGTGCGATCTGTTGCGTGCCCCTGTCCCCCAGCCAGTGGCAAAGGCTACGCCCCAGGCGACCCCGACGCCACCACAGGAGCATATCGTTGCCGAGGGTGAGACGCTTTCGGCGATTGCCCTGGAATATGGTTTGACCGTAGAGGCTCTAATGGCGCTCAATGGGCTAGAGGAAGCGGATAGCCTGGCCATCGGGATGGTATTGCGCTTGGTGGGCGATAATGGAGACAACGCCAACCAGATGCCTTCCGCAGAGACAGACAATGTCGCGCTGAACCAAGTCGCCGTTTGCTATCCCGATGTCCTCGAAAGGCCGCTTGAGCTCGCCTTTGATCCCATTCGCATTGTGGCCCACCGTGGCGTGCTTTATATGCTGGCGGGCGGCCAACTGTACGCACTGCCCGAAGGCAATCTGGACACGCCCCCGCCTACACGAGCTATCGCGATCATGCCACGGGATCTGCAGGTGGATTCTATTCCTGTGCAAGAGCTGGTGGACCTGGTCGTGAACGACGCCACAGGCGAGCTGATTCTGCTGGACAAGACGGGTGATCTGTTTGCGTATCATCCCCCCTCGGGACGTTGGTCGGTGCACATGGTTGCCCAGCGCCTGTCGGAGATGTGGCTCGATCCCCAGTATCTGACCCTCGCGGTGCTCGAGGGCGTCGTCTACGGTCTCGATATAGATGGGGCCCGACTCTGGCGGCTGGCACCTGACCATGGAAGGCCGATGCTGGCGCAGGAGCAGGGGCATCTGGCTCATGCAGTAGATATCGCCACCATGGATGGCAGGCTCTATCTACTCCGTGCCGATGGAAGCCTATCGGATATTCAGGGCGCGCCGTTTCGCCGCAAAGTGGAGCGGCTCGGCTGGGCGGCTGACCTGAGCACCGTGGACGGCAGCCTGCTCGCCGTCGATGCTGATGGGCGTCGCGTCGTGTTGCTCAATGGCGACGGCATCACCGACGTTACTCTGGCGGTACCAGGTATGCAGCGGCTGCGTAGCGCGACGCTTTCGGGTAGGACGGTGTACGCCGTTGCCGGCCCCAAGCTGTACCGATTCGATCTTGATGGGGCCATGCGCACCTGCCGGCCTGCGCCCTATGATGACCGGTGGCTATTCCACGGGCTGGATCTGCAGCAGGAACTGCCAACCTTCCAGTTGCCCTATCCGGGTGGGATACTACCCAACCGGCCTCGCTCCTATCCCGGGGCCCGACGCCTGTACCGCTTTGGGATTCACGAGGGCGTAGATTTTTACCAGGGCGATGCCCCCGGCCTGGTGTACGGCAGCCCGGTAGGGTCTATCGGCGAGGGCGTCGTGGTGCGTATCGATCACGACTTTCGCGAGATGACGCCCGAAGAATATGTCGTCATAATGAACGAGATCTATGCCCTGCACAGCACGCCCGAGCCTTACCTGGACAAGCTGCGCGGGCAGCAGGTCTGGATCGAGCATGCGCCGGGGATCGTCGTGCGCTATGCTCATCTGGCTTCGGTGGCATCCGACCTGCAGGTGGGCGATCGCGTGGTGGCGGGCCAGCGTCTGGGAGGAACCGGCGTCTCGGGCACCAGTAGCGGCGTGTACAGGCGGACCGACGCCTACCATCTCCATTGGGAGCTCTGGATCCATGATCGCTATCTGGGCTATGGGCTCACCCTGCGCGAGACCATGCGGCTCTGGCGGCAGATCTTTTAGCGAGTTCCGGTCTGGGTTCTCGAGTTCTGCTAGAGGGGCATGACAGGAGTAAGGATGGGTTCTACTGCTCTCAGTGGCCGGGTGGCATTTGTGACAGGTGTCAGCCGGCAAAAAGGGATCGGCTTTTCCATCGCCAAACGGCTTGCGCGAATGGGAGCCGATCTTTTCATCCATGGCTATACTCCCCATGATGCAGGCCACCCATGGGGCGCTGATTCCCGGGGCATCGGGCCGATCATAGAGTCGCTACGCGAGTATGGCGTCCGTGTAGAGAGCTGTGAGGCGGATCTGGCGGAAGAAGCTGCTCCGCAAGAGGCCATGTCTGCCGCGGTCCAAGCCTTTGGGCATGTCGACATACTGGTCGCGAACCACGCCTACAGCACCATGGGCGCGCTGGAGGATCTCACCGCCAGCGAGATCGACAGGCATCTGATCATCAATGTGCGGGGGAGCCTGCTCCTGATCAAGGCCTTTGCCGCCCAGCATGACGGTCGGCCCGGTGGACGCGTGATCCTGATGACCTCTGGCCAGCATCTGGGGCCGATGCCCGAGGAGTTGGCCTATATCGCCTCCAAGGGGGCGCTGCACCAGCTCACCGCCAGCCTCTCGGCTCACCTGATCCCCCGTGGCATCACCGTGAACACGGTCAACCCGGGCGCCACCGACACAGGCTATGCCTCGCCCGAGCTTTACCAGCAGGTGCTCGCCATGGAGCCACAGGGGCGCTGGGGCGAGCCCGACGACGCTGCGCGCTTGATCGCCTGGCTGGCGACCGATGATGCCCGCTGGATCACGGGACAGGTGATCAACTCTTCCGGCGGGGGACCGTAGCGCCCTCGGGTGCGGACTGCATTCCTCTCTTCTCGCCCTCTGATGGGCGCGACTCTCTTGATCTCGTAGCCATGGACAGCCCCTGCAGCAGCTACATACTCTCATGAGCGCCTTTTACCCTTGTGTGCGGGCCCATCGCCTGCTAGTATATGATCATATGATTATGTATAGATCACATCGGGCCAAGAGATCCATTGGGCTGACGCGGGCGCGTGCGTCGTGATGTGGTGGGTGCGCCAAGAGGGAGTCTCATTATGAGGGCTGTAACGATAATCGGCTTGGGCGCGATGGGCTCGGGTATTGCTCGCGCTCTGCTAATGAGCGACTATCGCGTTACGGTGTGGAACCGCACCGCGGCCAAGGCCGAGCCGCTGGTGCAGGAGGGCGCTTCTCTGGCGCCCGATCCCGCGGCGGCCATCGGCGCCAGCCCGGTCTTTATCGTGTGCGTGGATAACTATGCTGTGACCGGGGAGATTCTGTCCGCATCCGGCGCCGATCGGCAGATGTCCGGACGGGTGATGGTGCAAACCAGCCACGGCACACCGCAGGAGGCACGCGATGCCGAGCGTTGGGCTCGCGAGCAGGGCGCCGAGTACCTCGACGTGAACATCTGGGCCTACCCGGAACAGATGGGAACGCCCGAGGCGCGCCTGATCGTCGCCGGCGCCAAAGACGTCTATCATCGCCATGAGTCGCTCCTCGCCGCGCTCGCTGGCACCGTCGTCTATTATGGCGAGCAGGTCCAAGCTGCGTCGACGCTGGATCAGGCCATGACGTCGTTCTTCTATGGCGCCTTTGTAAGCATGATCCATGGAGCGCGCATCTGCGAGGTAGAGGGTGTTCGCACCGATAGGCTCGCCGACATGCTGATCGAGTTTATGCCCATCATCAACGAGACTGTCGAATGGCTGGGCAGCCGGATTCAGGCCGATGACTATGGCGAACCACACGGGACGGTGAGGACGGGCGCGCTCGGCGCGGAGGCTCTGTTGCAGCAGGCACGTGAGAGCGGCATCGACACCAGCTTTGCCGAATTTGTGGCGAGGTTCTTTCAGCGGGGGGTGGAGGCCGGCCTGGGTGATCAGGATGCCGCGGCCATGATCAAGGTGCTGCGTGGCTGAGCGAGCTGGCGGGTTGTCGCTACAGCCCGCGGCATCAGCCACGCTAGCTTGGCTCCTCAGGCACATGCACATCGGAGACTCTGCGTCAGGGCAGTTACACGCGTCGTTTGCCTACGCGGCCCAATACCCGTACACTGGCTCCATTCGCCGTGCCCCAACGAGGAGGAGCCACGCCATGCCTGTGCAATTGCGCCCGTATAAGCACGCCACCGACTATGATCTCGTGAGCGAGTTTCTGATCGCGCACTACCAGCCCGGGAACCGCGACGGCAACTATCTCGAGCCTGCCTGGGAGTACATGCACCATCATCCCGCAATGGATACCTCGGTGCTGGAGCATATCGGGATCTGGGAAGACAATGGTGCTATTGTCGGGGTGGTCCATCCCGAGTGGGAGCTGGGGGAGGCTTTTTTCGAGTTTCATCCGGCATACCGCGAACTGCGCCAACAGATGCTGGACTATGCCGAGGCTCATCTGGTCGGGCGCGAGACGCCCGAGGGGCCGGCCTACCTGCAGGTGTGGGTCAACGACTGGGACGAGCCGTTTCAGGCGCTGCTTGCTGAACGGGGCTATGAGCATGCTGCTGAACAGGATTGGCCTATGGCACAGCTCGCGATGCCTGACCCGTTTCCCGAGATCTCGCTGCCCGTGGGATATGCGCTCACTGACCTGGAAAAAGAACCCGACTGGGCCAAGGTGCACCGGGCGCTGTGGCGCGGGTTCAACCACGAGGGCGAGCCGCCGGGCGGCCAGGAGGAACTGGACGAGCGCCGCGCCATGTTCGATACGCCCAAGGCTCGTCGAGATCTCAAGATCGTCGTCCGAGCGCCCAGCGGCGATTTCGTGGCCTTTTGCGGCACCTTCTTCGAGCCGAACGCGCGTTTCTGCTATGTGGAGCCGGTGGCCACCGATCCCGACCACCGACGCATGGGGCTGGGACGGGCCGCGGTGTTGGAGGGCGTGCGCCGTTGCGGAGCCCTGGGCGCCACCGATGCTTACGTGGGCTCGAACCAGCCCTTTTACCTGTCCCTCGGGTTTGAGGTGATCTACACCAGCGAGTGCTGGCGCAAGGTATGGGACGAGCGACGCGCGGCACCCGCCCTGACGATACAAGTGGCGCCCGTATATGCCAAGCAGGAGACACAGCATGCCTGAGGTTCTGACACAGACGACGCTGGACGAGATCGTTGCCGATGCGGCGAAAAAGCGGTACATCCATGGGTTCGTGATGCATGTGCGACGGGGCGACCGGGGTCTGACCAGCGCCGCCGGTAACCTCGATGTGGCCTCGCGATTCTTTGCTGCCAGCGTGACCAAGTCGTTCGTGACGGCGGTGCTGCTCAAGCTCGAGGCCGCCGGCAAGCTGGCTCTGCACGACAAGATCGCCCAGCATCTGCCGGAAGAGATCGTCGAGGGCCTGCACGTCAAAGAGGGCGTGGATAGCTCACACTCGATCGAGATCTGGCACCTGATGTCCAACACCTCGGGCATCCCGGACTATTTCGACGGCGAGACGGCTAACAGCCTCATCGCGAATAATGACGAGCCCTGGGGGCTGGAGCCTGCCGTCTCTTCCGCCAAGCAAAAGCAGCCCAAATTCCTGCCGGGGCAAAAGGCCGAGTATTCCGACACCAACTATCAGCTCTTGGGAGCCCTCATCGAGATGGTCACGGAAGAGCCTCTATATGCCGTGTTCGACGAGATGATCGTGGAACCTCTGGGCCTCGAGGACACCTATCTGTATCGGGGCGAGCCCGATGACCGCCTCGTGCCCATGTACTACAAGGAGCGTGCCCTGGAGCTGCCCCGTTATATGGCCTCCATCGGCGCGGAGGGCGGCATCGTGTCCACCGCTCAGAATCTGGGTCTGTTTGTCCAGGCCTTTTTCAACGGTGCGCTCTTTGATGCTGCGCGTCTAGAGGACCTATATAAGTGGCGCCTGCTCTTTCGGCCGGGTGTGTTTTCTTACGGCATCGGCATCGCCAAGCAGCCGGTGTCCTTTGTGCGGTTGAGCAAGGGGCTGCTGGGCCACTGGGGGCAGTCGGGGGCCTTTGCCTTTTTCGACCCAGAGACCCGCACCTGTCTTGCTGGCACGGCGAATCAGTACATCGGCCAGAATGCCGCCGCCCGCGCCATGATCAAAGTGTTGCGTCACCCGCTGGCGCCTGCATGAGAGACGGTGCGTCATAGAGGTGGCTGGCAGGCCGGGCGGTCCCGGGGCGCTGGCCACCTGTGTGCAGGATCTGTTGCTCGAGGATCTGTGTGAGCATCAGAACGCCCGCGAGCAACTAGAGGGCCGCCTACAATATACCAGGTAGAGAGCTGGTAGGGCAGCCTTCTTACTGCTCTTGAGATCTTGCCACAGTCATGATCTGCCAGTAGTCTCAGGGTACCTGCGTAACGCGCGTGGCGGGAGGATCGTGATGCAGACCTACCTGATCGGCGTTGATCTGGGCACCATGGGCACCAAAGCGGCCATCTTTGATGACAAAGGTTCTCTGGTGGCGACCGCTTTTGAAGAGTCGCGGCTGCTCTATCCCCGCCCGGGCTGCGTGGAGCAGAACCCGGAGGACCTGTACGGGTCCACGATACAGACCATTCGGCAGTGTGTGCAAGCGAGCGGCATAAACCCCTCGCAGGTGGCAGCTCTGGCTTGCTGCGGGCAGATGGCCGGCATCGGCACGGTGGATCGAGCCTGGGATACACCTACCGTGTATGATTCATGGCTGGACACCCGCTGCAAGCCGGCCATCGAGCAGATGCGTCCACTGCAAGAGACCATCATCCGACGCACCGGGGGACCGCCCACCTACTCCCATGGCCCCAAGATCCTCTGGTGGATGCAGGAGCGTCCCAGTGTATTCGCCAGGATAGCCAAGTTCGTCGTCCCGGGAGGCTATGTGGCCGGGCGCCTGGCCGGCTTGCAGGGCGACGACGCCTTTATGGACTATACCTACCTGCACTTTTCCTGCCTGAGCGACACCGTGCGCAAGGCCTGGGACCCCGAACTGTGTGATACCTTTGGCGTGCCGATGACCAAGCTGCCCCGCATTGTGGCTCCGTGGGAGGTGATTGGCACGCTGACCCCTGACGCTGCTCGGGAATGCGGTCTAGTGGCCGGGACGCCCATCGCGGCCGGGGCGGGCGATCAGGCGGCGGGCATGCTGGGCGCGGGCATGACCGAGCCGGGCCTGGTGTTCGATGTGGCTGGCACCGCCTCGGTCCTGGCCATCTGCGTGGATCGCTTTGTGCCCGATGTGGCTCATAGAACCCTCTTTACCGCGCGCCTGGTGCCAGACGACTCGTGGTATGCTCTGGCTTACATCAACGGCGGGGGGCTGAACCTGCGCTGGTTTCGCGACGAGCTGGTCCCCGAGCTCAAGGCCAAGGCCCAGGCAGCCGGTGAGGAGCCTTATGCGCTGCTCGACCGCCTTGCAGAACAGGTGCCGGCAGGCTCAGAAGGCCTGTTCTTTCTGCCTCATCTGCAGGGGCGCGTCTGTCCCAGCGACGCCGATCTGCGCGGGATGTGGATGGGGTTCACCTGGGCCCACGGCAGGCCGCATCTGTATCGCGCCATGCTCGAGGCGGTGGCCTACGAGTATGCCCACTACATGAGCATCCAGCGCGAGCTGGTGCCCGAGTCGGCCTTTTCCGAGGCGCGGGTGATTGGCGGAGGTGCTCGCAGCCCGCTATGGAATCAGATCAAGGCCGACGTACTTGGATTGCCGTACGTGCGCCTGAATCGGGAAGAGTGCGCGGTGTTGGGGGCTGCTATCATTGCCGGGCACGCGGTGGGCCTCTTTGACGATCTCAAGGCCACGTCTCGCCGCCTGGCGGCTACCGCTGAGCGGGTCTTGCCGCGGCCTGCGTATCATACTTTTTACCAGGCGTGCGCACGGCAGTATGTCGAGTTGCTGGCCGAGATGGCGCCGCTGTATCGCAGCCTGGCGGATCTACCCCCATCGTCGTACAGCACGCCAGCATAGAGGAGGTAAAGATATGAGAACCGTGTTCCTTGGCATGACCGCGGCGCAGGAGAGCGCGGTGCAGGTGAGCGCCCTGTGCCTGGGCACCATGCACCTGGGCAACCGCACCGATCCAGAGACCTCGTATGATATCCTGGACCGTTATGTGGCGGCGGGCGGCTCCTTCTTGGATACCGCCAACAACTATGCCGAGTGGGTGCCTGGGTGCGTCGGCGGAGAGAGCGAGACCTTTTTGAGGCAGTGGATGCGCGAGCGACGCAACCGCCAGGAGCTGTTCATCGCCACCAAGGTGGGCTTTGACTATGAGGGCGTGGAGCGCGGTCTGAGGGCGGAGCAGATCGCGGCCGAGTGTGAGAAAAGCCTCAGACGTCTGGGGATCGAGACGATCGACCTGTACTATGCCCACCGGGATGATCGCAACACGCCGTTGGACGAGACGCTGGAGGCTTTTCACCGGTTGGTCGAGGCGGGCAAGGTGCGTCTCGTGGGCGCCAGCAACTATTTGGCGTGGCGCCTGGAGGAGGCGCGCTGGGTCAGCCAGGGGAACGGCTGGCCCGAGTACTGCTGCATCCAGCAGCGCTACTCGTATCTGCGGCCGAAACCGGGCGCCGATTTCGGCCACCAGACGGCCGCCAATGACGACCTGCTGGACTATGTGCGCGCCCGGGAGATGCGGCTGTTGGCCTACTCGTCGCTGCTGGGTGGCAGCTATGTGCGTACCGACCGCCCAGTCGCGGCACAGTACCAGGGCCCGGATACCGATGCACGCCTGGAGGCACTGCGGACTGTTGCTGCGCAGGTGGACGCCACCCCCAACCAGGTCGTACTGGCCTGGCTCATGCAGAGCGAGCCGGCAGTCATTCCGCTATTCGGGGCCAGCAGCATAGCCCAGTTGGAGGAGAACCTGGGCGCACTGGAGGTGCGACTCGACGCTGAGCAGATGGCGCGCCTGAACCAGGCTTCCTCCTGATCCTCCCTGGGCTGCGTGCGTCGTCCTGTATGTGGGGCCTGGCCTATCTCAGGACGCAAACAGCTCCGTCGCCTGCTCCATCTTCTCGATGACAGGTACGCCAAAGGGGCAGCGTGCCTCACAGGCCGCACACTGAATGCAGTCATCGGCATTGGCGGACAGCGCCGCATAGGCTGCCTGCACAGCTGGCGTCATCGCCGCCATGCCTGTGTCCAGCAGCCGGTTGACCTGGCCGATATCGATGAACGAGGGGCACGGCAGACAGTGATTGCAGTACACGCATTCTCCCTGCTGATACTGGGCAAACGCCGCCAGTAGCTGACTGAAATCTCTGGCCTCATCGTCGGCGGCCCAGTAGGCCAGCGCCTGATCCAACTCATCGATGCTCTTGCAGCCGGGGACGATAGTGGATACGCCCACCTGTGATAGGACATAATGCAGACACTGGATGGGAGTAATAGCCTGCTCCTTGGTCAGCTCCATGTCGCCGCCGCCCGAGTGAAAGGACATCAAGGCCAGATTGGACTCTGGCTGGAGCAGTTTGCCTCCAGCAAAAGGCTTCATAGCGACCAGGGCTACATCATGCACGGCACAGCTCTGGAGGAACTCGCGCTTGCCGGGCACGGCGTTGGCCGCCAGATTGATGGGAAACATGATCACGTCCACGGCCCCCGACTCGGCCGCCTGGCGCGCCGTCGAAACGGTGTGCCCCGAAAAGCCGATGGCCCGCGCCACCCCTTGCTCTTGGAGCTTTTGTGCCAGGTCGAGCAGGCCGCCGGGAGCCATCACTGTGTCATAGTCCTCTTGGCCATCGCTATTGTGCAGGAACAGGACATCCACATAGTCGGTGTGATAGCGTCGCAAATAGTCCTCGACGTATTCCTGGGCTACGCTAGGATCGCGGGTGACGGCCCCCTGGCCACTTTCCACGGTGGCTCCCAGGTGGGCGGTGAGCAGCACCCTGTCACGATACCCCTGAAACGCCCGCCCCAGGATATCCCGGAAATGAGGCTGGGCATAAAAGAGATCAAAGTAATTGATGCCGCGCTCAATGGCATGGTGAATGACCGCATCCACATGATCTTGGGGCAGGTCGATGAGGTATTCGGTGCCCAATGATATGGCGCTGACCTCGATGCCGGTGCGGCCCAGAGTGCGTGTCTGCATGTTGCAGAATCCTTTCTATAGGCGAAGAGAGCTGGCAGAGGAACAGAATACTCGCTATGAGGTCTGTATGTCAAAAGTCGGCAGAGCGAACAGACGGTAGACAACGGAGCACATTGGCGCTATAATAAGGGTATTGGTAGTGATATCCAGAGAGGATGGACAATATGGACAAGTTACTAATGGGATTCTTCCTTGGTCTTTTTATAGGTTGGCTTCTGGGCCTCTTGTCAGCGCCGCAATCTGGCAAGGAAACGATTGACGGCCTTGGCGAGCAAGCGATCGAACTGCGTGACCGTGCTGTAGGCAAAGCCGAAGAGGTACGCGGACAAGTCAATCTCTAGCCAAGGTCTGCCTGCGAGCGTATAGACCGATCGTAGGCAAGAGCATTCGCCGTGCGTCCGTGCAAGCGGGCGCACGGTACTCTGCTGTCGTAGGCCATCTGATTCACGGACACCAGGCCTTTCGGCCCATAGCATCGGAGGATACTGCTTGTGCTTTGTGCCGGAGTCGCCCGATCCGAGATCACCCCGCCCATTGGCGTCGAACTGACGGGCTATGCCGCACGTCAGCAGCCCTCGACCGGCATTCTGGAGCCTCTCTATGCCCGGGCTCTCTATCTGGAGCATGGCAGTGAGCGGGGTTGCCCTGAATGCGTGCCGATCGGATCGGCTCTAGCAGATACTATCTGTGCAGCTTTTGGCGGCGAGCCGCTGATGCTCTTGGCCTGCGAGCGCAGCGGCTTGTTCGCTGGCAGTCGCGTGGCTAGTATCTGTAGATTCCGAGTTCCTAACCGATAGAGATAGATGGAAATCATCCCAAACCTGCATTTCAGCGGGGAATGCGAAAAGGCCATCGAGCTGTACGAGCGGGCCCTGGGGGCAAAGAGGACCGTGCTCCTCACGTACAAGGACGCCAATCCCATGGACTGGCAGCCATCGAGTGACAAAGACGGTGAGCTCGTGTACCACGCCGAGCTCATGATCGGCGATCAGCGCATCATGCTGAACGATCACACGAGCGACATACCCTGCGGGACCAATGTCTCCCTGCTGGTCCTGTTTGACAGCGTGCAAGAGGCAAGCAGGGCCTATGCCGTCCTGAAGGAGGGCGCGCAGATTCTGGCGCCCAACACAGAGACCACCTACAGCAGCTTTTTTGCGTCGCTGATCGATCGGTATGGGGTGCGCTGGGAGCTGATGAAGGAGAACTGAGCAACCCGATCTTGGCACCCTGCCCGCAGCCAGCGCCTGCGGGTTCGGCGCATACCTGCGACCGATTGCCGTTCGATTGCCCCGTGTGCCCAAGTGTGCTGGCGCCACACACAGACTGAGAGGAGCCTCATGAAGATCACCGAGATCGAGACGCTGTTGATCGATCGGTACCTGTTCGTGCAGGTGCATACCGATGCCGGGCTGGTGGGGCTGGGCGAGTCGGGGGCCTGGGGGTTCCTGGAGGCCTCGGCCGGTGCTGTGGAGACCTTTAAACGCTATCTCATTGGTCAGGACCCGCTGCGCATCGAGCATCATTGGCAGTATCTCTACCGGTGGACCCATTTCCGCGGTGCGGCCATCATGGGAGCTCTCAGCGCCATAGACCTGGCCCTGTGGGATATCGCCGGCAAGCATTTCG
>SLPC01000142.1 GCA_007132185.1 Anaerolineae bacterium | reverse complement strand
GATCGGCTCGTATGGCTGGAGCACGCGCGCCGTTGAGGAAGTGAATGCCCTGATCCCCAACCTCAAGGTCGAGGTCCTGTCTCCTGTGCTGGCGCGAGGGTATCCATCAGAAGAGAGCCTGGTTGCGGTAGATGAGCTGGCTGACACGATCGCACGTCACCATGCCGAACAGAGCTGGGAGCTGCCCGGAGGATACTAGCGAGCCTATGCCAGGGGCTGATCGCCGCATTGGTGACCACGATGAGTACCCCAAAAAAAGGCACTGCTATGGAAGGGATAGACCAGAGCGCCAACGCATGTGTGATGACAGGGCCCACTAAGAGGACCAGGTAGGCATAGAAAGGCAAGCGAGAGGTCAAGTACCACGACAAGAGCCCTGTGATCACCAATGCCGAGAACACCATGAACGGCCAGAAGGCGAACGGTGTTCCGGGTAGATAATACCAGGCTACCGGCGCGGCCGTGGCCACATAGAGCAATGACACCCGAGCAGCCTGCTTGGCCTTGACCTCCTCAAAGTCAAGCCTGGCCTCTCGATCAGAGCTCCCCTTCCCTTTGCGCCACGACATATCCGCGTCCGCTTGTGTCTGCTCGGATGCAACTCGCTCCTGCGCATCGACATTCTGGGTTTCGGTTGCCCAACTCTCCATCTGTCAATAACCTCTTGTGACTTGTTCCAAACTTTGACCGCCGGGGTTACGTATCTCTGTAGGAATCGAACTCTGCTGGATGAGGGTGGGGTGTTGGTTCGTCGCATCTAACAGGGACTCATCACACATATCCCTTGAGCGCATCGGCGCTCGCCTGCGGCGTCAGACTATCGGCAAGCGGGCGCCTGTAATAGCTGCAGGCCTGGCCCTTACATCCCCGCGTCTCGCCCTACGAGGCCTCTCCTTTATCGCTGGCCATAGCGGAAAAGTCTCTTTCGCTTGCCAGGGGCGATATGAGCTTGACAGCACTCTGTATCACACGCACCGAGACTGGCGTCTGCGACTCTACGTCGCCATCGATCTGCACATCCGTAGGCGTCTCGGTCTCTACAACCAGCCGGGATGATACGCGAAAGACCTGCACAGTGCGTCGTCGGCGGGTCCGCTGAAGCAGAAAATCGAGGATAATGCCGAGATAGTCTAGCAGATGCCGCGTGCGAAACGTGATCACCTCGACCTGGCCATCATCCATGTGCGACTCGGTTAGACTGAGATCGTGGAGTCCAATCGAAGGACTATTGGCTACAAGTACTTCCGACACGCTTAGATCGTGTGGTTCATCGTCGGTCCACAACCGCACAGGCTGCTCGCGCACCGCCGCCAGGTTCTTGAGCCCTGACCAGATGTACGCCAGACGGCCCAGCTTGCGTTTGCGCCGCTGATCTGCATCGCGTATGATGCCGACACTCAATCCCAGGCTGATATTGAGAAAGGCATAGGTGTCATTCACCTGCATGGCATCGATCCATATGATCGGTGCATCATCGGTGACCAGGTCCAGCGCATCGTCCAAACTGTTAGGGATCCCAGCATCGTGGGCAATCACGTTGCCTGTACCCGTAGGCACGATCGCGAGACGAGCTTCGCTGCCCACCAACCCAGCCGCCACACTCCCCACCGTGCCATCGCCGCCCACAGCGATAAATGTGTCAAAGCCTTCTCGATGGCGCTGGTTTATGAGCGCAGGGAGATCCTCTTGCCCCGTGGTCTCATAGACCTCGTAGGGGCCAAGCTGGAGGGCGCGTTGCTGCAGAGCCTCCAAGACCCTATCGACACGTGTGTTGCCTGCAACCGGGTTTAGAACGACCAATGCGTTGGCCACTGGCTGCTCCTTACAATGCTGCAATCATCTGTCCGCCTGACAGCGCCACTGTTGCAATTTCTCTCATGAATATCATATACTACCTGCGCTTGACTGCATACTCATACATGCGAGTGAACTCCAGTAGGCAGCCCATCCCTGCTTTGCGTCACTCTCAAAAGTCCCATCAGTCACAGGGCTGTTACGCCAGGCACCTGGTGGGAGTTGGGGACATCATTGAGGAGGTGTGCTATGCGCATAGAGACCAGGCTCCAGGAACTCGGGCTCGTCCTCCCTGAGCCGCTCAAGCTCCCTCATGGCTTGCGACTGCCTTTTCACTGGGTTCGCGTCCGCGGGAATCGCGCGTATATTTCGGGACATGGCCCCTTACTTCCCGATGGCACGACGGCGGGGCCTTTTGGCAAGGTTGGCGCAGAAGTTACCGCCGAGCAGGCCTATGTCTCGGCCCGGCTCACAGCGCTATCAATCCTGAGCAGCCTCAAGCGCGAACTGGGCGATTTGGACCATGTGACCGCATGGCTGCGTGTGTTTGGCATGGTCAATTCGGCTCCGGGATTCACCAACCAACCTAATGTGATCAACGGGTTCAGTGACCTGATCATCGACCTGTATGGGCCAGCGGCTGGCCAACATGCCCGCTCAGCCATCGGAGTCGCCGAACTACCTCTCGGATTGCCTGTCGAAATCGAGGCTGAGGTCGAGATCAAGGCCTAGCTGCGTATCACCGGTGCGATTCGGCCAACTCGGCCACGAATCCTTCTCCGAGGCGCTCCCATGCCTGTATGACCTGATCATAAAAGGGGTAGGCCTCCGCCGGTTCGATCTGATCATGAGAGTCAAGCCAATCAACCAGACGGCGGAACCCGACAGCCACCGGGATGGTATAGGCAAAGCCTAGATCGCGCTGAGCAGCCCTGTTGTCAAAGAGGTTGTTATAGGCAAAGTTTTCGACACACCACATGGCGCGCTCGGGCAATGCTTTGCCCAGCAGATCGGTTGGAATATGCACCAGCGGTGGGCAATCCAGCCCCAATGCCGCTGACAACTCCTGATAATATCGATCCCAAGTGAGCCATTCTTCGGCTGCTACATGGTAGGCCCTGCCGATCGTTACCCCCGGTTGCGTGACGGCACCGACAAAGGCCGCGGCCACGTTGTCGCGATGGCAGGACGACCAGAGGGAGCGGCCATCGCCATGGGCCACCAAGGGCATGCCCCTGCGGATGCGATCCAATATATAGGTCTCAAAGCCAAAGGTATGCAACACCCGCCCACTCTCCCCATAAGTGTGCGCCGGACGGATAGCTGTGACGGCGAGATCTCCGCGCTCATGGGCCGCCCAAAGAACGCGCTCGCAGGCTGCCTTGTCGAATGCATAGGGAAAGCTAGGGTAGGGCTGCTTTTCGCAGCACTCGACGATAGGATACCGTGTGGCCGGCTTGGTGTATACATCCACCGTGCTGCAAAAGATATAGTGCCTGGTTCGACCAGCCAGGGCCCGTATGGCGCTCTCGGCTTCGTCTGGCCGAAAGCAGACCATGTCAATGACACAATCCCATGCGCCTGCCTCGGCCATCTGAGCCGCAAAACGGGCGAAATTGGTCCGGTCTCCCTTCAAGGTCGGCGGAGGCTCGGCGAGGTGCACGGACCGCTGGCCACGGTTGTACCAGGTCACCGAATCTCCACGGGCCTGCAACTGCTCCGTAATGGCTGTACTGATGAGGCCGCTACCGCCGATGATCAGGACTCGCATGTGAGGGCCCTCCGGGGAATGCTCTTGGCTCGGACGATCAAGCGATCTATTCCGCGTCGCGCTGTCCCAAAGCTATAGGCTTGGCGCACATCACGCGCATCACGTTGAGCCTTCGTGCTCCTCGATAAAGGACGTGACCGCTTCCACATAGGCATCAGGATGCGTGCGCTGCGGCACATGAGCCGCCCCTTGAAAGGTCAATATCCTTGCCTGCGGCACTGCCCCAGAAATCCGGCGAACCACCTCCGCGTAAAAGCGAGGGCTCTGGTCGCCGTGGCTAAGTAATAGCGGCTTGGAGAAATCCGCGAGCCACTCCAGATCAAAGGTCAACGCCTCTTGATCCTGTATGGCCTGGAGAAAAGCCGGCGCATTCTCAATGATGATCCGCTGATAGTCGGAAGAGAGCTGATCCCAGCGGCCTGGCGTGCCCCCAACCGTCTCAACGAACTGCCTGGCCGCTTCTGCGTGGTCGCCTGACCTGATCTGCTCGGTGATCGCCCTGATCCGATCTCTGATGATGTCGAGCATCGCCGCCGCCCCCGGGTCGTCAGCCAGCAGGCCGAATAGTGCCGGCTCGTGCACGATCACCCCACGCAACAGATCCGGGCGCTCGCTCGCCAGGCGCAGGCACACGCTGGCTCCGCCTGAGACCCCGGCAACCCAGGCCGGGGCGAGTTCGAGTTGTTCGATCAGCCCTGCCAGGTCACTGACATCGTCACGAATGAGCAAAGGGCCCTCGGGTCGCTCGCTGGCACTGTGTCCGCGCCGGTCGTAAGTGAGAAGCCTGACGGACTCGGCCAGCGCGGGAGCTACCACTTCCCACGAGCGGTGCGACCACCAGGCTCCGTGCACCATCGCGAGAGGGGGTCCCGCCTGCCCAATCAGTTGGTAATATAGCGCCATGCCATTGATCTTTGTGGTTGGCATAGGTTGATCCTTTGCGGCGCAGGTCTCGAGACGCGTAATCACCTGACGCCCTCGATGAGATATTGCCTCTTTCTGTCAAGCGATATGCTCCGCTTCGCACAACTCTGGAGCTCCCATACCATCCTGCCACATCCAGTATCTTGGATTGGGATGGTCGCCCCAGGCAACAGCATAGGGCATGCCCCGCGCGTTCACAGCATGAATCATGACAAAGGAACGCAAGTCATCACGCATAGCTTGGAGATCATCGATGGCCTCGTGGCAGGCAGCCCGCAAACCCAGCCCCATCTTGAGATACAGCACTACGGCGCGTGCCGTACCTGCCCGAATGGCCAACTCGCCCTGCCCCACACAGGCCACCGCCCCATAGCGATCATCCACATAACAGCCTGCGCCAATAATGGGCGAATCGCCCAACCTGCCGGGGTATTTAAAGGCCCAGCCACTGGTGCTCACGCCCGCCGCCATATGGCCGCCCGCCTCTTGCGCCAAAAAGATGGTCGTTCCATGGGTCCTTTGGGGATCAGCGGCATCCTGAGCAAGCGGCGCCAGGGAGAGATCGGGCCACCTGGCCAGTTCATCCTCGCTGAGGCGCGCAGCACGCCAGGCTTGCCACGCCTCACGCGCCTCTGCCGTCAGGTTCTCACCCTCTTCCATGGCACACTCGCGGGCAAAGCGTTCTGCGCCGTCGCCCACCAGGAGTACATGGGGAAGCCGTTCCATCACCCGCCGAGCGATGCTGATCGGATGCAAGAAGCTCCGCACAGCACCGACGGCGCCCGCCCGTAAGGCTCGCCCTTCCATGATACAGGCGTCGAGCTCGACCTGTCCAAGCAGGTTGGGCCACCCTCCCCGCCCTACACTATGGATCGTCACGTCGGCCTCCACAGGCCGGATGCCCTGTTCTATGGCATCCAGCGCGAGGCCTCCCTCCTCCAACACACGAGCCCCTTGCGCGATCCCTACGCCGCCGGCCCGGTTGCAGATCACGATACCCACAGACCACCTCCTGGCGGCGGCCCCGGTCTCACTGACTCAATCCGTCCCAAGTTTCTCCGCTCCCTGCTCACCATACTTGGCAACAATGGGCAGCCCGTGGCGGTTCGCATACTCGTATGTGAACTGGGCCCCCAGAAACAGGATCTGGGCAGAGAAGAATATCCATATCAGGAGCACGATGACTACGCCCGCGGCACCCCATATATCGGTAAAGTCGACCTGTGAAAGATAGATTGCTACGCCTACTTGGCCGATAATAAAGAGAATGGAGGTGATGGTAGCCCCGATCCATATATCATGCCAGACAATGTGCACGTCCGGGACAAGCTTGTACATGAGGGCAATCAAAAGGAATAAAACGCCAAAATAAACGATAAACTGAATAATGCGCATAACAAACAAGGAAAAAGGCAATACTGGTGCTAGCTCGGCACCAAGGGCGACAAAAGCGGTATTGAGCGCAATTACGATAAAGAGAAGCATACCGAAACCAAGGACGATCAGTACGGAGGTTACCCGGAGCATCACCGTGCGCACGATGCCGCCCTTGGGACGCGGCCCGACACCCCATAGTGCATTCAACGCCTCATGGAGATGGACATAGAGGCTGGAGCTCCCCCATACCAGAGCCACGATGCCGATCAGGCTCCCCAGCAAGCCGCCTTCTGTCTGATGGATGTTCTGGACCATATTATCCAAAAGATCGGCGGCCTGTGGTCCAAAGATCTCACGCATCTGCTCCTGCACGACATTCATGACCTCTGCGTCGCCCAGCAGCAGCCCGGCCACAAAAATCACCAAAAAGGCAATGGGCGCCATCGACAGCAGCGCATCAAAGGCAAACGCGGCAGCAAGGCGGCCCGCCTTTCGTTGATTAAAGCTCTCTACACTGGCTTTGGTCAGTTCCCAGAACTGGCCCAGTCGCCTCTTGACACCTCCTGCCATATTGCCCCCAATCTCACGAGCCATTGCTCGCGATGAGCGATATCGCTGACTCGCCAGAGGTGGCAAGCCATGAGGCCGACGTATCAGCCCAGGTGGTGGCTAGGCGAGTCTGCGATCCAAGTCGAATTGTTCCATGTAGCCAAGAATGATCGGCACAGCCTCGCGGGCAGCGGTCTCTGGATCAGGGCTATAGTTGAAATCCATCGTCCACCACGATAGCTTCATGATGTGATGGCGCATATAGTAGAGCTCGGTCTCCAGATCAATCTTGCCTCGACCCAGCGCCAAATGCGTGCTGCTTTCCTCATTATACAAGGTACCGTCCGAGTCGGCTACGTGCAGATGGCCTATCTTTTCCTCGAGGGCTCTTCCAAGGCCCAAGATGCCATACTTTTCTGTCTGCACGATGCCTGGTTGGCGCGCTCCCTCCACCGCCACCATGTATGCGTGGCTCAGGTCAAAGATGAGATGCAGGTTTTCGGTGGGCACGGCCTCGAGCAGCCGGCCGATCTCTGTGGGTTTGTTGACAAGAAAGCGCGGCTCAAACTCCCAGTGCAATGCAACGCCAATCGGCTTGCCCGCCTCTGCCGCCTCGAACCAATTCTCGGCGATCTGCTTGAACAGCGCAGCATACTCCTTGGCACTCAACTCCTGAGGGGGCACCCCTGTATCTACCCTTAGGACATCGGTCCGAATGCCGGTGCACATATCCATGCACTTGCGGATCTCGGCCATATAGGTCTCGGTCTCGGTGGTGGCGGCGGGCACGTGGCGTAGATCGGGCGCATAGCCCGACGCCTCCAACCCCCGGCTCTCGATCATGTCGCGCAGGGCCTGGCGCTTTTCCGGCGTGTCATAGTCGTCATGATGGGCATGTGGACGATACCCTGAGACTTCAACGCCTTCATAGCCGGCTTCCGCCGCAAAATCGACCACACGCTCGAGGCTCCAAGGATCGTCGGCATAGGAGCCTCGGATAAAGGCCCAGCTGCCCAAAGAAATACGCGGTCTAGGCATGGTCTCCTCCCAAACTGAGTGATATCAAACCGCCTGTCTTGCGGTATTTGAGCCACGAGTTATAGGGTGGGCGCTCGTGGTCATTTGATTATAGCGATTCACGCATAGAACGGCAAAGGCGTCCACCCATCCAGCGACCTGGCCCCTCCAACAAGCCAGCCAGACTAACCCCGCCCTATGTAGAGCTGCTCCAGAGGCAGCACAATCGCCTGGAACATGTTCGCCTCGGGAGGCAGAGTCGCCATGAATAGAGCCGTGCGCGCGATGACGTCGGCATCGAACATCGGCTCGTCGACATCCACCCGTCGCTCGACCATCGTATTGCCCGGATGCAGCGAGCTGACCGCAATGCCATACTCGCGGCCCTCGAGCGCCGTGGCGTGGGTCAGGCCATCCACGCCGAACTTGGTGGCCGTGTAGGGGGCCGAGTGCATGCGGCTGCGCTGCGCCGAGATGCTGCCGATGTTGATGATGCGCCCTCCGCCGGCAGGCTTCATGATGCGGAACGCCTCGCGCGTGCAAAGGAACGGGCCTGTGAGGTTGGCGCAAACCACATTGTTCCAGGCTTCCAGCGAGATATCCTCTACCGGCCCCCCGTCAAAGGCGCCGGCGCTGTTGACGAGAACGTCCAGACGCCCGAATTTCTCCATCGTCTGCGCAAAGAGGGCCGCGATCTGCTCCTCATTCGCCACATCGGTGGGCACAGCCAGGACCTCGGCCCCGGCCTGACGCATCTCCTCCGCCGCCGCCTCGAGGCGCGCTACCGTGCGCCCGGCAATGGCCACACAGCAGCCCTCCTGGGCAAAGAGCGTGGCGATGGCCCTGCCAATGCCACTGCCGCCCCCCGTCACAATCGCCACCTTGCCATCCAATTGTCCCATTTCATCCTCCTGGATAGATACGCGATTCGGCTCTGGCCTGGCAAAAGGGCGCCATGCAAGCCCGCGCAACCGAGCATACATCACGCCGCCCGAAAGAGTCCGGTGCCCGCTTGCCTGGCCCCTCTGCATCAAGGCAGGGGTGGCCATTCTTTGACCACCCCTTTATCATACATCGAGGGCTACTTGAGCTGATCCACCACCCAGGGGATGTCCAGCTCCTGAAGCTTGGCTTCTGTGGGGACGCCCGTCTCGGGATCCCAGCCCATCATAGCGTAAAAGGTCTCTTTGGCCTCCTCGAGCACCTCGGGGTCTATGGGCTCTTCGTTGACCTGGCCGCTCACAAAGTGGCTCTGCATGCGCAGGGGCAGCCGATCGTCGTCGCGGGTCAGCCCCTCACGCATGTTGAACGCGCGCATCATGGTGACGCCACGCTCACCGGCGCGCATCAACTCCCAGACATTCGTCTTCCAGCCGGTCATGGCCGAGACAATCTCTGCCATCTGATCGCGGCTCCAGTTGATGAACATGCAGTTGCCCAGATGATTGTGGACCCACTGCCAGTTGCTGCCGTACATATAGGCGCGCACCTTACCCGGGCTGAGGTCGTGACGAGGTAGTGCCTCGTACACGCCCAGCTCCTTGAAGGTCTCACCCAGGGGCTCGCTCGTCATCCCGTCATCCCAGAAATTGTGCATATGGTCGGCGCCGGTGGGCGAGAGGGCATAGCCCAACCCCTGGCCGTGGCGGGTGCGGCACTCGTGCATCGGGAAGGGCTGGCCCTTGACCGTAATCGAGTACTCGGAAGCACTGCCGCCGATCTTGGCTGCGGCAATGTCGGT
>SLPC01000171.1 GCA_007132185.1 Anaerolineae bacterium | reverse complement strand
GTCCTCGACCAGGACGCTCATGTTGACACGGCGGATGATCATGCGATCCGTGACTTGGGCATAGGCAGCCATGCCGGTGCCAGGAGCAGCACGGGGGGCTTCTGGTGCAGACGCCTTGTCCATCTCGAACTCGTACATGGGCGCTGACTCAACGAGGGCCTCTCGGGCGACAGCCATGTCTGCTGCGTGTCTGACCGGGGCCGCACAGGCGGTCAGGAGCAGCGCTGCCACCAGTAGTGCCAGAATGATTGCTGTGCATCGTTTCATCTCACTCTCCTCCTGCGGGAACGGCTAGGGCGGTTCTGTCTCTATGACGCCACAATGCCCTCATAGGTTCCAGACAATGGAGAGTACTTTAGATTCGTTCATAACACAAGACATTCCCGTGCTGAGCTAGAGCTTGGCGCCGCGCAAGAACTGGGCGTTGATGGCGACGATGATGGTACTGGCCGACATAAGCAGGGCGCCAACCGCGGGCGTCAGCACAATCCCCCAGGGAGCCAGGATACCCGCTGCCAGAGGTAGCGCCACGATGTTGTAGCCTGCCGCCCACCAGAGGTTCTGGACCATCTTGCGGTAGCCGGCGCGGCTCAGGTTGAATATCTTGGCCACGTCCAGCGGGTTGCTCCGGACAAGGATGATCCCGGCCGACTCGACGGCTACGTCGGTGCCACTGCCAATGGCGATGCCGACGTCGGCGCGTACCAGGGCCGGGGCATCATTGACGCCGTCGCCCACCATGGCTACCCGCTTGCCCTGCTCCTGCAGCTCGACGATCTTGTCGGCCTTGTGCTCGGGCAGTACCTCGGCGAACACGGTATCGATCTCCAGTTCGCGGGCCACGGCATCTGCGACGGCCTGGCTATCGCCGGTTAGCATGGCCACCTCGATCCCCCTCTCACGCAGCAACTGTACCGCGTCATGGCTTTCGGGCCGGATGGCATCGGCGATAGCCAGCGAGGCCACCACCTGGCTGTCAGCGACCAGGTAGACCACCGACTGTGACTTGCCCGCCGCTTCCTCGCCAAAGGCCTCGAGGCTCTCGGGCAGCGTGAGTGACAGCATGTCCAGCAGGTTGGGCCCGCCTACATAGGCCGTCTGCCCGTCCAAATCGGCCTGTACGCCGCGTCCCTTGAGCGCCTGAAAGTTACGGGCCTGGGGTAGCTCCAACTCCTCGGCGCTGGCGGCCTCTCGGATGGCCCGTGCGATCATGTGCTCTGAATCGCTCTCTACGGCAGCCGCCCATGCAAGCGCGTGTTCACGCTCCCAATCATCGACTGTCGTCATATCGACCACCTGATGCACGCCCTCGGTGAGAGTACCCGTTTTGTCGAATACCACCACATTGATCTCTCGAGCGGACTCGAGGGCCAGCCGATCGCGCACCAGGATGCCATTACGCGCGCCCAGCTCGGTCACGATGGCGACAACCAGCGGTATCGCGAGGCCCAGGGCGTGCGGGCAGGAGATCACCAGGACGGTGACCACACGCTGGAGCACAACCAGCTCTACGCCAACGATGGCCGTCCATGCGGCCAGTGTGACAAAGGCAACGGCCAGAGCGATATAGAACAGCCATCCGGCAGCTCGATCGGCTAGAACCTGGGTATCAGACTTGCTCATCTGGGCCTCTTCGACGAGGCGCATGATGCCCGCCAGGGCGGTTTCGTCCCCCGTAGCAGTGACCCGCACCCTTAGGCTGCCATCGCCGTTGATCGTGCCGCCAATCACCTCGTCCTCAGGCTCCTTTTCCACCGGTTGCGACTCGCCGGTGATCATGGCCTCGTTCACGTTGGAGCGGCCTTCGACCACAACGCCATCAGCCGGGATGCTGGCCCCTGGCCGCACTAGCACCAGGTCATCTTCCTCGAGATCGTTGACGGGCACCGATACGATGTCGCCATCGTCCTCGATCTTTTCCGCAGTATCCGGCATCAGTTCGGCCAACTCATCCAGAGCGCCCGATGCCCTACGCACGGAACGCATTTCCAGCCAGTGACCGAGCAACATGATGACGATCAGCGTCACCAGCTCCCAGAAGAGATCCTGCAACCCAACGATCTGCGCCAGCATGCTATAGACAAAGGCCACGGTGATGGCCAGGCTGATCAGGGTCATCATGCCAGGGCGGCGATTGCGTATCTCGGGGACTGCCATCTGCAGAAAAGGGACACCGCCGAGGCCAAAGACGGCCAGAGAGAACACCATGCCCACATACTCGCTGCCGGGAAAGGTAGGCGCGGTATACCCAAACCACTCCTGGAGCATGGGGCTATAGACCAGGACCGGGATCGATAGTACGAGGCAGATCCAGAACCGCTTGCGGAACATCTCCTCGTGGCCGGTATGATCGGCGGCGTGGCCGCCGTGGTGCTCGTGCTCTCCCGGGTCGTGGTGTCCGCCATGCTGTGGCCCCGTGGATCCGTGGTCGCCCTCATGATCATCGTGAGCGCTGTGCTCGTCGCGTGACGCATGCTCTTCCTGCGCCGCATGCCCGTCCTCTGACATCTGTTCGCTATGGGCATCCGAGTCAGAGGGGTCGTGTCCCTCGGTATGGTCCGAGTGCTGCCAGTATCGCTTCGGACTAACGTACAACTGCATCTGTTTTTTCTCCTGACACCCACTGCCTCGATGGAGATGGCCGTGAGCAACGCTCTGATGCGATAGAGTTACTCATAGCATGACATGGAACAGCATTCTATGTCAAGCAACCTTAACGCAAAGCGTGACAGTAGCCATACTTGGTTTGACAGGCAGCATTGGCGCGCCTATCATTTATGGATACAACGCCACCAGGAAGGATGCCATGCAGGGTACCATCACCGAGATCCAGCGTTTCTCTGTTCACGACGGGCCGGGCATCCGGACGACGGTATTCCTCAAGGGCTGCAACCTGCGCTGCTTTTGGTGCCACAATCCCGAGACCCATCGTCCCGAGCCAGAGCTGCAACTCCAGCTCGAGCGCTGCATCGGCTGTGGCGCCTGCCTGGCCGTATGTGAGACCGGCGCACACCAGATGGTCGATGGGGAGCGGGCCTTTGAGCGTGAACTCTGTGTAGCCTGCGGGCGTTGCGCCCAAGAGTGCTATGCGGAGGCGCTGACGCTGGTAGGGCGCCGGGTCGATGTGGCCGAGGTGATGCGTGAGGTGATGGCGGATCGTCCCTTTTACGAGAACTCGGGTGGGGGCGTGACACTGTCGGGCGGGGAGCCGCTGCTACAGCCGGCGTTCTGCGAAGCGTTGCTGGGCGCTTGCCGCGCCGAGGGCATACACACTGCCATCGAGACCGCCGCCAACGTGCCCTGGGAGCGGATATCGGAACTGCTGCCGCTTGTCGATCTGGTCATGCTCGACGTCAAAGTGCTGGACCAAGCTGTGCATCG
This sequence comes from Anaerolineae bacterium, assembly GCA_007132185.1. Taxonomy (GTDB): domain Bacteria; phylum Chloroflexota; class Anaerolineae; order UBA1429; family UBA1429; genus UBA1429. The sequence goes on along the minus strand of SLPC01000171.1, from coordinate 24,372 downwards.
GCAGGCCACGGGCGTGGGCAATGAACGCATCCTGGCCAATGTGGAGCGCCTGGGCGCCACCGACAAGCCGCTTATTGTGCGTACGCCGGTGATTCCCGGCGTCAATGACGAGCCAGAGACCATCGCCGCCATCGCCCAGTTCGCCGCCCGGTTGCCCCGGCTCGTCTACTATGAGCTGCTGCCCTTTCATCCGATGGCGGCCAGCAAGTATGATGGCCTGGGCCGCGATTATGCCGCGCGCTCGCTGAAGCGCCCCACACCCGAAAGCATGGAGCAACTGGCCGAGGCCGCTCGCGTGCATGGCATCACGGTGCGCTGCGGGCACAGCTAGCGTTCAGATGCAAAACGTCGCTCGAGAGCGCTGGCCCACGAGCGACGTTGATGTAACGGTACCAGCTAAGGGGCCAGCACCACGCGTACGACCCCACAATCGGCCTCGACCCACACGCCGCTATCGGTTTCGTCGCCATTGCGACGCCGATCCACAACAAAGGTGCCGCCCTCAAAGTGCCCTTCATCTACCGAGACGTAAGGCGCCTGGCGCGTCTGGTGAAACCCGCTGACCATCATGGGATCCATCATCTGCTTTGGGGTCCCCATGCGTCGCAGATGGAGCCGGTACGAGACTCCGACCAGGTAGAAGGTATCTTTGTCCTCTTGAAAGATCAGACCGCGCCCTCGCGAGTCACCCATGGCGCCCATCGCCGGCAGGCCCTTGGGCGGGTGGCGCCAGTCCATGCCCAGATATTGCCAGCTGCCATAACCAAACTGCACCTGACCTCTCCAGCCATCGAAATCGACGATCTGCGAGGCCTGAAACTCTTGCTGGACGATGGTATGTATCTGATCGGTACCCTGGTACTTGAGCAGCAGGGGGATCGCCGCGGCTGCGGCGCGGAAAGAGTCGACCATCATCTGGGTTCTCTCGTTGACGTTCCCCTCGAGATCCAGGATATGCTCGATGGCAAAGATGTGATATCCAATGGCGCCATAATCGCCCAGGGCATAGAACATGTTCCATGCGTTAGAGCCCCAGGGCGCCGACTCGGGCACAAATAGAGGGTTGTCATGGCGTGCATAGACGGCGCAAACCTGCCGGTAGCCGTCGGGATGCCCGATGTAAATGTCAGGGGCGATCAGGTCGACATTGGGCGTCGCCCACCGAAAAATGTCGAGAGCCTGCGTAGTGCCGCCCCCTGAGGGGTACGCATCGCCCGCAATGCGCCAATGCATCTCGCCCAGCCACACGTTGATATAGAGCGGAATGTCATAGATTTCGCGACCCTTGACGGCCATCTTGTCGATATACTGGCCGATGCTCCAGGCGGTCATGTACTCGCCTGCCGCTTCGCCAAACATCTGTGGCCAGGTCCCCGCGTCGCGCGCGCCCGCCTCATACCAGGCGCCATAGACCTCGCCCTCGGGGGCCATGGGCAATCGCTCCACGATCTCGTCGGGTACCTGCGACTCGAACATTCGCTGCGCCTCATGCCCATAGTCCCGATCGCTGCCCAGGATGCCGGGCTCATTCTGAATCTGGACGGCGATGACTGTGCGCTGGTCGCTATCGTTGTCACGCAGGTGGGTCATGAACCGGCCAAAAGCCCGCTCGTCAGCCTCGTAGGTGGCGGTGCAGTGCGAGGAGAGCACCCATACCGAATTGCCAGCCGGACCGATCACGCGCCAGAACCGCTCTGGGTCTTGCTTGACCCACGCCGGGGCATACTCCATGTTGCCGTTCTTCCAGGTCCCGAACCAGAGCAGAACAAGCCGTACCTCGTACTCGCGGGCCAGGGCCAGCAGGTCATCGACGCTGGTGAAATCGAATCGCCCTTCCTCCGGCTCGACCTGCTCCCAGTATACAGGGATCTCGAGGGTGTTGCCGTGAAGCTGCTTGAGCGCCTTGAAAGCTGTCTCAGCCTCGGCCCGATTGTAGCCGCTCGAATTGCGAGACTGGCCGCCGAGGGAAAAGAACGGCTTGCCGTCCACCTGAAAGACACGTTGCATCTCTTGCATATTCGTAACCTCCTACGATGTTGGCCTGCGTGATGCCAAGCCGACTCGAACCACGTGCCCGGCCATTCTAGCGGCGCATCGAGGCGATGTCAACGCGAGGAGAGCGCAGAGTTGCACTGTATGAACCGTCAGCGGCATGCCCATTGGGAGAGAAGCCCGGTTCATGGTAAACTCGGATGGTATCGGCGCGTCCCCGGAGGCTGCGCCGATCCATTAGCAACAAGGGTCGAGACGCCATCGGCCCCATGTGAGCAGGAGCGAATCGTTGCGTATAAAGACTCGGGCTAATCTGGTGCTGTTTGGCCTTGCCGCATTTGTCACCGTTCTGGACCAGGCGACCAAGATCTGGATTCGGCGGACGCTGCTGCCGTACCAGTCGACGATGCCGATCCGCTGGCTAGAGCCCTATGTCGTATTTACGCGCGTCGAGAACCCAGGCGCTGCCTTTGGTCTTGGCCAAGATTTGGGGACCCTGTTTGTAATTGCCGCGTTCTTTGCCGTGGGCCTTATCGTACTCTACTTTCGGCGCTTTGCCCACGAGTCGTGGGTGCTGCGTGTCGCCCTGGGGCTCCAACTGGGGGGCGCTTTGGGCAACCTGATTGATCGTCTGACCATCGGGGCGGTCACCGATTTCATCAACCTGGGTTGGTTTCCGATTTTCAATGTGGCTGATAGCGCCATCACCATCGGGGCTATTCTTTTGGGGTATTATGCCCTCTTTCTCGATCGGCCGCCGGCCGAGACAACAGAAGGAGAGGAGATCCAAGAGAATCCCTCCGAGACCAAGCAGTTTGATCAGGTTGCCGCAGGCGATTCGGAGCAGCCCAGCGGCCAAGAGCAGGACGAGTAGATCACTATGGATCCGAGGTACTTGGTCGTAGCACGAGAGGAAGCCGGCGAACGGCTTGACCGCTATCTGGTGGCCAGGTTACCAGAGCTGTCGCGCAGTCAGATTCAGAGGCTTGTCAAGGATGAGTCTATTCTCGTCAATGGCGGCCCCACGCGAGCCTCCTATCGGGTCAATGTCGATGACCGAATCGCGGTCACTGTTCCGGAGGATTCTCCCCCCACCGCCCGGCCCGAGCCGTTACCCCTGGATATCCTCTACGAAGACGAGAGTTTCATCGTCGTGAACAAGGCGGTGGGGCAGGTGGTGCATCTGTCGCCGGGACACCCGAGCCATACATTGGTCAACGCGCTCTTGCATCATCGCCCAGCCTTGGCCAGTGCAGGGCTCGACGCTGAACGCCCTGGCATCGTACACCGGCTCGACCGGGACACGTCGGGTCTACTGGTGGTGGCTACCAATCCTGACGCGCTGCGCAAGTTGCAGCGCGCCTTTCGTCAGCGAGAAGTCGACAAGCGCTATATGACGCTGGTGTACGGCCATCCGATGCCACATCAAGCAGCCATCGAGGCGCCCATTGCGCGCGACCCCGCCAACCGCTTGCGCATGACCATTGTGGCTGATGGAGGGCGCTATGCTCGCACCGAGTACAGCGTGCTCGAGACCTTTCGCGAGGCCTCGCTGTTGGAGGTGAACCTGCTGACCGGGCGCACGCATCAAATCCGCGTGCACCTGGCCTCGATTGGGTACCCGGTGGTGGGCGACCGCACCTATGGCCGCAGGCGAGAGAGCATCGCCGCACCGCGTCAGATGCTTCATGCGGCGCGGCTGGCTTTTCGGCACCCCAAACATGGCGGCGAGATGACGTTTGAGGCGCCGCTGCCCCCCGATTTCGCCCAGATTCTGGAAACGCTCCGGAACCAGCGCTGAGCCCTAGCCCGCCGATGCGCCGGTGATCTCGGCCACTCTTTCAAAAAAGGCCCGCTTGAAGGGGGTGTTGATGCCCCAGTTGACTGGCGGCGTCTGGAACCCCGAGAGTTGCTCCCAGGGGGCGTCGTCGCGATAGCGGGGCCGGGGCACATAGCTCTCCCACGGGTCGTCTCCCTGTCCGTGCCAGCCCTGATCATAGTACCCCCAGGAAACGCCCTTGCGCCAGGCGGCCTCAAAGTTGGGCATGGCCGGCGAATCCTCATTGATCACAACGGGCTTGGGCGCGATGCGGTAGGCCTCCATGTTGTGTACCGTGTCCAACGCGGCAATTAGCTCGGGCGGACGCAAGCCGTTCCCATGCAGGAGCACATAGTCATCGGCGCGCACCAGCGAGGCGGGCGGCATGCCGCGCCCAGTGGCAACCTCCGCGCCACCACCGCTGGTGGAGTAGAGTAGCTCAGGATAGGCGTTACGCAGCGCCGCGATCATCTCGGGTTGGCGCTCGGGCCGAAAGATGTCATAGGGTGTATTGTCCACGACCACGTCGATCTCGTTGGCGATCTCGACCAGGATGTTGCGACGGCCAGTGCCGGCGAGAAACTCGCACGTCTGGTGGGCTGCCCGCCAGATGGCGGCTTGGTCCTCCATCCGGAGCAACATCATCCAGTAGAACATGCCAACAATAGCCACCATCCCCAGCGCGTCGGCGCGGGCCAGGACCTTTTCTAGGCGCGCCGCATAGGCGGGCTTGAGCTCACCCTGGGGCGTAAAGCCATTGTTGTCATAGGCCCGGTAGATCTCGGGCACATAGAGGGGGCCCCCGCCCTGGAGGTTCACTGTAAAGGCCAGTATGCCGTGGTCGGCCCATTCGGCCAGGGCATCGCAGAACTCGTCTGTATTGCGGTCGGGGTCCCACTCTCCCGTGTCGGGGTAGGCCCATTGGGCGCGGGTTTCGGGGTTGGCATCGTCAAAGATGGCCTGCACCGCGCGCACATTGAACAGCATACCTTCGATGCGATGCCCCTCGAACCTGCGCTCGGCATAGGTAGGCTTGTCGTTGATGTAAAAGTCCGTACCGTGGATAGAGATCTCGGTCATAGCTGTGCCTCGGCTTTCTGTCTGGGTGACCTTACGGATCTATTGTACCCGATCTGTGGCAAATAGGTAGCGCCTTGGCCTTCTTACCTGGCGGCATATGCAGGCTCACGAGCCATTGACGATACCCATGTCATCTGATATCCTGAAAACATGGAACAAGAGATCAGATATCAGAGGAAAGCGAGCCATGAGTATGCCTTCTGCCTTTGATACTGCCCTGGATGCCTTGCGCCGCCACGTCCTGGAGCACGATCTGCGGCCCGGTGATCCTCTTCCTCCAGTGGCCGAATTGGCGCACATGTTTGGCGTGAGTCAGGCCACATTGCGCGAAGCCCTCCGGGCCTGGGAGGCCGCCGGCATTCTGGAGATTCGCCATGGGGTGGGCGCCTTTTTGCAGGCCTACAACTATGCCCCGCTCCTTGAGAATCTGGCCCTCAGCGCCCTCTTTGAGCCGGAGCAGCCTCGTCATATGCTCGAATTGCGGCAGGTGCTGGAGCTAGGCGCATTGCCTCAGGTGCTCGATCGACTGGAGCCCGATGATGTGGATGCGTTGGATCTTTTGACCGAAGAGATGCTGGGCGCTGAGGATGGTCTCGATGTCGAGTTCCGTTTCCACGCTCGGCTGTGCGGCCTCCTGGAGAATCCTCTGGTCGATGGCCTGTTTCGCCTTGCGTGGCTGTCACTCCAGCAGCAGCGGCAACGCTCCGGAGCGAAGCAGATGCCCCATCGCATGCGCTATGCGTTACATATTGAACTGGTCGAGGCGTTACGGGGGCGGGACCTCAAGGCGGCACAGGACGCACTGCGCCGCTTTCTAGCGCTTGCCACGGACGATGGAGCTGGCGCATAATAGATCGGAGCCTGCAGTGGCGTACACCAACCGCCACCATGACGCGCAACGGGAGGTTGCTATGAATTCCATTCTAGTCAGAGAGCTGTATGAAGAGATCGACACGCTGCCGATCGTCGACATCCACACCCATGTACAGTGGAAGACGGGCACCGCGGCGAACATCGGTGAGCTGCTAAGCTATCATTATTACACCGAGCTTACCAACGCCGCCGACTATGAACAAGAGCCGCTGCCCTTTGATGATCCTCAAGAGCTGATGCGCCGCATCTATCCCAAACTGGCTTATATCCGCAACACTGTGCAGTACGATTGGCTCATGACGATCTCCCGTACTCTGCTCGGCATCGAGGCCGCCGCCTGGGAGCTCGAGAAGAACTGGGAGACGATCTTTCGGGCCTCGGAAAAGGTCATGGGAAGCCCCGAGTGGACCACTGAAGTGATCGACAAGGCTGACATCGCCCGGGTCTTTTTGACCAACCAGTACGATGAGGACCTGGAGGGGCTCGATCCCACCTTTTACACGCCTTGCCTGCGTACCGAGCCCTTTGTACTCTGGATGGATCGCCCTGAGGAGCGCAAAGCTTTGGAGAGCTTCTTGGGGCAACCGTTGCGCTCGCCGGCCGATCTGGACGCCGTGATCGACAAGACCTTTGACAAGTTCATGCGGCATGGCATGGGCTATGCGGCCATGTCCATCCCGTCGGGATTTCAGACGCGCCATGTAACGGATGAGGATGCCCAGCGCTTGCTGAACCGACTGGTAGAGGGAGCCAGTTGGGACGCGGCCGAGCGCGAGACCTGGGGCGCCTATGCCATGAACCGTATCTCTGAGGCGTGCCGCCGCTATGGGCGCCCCTTTCACCTGATGATCGGTGTCAGCCGTGATGTGTATGCCCAAGGCGTGCCAAGTGGCCAGGATCTCTTTGATTCGGTGAACTCGATGTCGGGTTACGAGTATCTGTTCAACACCTATTGGGATGTGCCCTTTCCCACGGCGGTGCTGTCCGACACCAGCGGATTGGAACTGACGGCAGCGTCATGGATTCGACATAACGTCTATCCCTCGGGCCACTGGTGGTACTCGAACCAGCCCACAGACATTGCCCGTGAGGTTCGTCGCCGCATCGATGCCGTGCCTGGCACCAAGCCTATCGGCTATTTTTCCGACGCCTACTATCTCGAGTTCATTCTGCCCAAGTTCCGCATGTATCGTTTCGAGCTGACGCTGGCGCTGGCAGAGCGCATGGAGCGCAGCCTGATACACCCGAACATGGAGCCCTTTACCATGGACGACGCTCTGTTCCTGGCGGAGGATCTGCTGATCAACAATCCCACCGAGATCCTCGGGATTGAGTAACACAAGGGAGGCATGAGAATGACCAAACGACAACTGGGACCCACGACGCAACTGTATCCCATGCCCGCACTGTTGGTTACTGTGCGCACGGGGGAGGGCTCGGCAGGTATCCTGACAGTGGCCTGGGCGGCCATCATGGGGGGACAACCTCCCATGATGGCTCTGGAGATCGGCGGATCTCACTATTCGACACCGTATATCGAGCAGGAGGGCAGTTTCACCGTCAATGTGCCCTCCACCAAGCAGGCTGTGGGGGCTGATTACTGCGGCAGCGTCAGTGGCACGCAGGACCCTGCCAAAGCCGAGACCTGCGGATGGACTCTGGCGCCATCAACACAGATCGCCTCGCCGCTCATTGTCGAGTGCCCGCTCAATTTCGAGTGCCGCATCGTGCAGAAGATCGAGGCAGGGCGTGCGGCATTCTATCTGGTCGAGATCTTGGAGACCCATGTGGACGAAGGGGCATTGGGAGACGACGGCAAGCCGTCGGCGCAGGGCGTGGATCCCCTGATCTTTACCCCTGACGGCTACTATTACGGTTTGGGCGAGCGCCTCGGCAAGGCCTGGTCGATTGGCAAGGCGCTCCAGTAAGCCACCGCACGAACGAGCCGAGAGGGCGCATCTCGTAGAAGATGCGCCCTCTGTGTGCCTTCTGGCCCACGGCTTGGCCAGGCGTCGCCGATGGGCGGCAGAGTTAGGCCCAAAAAGGGTAGTGGCCAAGCTGCCAGCATGGTCTCTTACTCCGGAGAGGCAATCGGCTCTGCGGCTACTGTCGATAGGGATCGTAAGCCTGGAACGCTGCCAGCATCGCTTCCTTTTTCCAAAGTGGGACACCGATAGCCTCGCCATCGCCATAGTCCGACAGCACGAACCCGCCCTCGGGCGTCGCCCACTCGCGGAGGAGCAGACCGGCCTCCTTCTCAATGTCCTCGCGCCCCTCAAAGGGCAGCGTGGCCTGGATGTCGCAAAGCGACTCGAAGCAGATGCGTCCGCGAAAACGAGCGCCGATCTCATGAATGCCCAGCGCCCGAGGCTGCTGCAGGTTGATGACATCCAGGCCAATTTCGATCAGGGGCTCGATGATGGCGTTCACCTTGCCGCACGAGTGCATCCAGACGTCCCAGCCCTGGGCGTGGGCCGCCTCAAAGAGACGCGCATAGCGCGGCTGAAAGAACGAGCACCACATCCGCGGGCTAACCAGTGTCGCCGTCTCACTGCCCCAGTCATCGGTAAAGGTAAACCCATGGATACGGCCAGGAAAGCGCGCCCCAATCTGCTCGATGACTCGCAGGTCAAAGTCCACGATACGATCCGCGAGGTAGGCCATGCGGCCGGGATCAGTGTGCAGCTCAGTGAGTACGTTGGTCATGCCCCGAAGGCTGTGCATCCGCTCAAAGAGCAGCATAAAGATACCTGTGGTGATGTACTTGGTTTCCGAGCCCGCGAAACGCTCTTCCATGCTGGCATAATAGTCCGGGTCGTCGGGCTCAGGCCAGCGATAGGTGACCTCGGCAGACCAGTCTTCCAGCGGGTGACCTCGCACCTGGCCCATATTGGCCACCTCGCTGCGGACCCACAGGCATCCCCACTCGTCGTAGGTCTCGCGCTGGGCATGGTCTCCCGTGCCGACGGCGTTGGTGGCAACCGAGTGGGTGTCATTCAGGCCCAGGCTGGGGAACCGCACGGGCAGGCGGTCAGGCCCCTCGAAATGGATGGCGCGTCTGACGACCTCATAGGATGACATACTCATCTATAGATTCTCCTAGTCCCCTGCCTCGAAACGATCCAGACCAAAAGCGGCAGCCCCATAGAGTCCCGCCTGTGGATGCATCACCACGTGGACTGGCATCTGCTCGACCAGGTAAGAGAGGCGCCCTTTGGCGGCAAAGGCCTCCGTAAAGGAGGCTTGCGTCAGAAAAGACAACAGGCGCAAGGGCATGCCGCCGGCCAGGTAGACGCCGCCCGTGGCCATCACCGTCAATGCCAGATTGCCCGCCGCCGAGGCCAGGATGCGGGCGAACAGCTCGACCGTCTGACGGCAGAGCTCGCAGGCGTTGTCGGTATCAAGGGCGTTGCCGACAATCACCGGGGTCGGGTCATCGGCAGCCGCCAGGCGCTCGGCCAACCAGGCTGGCTCGGGGGCATGGCGCTCGTCGCGCAGAAACTCGTACAGGCTTATCATCCAGCGCCCCGAGCAGACTCGCTCAACGCTCACATGCTTATAGCGCTGCCGCAGATAGACCAACAGCTCGACCTGGAGATCCGAGTTGGGGCAAAAGCTGGAATGGCCGCCCTCGGAGGGATGGGGACGATAGCGATCGCCATCCCACGTCATAAAGGCCTGGCCCATGCCGGTGCCGGGTGCGACGACCGCGAGCGCTCCATCAGGCTGGGGCTCGCCCTGATTGAGCGTTTGCAGATGCTCGGGGAGCAAGTGAGGAACAGCATTGGCAATCGCCAACAGGTCGTTGAGCAGGGTGGCCCTGCGCACGCCCAAGGCCTTGGCAAGGCGGCCTTCATCCAGCACCCAGGGCAGATTGGTGCCGGTGGCGCGCCCCTGCACCACGGGCCCTGCGACGCCGAACACGGCTTCTGAGATGGGGATGTTCGACGCTGTCACAAACTCGCGGGCCGCCGTCTCGAGGTCGGGATAGTCGGCACTGCGGACGGTGGTAGCGGCCAGAGGATGATCCAGTCCCTGGTCGGTGCTATAGATCGCCAGATCGGCCTTGGTGCCGCCGATATCGCCTGCCAGAAGATTCATGCCCAGGGATGCCCCTCTCTAGTCGCTATGGGTGGTACGATCGCCTGCAGGGTGAAGCTGCGTCACGCAATCGCGTCACGTAATCACGTCACGCATCAATACCCAACATGCGCGCCAGGTTGCCGCCGAAAACCAACGCCTGCTCTTTGTCGCTCAGGTCCTGATAGATCACCTGCCGTAGCCCCCACTCGAACCGCATCGGGCAAAACGGCGTATCGCTGCCATAGCAGATGCGGTCGGGGCCCAACGAGGCCAGCGCCTTGTGGATCTTGCGGTACTCGACCTCCGAGTCGATCAGATACCAGTTGGGGTAGTCTTGCGCCAGGTCGGCCACGGCGTCAGCGATATCGGGAATGCCCGAGCCCCCCATGTGGACGACCATGATCTTGAGATCGGGGAAGCGGTCCGAGATCTTGGCGATCCGATAAGGGTGAGTCTTCTCAAAGTCGTTAGAGCCACAATGAAACGCCAACACGATTCCGGCCTCAGCAATGCGCTCGATCAAAGGCAGGCTCAACTTGGGGTCATCGATATAGTAACCATCGCGAGCGCCATTGAGCTTGACGCCCTTGACGCCATACTCTTTGATGCAGCGCTCCAACTCGTCCTGGGCCACATCGAGGCCCAGCATGGGGTTGACCCCACCAAAGGGAATGATGCGATCGGGGTGTGCTCGATAGGCAGCGTGGATGGCTTTGTTGTCAGGCGCGATCTCGCGGGTATAGGAAACCATGGGCCAGGTGATGGCCATATCCACCTGGGCGTCATCCAGGCGGCGGAGTAGTTCGTCGATTCCGATACCGGTGACGTTGCTGGGTGCTGCCAGATGGCAGTCTCCGTCGATTCGCATTTTCTGCTCCTGTTCTTGCTTGTGGATGGATATGTCGTCTTCATCGTTGGGCTCAGTAGCCGCCAACACGTGGCTGGCCCGGATCGGTGGCCAGCATGACCGCATCGAACAGCTGCCGCATGAGGGCCAGCTTGCGCTCGTCGGATGCGGGATCGAACCAGAGATTGTGGCACTCCTGTGGGTCATCGCCCAGATCATAGAGTTCGCCCACATCGTGGCCGTGGTAGACCACGAGCTTGTAGCGACCGTCGAATAGCATATTGGCATGGCTCGCGTGCGCCAAGTCGAGGGCATCGTGATACTCGCAGCGCACAAAGGGCCGGTGGCTGGCTGAATTGCCGCGCCCCACCAGCAGGGGATAGAGCGACCAGCCCTGCATTTCGGCGGGCACCGGCAGAGTGGCCGCGTCCAGCAGGGTGGGCGCCAGATCCACCATCTCGACCAGGGCGTCGCTCACGAGGCCGCTCTCGAAATGGCCGGGCCAGGAGAGGATCAGCGGCACATGCACCGCGCCCTCATAGAAGCGGCAGCCCTTGAGGCGCAGCCCATGATCGCCCAGCATCTCGCCATGATCGCTGGTAAAGATCACGATCGTATTCTCACGCTGGCCCGTCTCCTCGAGAGCTGCCAACATGCGCCCGACCTCATGGTCCAGATGCTCGATCTGGGCATAGTAGGCGGCGACCATGCCGCGCGCGTCATAGCTGTCGGGCGGTAGGGGCGTCTTTGTCTGGTGATCGACGTCGTAAAACAGGCCCTGGTGCTCCTCGTCGCTTTCGCACCAGATTGGCAGCGGCATGGCATCCCGATCCATACGGGCGAAATACTCGGGAGCCGGGTCCATGGGCGGGTGTGGGTCAAAGGGGTTGACGCTCATCAGCCAGGGGCCCTCGCGCTTCTCGCGCATAAAGGCGATAGCCTCATGGGCGCACCAGGTGTTCTGGTGATAGTGCGCCGCGATGCCGGGCCGGTACTCTTGCTGGATGCGCCAGCCGTCGGTGGTGTCGCCGCCATAGGCCGTATCCCACTCCACGCCCTGGGAGAGCAGCCACTGATGGTAGGCATGGGCCTCGGGCGGCCAGCCAGCACGGGGCTTGGGCGCGTGGCTCCAGAGAAAGACTCTATAGCCATCATCGATGCGGGGCTCCACCCGGCCATCGGCGGCGGCCAGGTGCAGCTTGCCCACCAGGCCGCAGTCGTAGCCGGCCTCGGCCAGGCGCCTGGTGATCAGCTTGACATCGGAGGGGAAATAGGCGTTGCCATTGCGGTGCACGCCGACGGCGCTGGGATAGCGGCCAGTCAGAAAGGACGCCCGGCTGGGCGTGCATACCGGGCTCTGGCAGTAGGCCCGGGTAAAGGCCACGCCCTCGGCAGCCAGACGATCCAGGTTGGGCGTGCGGATTACGTCGTTGCCTAGGGCGTGGATCGTATCATAGCGCTGCTGGTCGGTGCAGATCCACAGGATGTTGGGCTGTTGCGGTCTCAAGAGACGGCCTCCGCTGGCGTCAGAATCACATCGGTCTCGGTCAGACGCTCGCCCAGGGGCTCATAGGGCAGCTCGCGGGGCTGGCACTGCTCGCTAATGCACAGGGCGGCCGCGACGCCCGCCGCCTCCCCCGTAACCATGGCGGGCGGGATCAGGCGAATGGCCTGCATCGTCCAATGATCGGTGCTGACGCAACGTCCGGCGGCAAGCAGCCCATCTACCGACTCGGGCACAAGGCAGCGATAGGGCAGGTTGATGACGCCGCCGCCAGCAAAGCCCAGCCCGTGCAGGCCAATGGTGTCGGCAAAGGTGCGCTCGGCGCGCACATCGAGCTCGGTGAGCTCGACAACTCCACGGATGCGCCGGCTTTCACGCACGCCCAACTGCGGTGCAATGGCCAGCAGGCGCACGTCCTCAAAGCCCGGGATGTGGGCCTTGTAGAATGCGAGGGAGCGGGCGATGCGCTGACGCAGTTCATACTGGACATAGCTCAGGTCGTGCACATCGATGGCGCTCAGCTTGCCCGCAAACATGGCGTGGACATCGTCGCTGGGGTGGTCTGTGGTGCCGTCGCGTTCATCGAGTCCTAGAATGTTGATCCAATAGACGCCGATATCGCTGTGCGGGGTTGTAGCAGGGCGCATCGGAACGCCGCCCTGATCCAGCAGCTCGCGCAACAGCTCGCGGTTTTCCTGAGGCTCTTCCTCGGTAAAGGTGCGCCACGCGTCGCGGTCTACACCGCCAACCTTGAGGTTGAGGCCGATACGCTGATAGCCCATGTCAAAGGCGGCGTCCGCGCTGGCAGCCAGATCGCCATCGCCGGTGGCGTCAATGCACAAGCTGGCCAAGATCGCCTGCCGACCCGACTTTGTTTCGACAATCGCGCCTGCCACACGACCATCCTCCATATAGGCTGCGGCGGCCCAGGCGTGAAACCAGAGATGCACGCCAGCCTCGTGGCACATGGCATCGGCCACCACCTGGAGCCATTCCGAGTCTACATGCAGCCGCGTGGGGCTATCCTGAGCCAGGCCGCCCAGGTCCTGCAGGCGCTCCATGGACTCCCAGCAGAGGCCGCCCATGACGCGGCGCCCGGCTTTGTCGAATATGCCATCCATATAGAGGACCAGCCCACCTGTGGCGAGCCCTCCCAGGCAGCCGTACCGCTCTACCAGGGCCGTGCGGGCCCCCTGGCGCGCGGCAGCCACCGCTGCACAATACCCGGCCGGGCCGCCGCCCACGACGAGCACATCAACCTCATCCAGAACGGGAATCTCACGAGATGGTTCCTGAATCGTCTTCATCAGAGGCACTCTTTTCTCCAGGCAGCCGATGACTTGGTGCCCGGATTCTAGCATGGAGAAACAGGGACTGCAAGCCAAAAGTGCCCCAGGAAGTGGGTGTAGGCGAGGGAAGGCCGGATCCCGATTGTGCTGTGAGGTGCGCAGATCGCCAGACGAGACTGGGCAGGCACGCTGGCCCACGGCAGGCGCAGAGCCGGCTGCCGGCGCTACAGTCGCCGCTTCTTGCCCAGCCAGACCAGCCCGCCAAAGACAACCATGGCGACACCGGTCAGCACAGCCATAGCCTGCCGCAGCGCGGCGCGTACCGGATCGACCTGATCGGTCGGCTCCGGGGCGGCTACCCGCTCGGGGATCGCTTCTTCGGCCGGGGCAGATTGCTCCTGTGTGCGGGCCGCAGCCGCGATCTCCTCGGGGGTTATATCCTCCTCAGGGAGGGCGGTGACGAGCACAGCCTCATCGTCGGGCACCGGAGCAGGCTCATCCAGCGGATGGAGCTCTCTTGGGGCCTCGCTATCACCAAGGCCAGGCGGCGCAGCCGCTCTGGCTGCGATCTCCTCTGGCGTTAGCTCTTCTCCCACATCGGTATCGGGCGGGGCGGACTCGGGCAACGCCAGGGCCTCGACCTCTACCTCTGTGGCGGCCGTCAAGCTCTCGGCCTCAGCGGACTTTTCATCGGCAGGCTTCTGAGCGGCTTCCGGTTGAGGCGAGTCGAGCTCAAGAGCAAACATGTCGGGCTCTTCCATGGCCACCACATCGTACTCGCGGGCCGTTCGCAGCATGGGTGTGGGAATGATGTCTCTGGCCAAGAGCTGATCGCCTGATAGGAGCATCACCAACGTGATCGTAACGGCGACGCTCGCAGTGCGCAGGGCCGCAAAGCCCCTGTCAAGACGACGCACCTGTCTTTGCTCGACAACTGCCTGGCGCGGTATGGCAAAGGAGCGGGGTAGGGGCATACGGGGCAACTCGCTCAGGGCCTGTGCGGTCGCCCGCAACGCCGCCAGATCCTGTCGGCAGACGTGACAGCCATCCAGGTGCGCGCGCACGCGCAGCGTATCCTTCTCGCTCAGCTCATTGTCGAGATAAGCAGAGAGGTTGTTCTGCGCGAATCTGTGGTTGCGCTTTTCCTTTACCTTGACCATTTCAATCTAACACTCCCAGTCATCTGTCCGAGGGCTATCCATCGACCGGCAGAGCCGTATTTCGAGTTCCTACCTTACAGACGCCCCTGATCGCCGTCTAGTTCCCTCTGGGCCTGAATATAATCACGCATCTTGGCACGAGCGCGGCTCAGTCTCGATTTCACCGTGCCCAGAGACACCATGGTGGCCTGAGCGATCTCTTCATAGTTCAGGCCTTCGACATCGCTGAGTATGAGGGTGATGCGCTGATCTTCGGGCAGGCTTTGCATGCCCTTTTGCAGCACGGCCCCCAGCTCCTGGCGTTGCAGGTGATCTTCCGGCTCCTCTTCCTCAGACTGGAGCAGGGTCGAATGCTCGTCCTCTTCTACGAGATCATCGATCGGAGTGCTGGGGCGGCGCTGCTTGTAGCGTAGCTGATCATAGCTGCAGTTGGTCGTGATGCGCAGGATCCAGGCCCGGAAAGAGCCCCCGCGAAAGCGCGACAGCCCCTTGAAGCCGCGCAGAAAGGCATCCTGCGTGGCATCCATGGCGGCATCCTGGTTCCCAAGGACGCGGTAGGCCACATTATAGGCCATCTGCTGGTAAAGGAGGACGAGCTGATTATATGCGTCGACATCACCGCGCTGGGCTGCAGCAACCAGCTGGTCCTCATCTCGGCCCTGGGTTGTTTCGGACTGCCGCATTGCGATTGTCATGGTAAAAAAAGCACGCGGGGCTGACCCGCGAAGGACCTTGTGCGTGAATCGTTGCCAACTTGACGAAGCGTCTCCATTGGCCTATACTACTCCTAGCTATGCCGAAGTGGCGGAATGGTATACGCGGTGGTCTCAAAAACCATTGGAGATTTGCTCCGTGTGGGTTCAACTCCCACCTTCGGCACCTATTCTACGCCAAAATGCGTACCTTGACAAGCTCCGCTTAGCTACACACTGCTGACCGAGCGAGGCGTGCCATGGGTGAACTATCATCTTTTGGGCTCACCTCGCTTTTTTGGGCAGAAGACCGCCTATCCATTCGGTCCCCCATTCGAAAAAGGAGTCACGCAGATGCCCCTCGTAACCAGCAAAGAGCTATTGCAGGCCGCTCTGGAAGGACACTTTGCTGTTGGCGCATTCAACGCCAACAACATGGAGCAGATCCAGGGTATTATTGACGCCGCCGTGGAAGAGCAGTCACCGGTCATCCTGCAGGTGAGTCAGGGTGCCATCGACTATGCAGGCCTGAGCTATGCCTCGACCATGGTCAAGGTCGCTGCGCAGGAAGCTAATGTACCCGTTGTTCTGCATCTGGATCATGGCAGCAGCTTTGAGCAGAACGTCATCTGTTTGCGCGCCGGCTTTACGTCGCTCATGTTTGACGGCTCCAAGCTCCCCTACGAAGACAACGTCCGTATCACCAAGCAGATTGTCGAAATGTGCACTCCCGTCGGCATTCCGGTAGAAGCCGAGTTGGGCAAGGTGCTCCAGTCGCGCGACAATGTGAGCGAAGACGAGGTACGGGCCGCAATGACCGATCCGGATCAGGCGCGCCAGTTTGTCGAGGAGACGGGCATCAGCTCGCTGGCCGTGGCTGTGGGCTCGGTCCACGCCATGACCTCGGCCGATGCCGAGCTTGACATCGAACGGATGAAGGCGCTCCGCGAAAAGGTCGACATCCCCATGGTGCTCCACGGCTCTTCGGGTGCCAGGGAAGACAGCATCGTCGAGGCGATTCAGTACGGCGTTTGCAAGATCAACGTGGCCACGCAGCTAAACATGGCGTTCGTAGGCGCGATCAAGCAGGCTAGTGTGGACATGCCCGACAACGTCGATCCGCGCAAGTGGCTTAGCCTGGGCCGCGATGCGCTCAAGGAGGTCGTGCGCCACAAGATGCGCACCTTTGGCAGCAGCGGGCAGGCCACATCCTCAGGCTTTGCCAGCCCCGCCAAGAGCTTTCGCACCGCCGAGCTAGGCCATCTGGAGTAGTTCTCAACGTCTCGCACATCCTCAGGCCCCGACAGCCATGTCGGGGCCTATTCCGTGTGCTATTGATTGGGGCGCCTCTGGCTTGCACGGGCCAGCGCAGCTCGGAGACCTATTTCTCGAAAGATCTACGGCCAAAGGGCGACGGTTCAATCCCCTCGTCTTGGCAAGCTAATCCCTGATGGAGCTCTGCTCGTGGCGCAGCGAGCGGCCCTATAGATCTCTGGCTCTCAAACGAGAACGCGTCACCCTGGGCTTTTTTCCAGGGCGACGCGCTCTGCGTGTGTCCTGCGCTGATCAGCGGCGAGTGCTCAGCGGTAGGCCTGCGGCACATAGGTATCGAGCTTGGGCTCGACGAACGCGGGCTTGAGGCGGGCAAAGCGCTGAATCCCGTCCACCAGCGGGATGCTGGGCCAGTCCACGCCCAGCAGCGGCCGCGCATAGGCCACAAACTCGTCGGTGACGTCGGTACGGTCGTCGCTGATCCATGCCTCGGGAAAGGTGCGCTCCGAATTGGCAACCTTCTCCAAAGGCACCTGGTCATAGTGCACGCGATAGATGGGCCCCGGGTCCCGCAGCAGCGTAGCCATCATCCCCGATATTCCGTCGGCGGCCAGCAGGGCGGCCTTTTGGCCCACCGCATAGGCCTCGGCGATGTCGACGGTCGAGGCATAGGCCATGGTGTGGCGCTGCATCGTGCCGGGGATGTCGAACCGGGCGGCGCCCCGGGCGGCGATCCCCTGGCGGTTCAGGTAGCTGGTCAGGGTCTGGGCCGCCGTGGTCTCGCTGGCCGAGAACTGGGTGTGCCCAAACAGGTCGCGGGTCTCGCCCAGTTCGCCCAGCTCTAGCCCCTCACTGATGACCAGCATGGCCCGGCCGCGACGCCGGAGCATGTCGTTGACATGATCGGCGATCTCGGGCAGGGTGAGGCCCGACTCGGCCAACAGGATCAACAGAGGCATCTCGCGTTCCGGATCGGCCAGCCGTGCGGCGGCAGGGATGTACCCGATGCGACGTCCCATGGCCTGCATCACCAGCACCGGGTCCGAGGGGCTGGCGCCACGATTCTCCTCATTGGCGCCCTGCACGATATAGGCCCAGTAGCGGGCGACGCTGCCATAGCCCGGCGTGTGATCGATCAACTGGAACTCGGCGTCGCCCACATCATTGTCGATGGTCTTGGGGATGCCCACGGCCACCAGCTCGAGCCCGCGCTCCGCCGCCAGCGCCGCCACCTTGTGGGCCGTGTCCATCGAGTCATTGCCGCCATTATAGAAAAAGTAGCCGATATCATGGGCGATCAACACCTCGACGACCCGCTCCATATCCTCGCGGCTCTCGGGACGCAGTTTGTAACGGCAGGTACCGATGGAGCCGGCGGCGGGGGTCACGCTCAGCAGGCTGATCTCTGTCTCGTTCTGGACACTCATGTCCAGCAGCTCTTCTTGCAGCACGCCCTCGATGCCATGATATCCGGCATACACGTTGCCAAACACACTGGGCATGTCGCGGCAGGTCTCGACCACGCCACGCAGCGAGCTATTGATCACGGGCGATGGGCCGCCCGACTGGGCGACCAGAACGTTCCGGTTAGGCATAGGGGTCCTCCTTTGCCGATGCTGTGCTCGGTTACTCCTCGCGAGCCGCCTCTGCCAACTGCTGCCATTCGGTGTGGAACACGCCCTCGCGGTCGGTGCGGCGATAGGTGTGCGCGCCAAAATAGTCGCGTTGGGCCTGAGTCAGGTTGGCGGGCAGGCGGGCGGTGCGATAGGCATCGAAATAACCCAGCGAAGCGCTCATGGCGAGACAGGGGATGCCCAACTGCACGGCGGTGGTGATCACGCGCCGCAGGGCGTCCTGCCGGCTCAGGAAGGCGTCGCGGAAATAGGGATCGAGCAGCAGATTGTCCAGCTCGGGGTTCTGCTCATAGGCCGAGGCGATATCGTTCAGGAAGCGGGCGCGGATGATGCAGCCGCCTCGCCAGAGCTTGGCAACATCGTCCAGCCTGAGATTGTAGTCGTATTCCTCCGACGCGGCCCGTAGCAAGCCCATCCCCTGGGCATAGGAGCAGATCTTGGCCGCAAAGAGAGCCTGGCGCATGTCATCGATCAGTGCATCGCGGTCGCCATCAAAGGCGATGGTCGGGCCCGTCAGCACCTCGCTGGCAGCCACACGCTGGTCCTTGAGGGCCGAGATCAGGCGCGACTCGACGGCGGCATTGATGGTCTGCAGCGGCATGCCGATATCCATGGCATCCTGGGAGGTCCACTTTCCGGTGCCCTTTTGTTGCGCCTCGTCCAGCACATAGTCCACCAGCGGCTCGCCCGTATCGGGGTCATCCACCAGGAACACATCGCGGGTGATCTCGATCAGGTAGGACTCGAGCTCGCTCTCGTACCATTCGCCAAAGATCGCGCTCAGCTCGCTGGCTGACAGGTCCAGGGCGCGATGCATGATGTCATAGGCCTCGGCGATGAGCTGCATGTCGCCATATTCGATACCGTTGTGGACCATTTTGACATAATGGCCGGCGCCCCGAGGGCCCAGGTAGGCCACGCAGGGTTCGCCCTCGGCCACCGCCGCAATGTCACGAAAGATGGACTTGACCATTTCATAGGCCTCGGGCTGGCCGCCGGGCATGATGGCGGGTCCGTGCAGGGCGCCATATTCGCCGCCCGAGACCCCTGTGCCGATATAGTTGATGCCAGCCTCAGCCAGCGCGACGGCGCGACGCTCAGTGTCCTTGAAGAACGAGTTGCCCCCGTCAATGAGCAGATCGCCCTCTTCGATCAGCGGCTTGAGCTGCTCGATGACCTGGTCCACTGGGTTGCCCGCCTGGACCATGAGCATGATCCTGCGCGGCGATTCCAGCGAGTCCACCAGCTCCTGCAGTGTCTCGCAGCCCTTGATGCGCTTGCCCTTGGCGCTGCCCTCGATGAATTCCTGGGTACGTTCATAGGTGCGGTTATAGACCGCCACGGGATAGCCGTTGCGCTCGATGTTGAGCACCAGGTTTTGACCCATGACAGCCAGGCCTACAAGCCCGATAGTATACTTTTCCACGATGCCCTCCTATGCTTCCTTTTCGGGTGCGTCGCGTTCGCTGGCCAGCCGATAGAGCATCTCGCCGGCGCGCGGCACCACCAGAATGCCTTCATCCTCACGGTCTATCCAATCGGAAAGATCGATTCCATCCGGGTCGAGATAGCCCAGACAGATCCGCTCACAACGCTCTCGCGGCACGCCGGTTGCCAGCACCACCTGAATGCGCGGCTCTTCGATACCCTCCCTGTAGGTTCCCTCTCCTCGGACATGGGTGGCGTGCGCCATCACGCCGCGCGATGCGCCATGAAATTGGTCCAGGTTGGCACGAAAATACTCGCACACATGATAGCCAATCCTGTCCAGCAGCTCGCCATGGGTGTATGACACCTCATCGATATGGGGCGCATAGATGATGACGGTACCGCCATCCTCCACCACCGGCTCGAGCTTGTACATCCCCTTGCCAGCGGTCCAGATGTCGTCGTATAGCTCGGGCATCACCGAGATGACGGTATGAAAGGAGCGCTCCATCCAGCGGATGTTGACCTGGGCCGAGATCTCGGCTGCCGCGGCCTGGGACTCTTCCGGCGTGCCGAAAAAGAGCCCCACCAGGTCATCGTGCCCCTTGACCACCAGGCTAAAGCAAGAGTTGTCGCGCTCTATCAGGCTCGCGGCGCGGTCGATCACCTGGCGCACCGGCGTCTCTTGATGGCCGATGATGCGTCGGTTGGTGATCACGGCGGCCAGCCAGTGAGTCAGATCGATGATCGCTGGGCCGCTGATACCGGGAAAAAAGTACTTGTTGCCCCCGGAAAAGCCCATGATCTCGTGGGGGAACACGGGTCCGCAGATGATGACATGGTCATAGTCGAACACGCGCTCGTTGATTTGAACGACCAGCTCCTCGGATAGCAGCCCGCCGCTGAGCGCCTCGATCTCGGCCGCCGGGATGGTCCCGATGGTGCGCAACCCCGAGCGAAAGTCGTGGTTCAGAAACGCGACCTCGCCATAGCGTCCGGAGCGTTCCTCTGAAGAAAGGCCGAAATGCTCGCAGATCCGCTCCTCGCTCATGGCCATATGGGTGCCCAGCGCGATCAGGACATCCAGCTTGGCGGCGATGCCCAGGAGCTCGTCGGCGATGCTGCGAAAGCAAAAGCCAAAGGGGCCGCTGCGGGTGCTGTCGGGCATGATCAAGAGGACGCGCTGTCCGTCGAGATCAAGCTGGGCCAGCCCCTCGGCGAACACCTCGCGCGCTTCATCTTTCGTCAGCAGCCGGTCGGTAAACGCCTTGCCAATCAGCATAGTGATTCTACCTCTGCCAGGGCGGCGTCTCGGGCAGCGCCTTTTCGAATTCGGCAATCAACGTTGCCTCATAGTCGCCCCCGTATGTGCCGTTCAGGAAGCGATCCCAGGCCTCTTCATAGAAACGCTGCCAGCTCTCTTCCTCGCGCCCCGGGTTCACAGGGAAAAAGAAGGCATTGTTCTCGCGGGCGGCGCTCATATCGCCGGGGGCATCGCCGATCATGAGTTTGTGGTCGTCGTCATACTTGTTCTTGGAGGCATAGCGCAGATGCTCGCCCTTGGTGCCCATCTCCTGGCCTGCAATCGTCAGGACATAACGGTCGATCTCGTGCTCTTTCCATTCGCGCGTCAGGGCCTCTGTTGGGGTCTGTGAGACCACGATCGCATCAGCCTGGGCGGTGATCTTCTCCAGGCTTTCGCGGACATAGGCAAAGGGCGCCACCCCGTGCACCATGTCGGCGACGGTGGCATTGACCGCCTCACTCCATTCCAGCGCCTTGGCAAGCTCCGGGTTGCCCGTCTCCTCGACCAGCTCCGCCAGGGAGCTGTTACTCAGGGGTCGGCCCGACTCGATGAACTCGCGCACCTTGGGCGCCATGGGGATCTCGGCGCCGCGCCGCTCGACGACGGGTCGCTCGCGCAGCAGATCCAGCGTCTTGATCAGGGCGGGCCAGCGGTTCACGCCGCGCCACTTGCTATAGAGATTGACAAACTCGCCTGCCTCGCGGGCAAATCGGGAGACCGATTGCAGCCCCCAGTACTTGATGATGTTGGGGATAAAGCACTCCTTGTGCTTGATCTCCATGGTATCGAACACACATCCGTCCGAGTCGATGCCCACAAAGAACTCGTGGGCGGGCTCCAGATCAACCAGAGGCCGTACAATCTCGGGATAGTCCGTCACCTCAGTCTCCTTTCGTCAGAGAATGATTCTCATATTATACGCCAGCGTAGGCGCAAAAGCCGCCATCCACCGGGATGACAGCGCCATGGACAAAGCTTGCGGCGGGTGATAACAGCCAGAGCGCTGTGCCCACCAACTCGGGCGGGTCGCCATAGCGCTGTAGGGGCGTGTGGGCCACAATGGCAGAGCCTCGCTCAGTGGCTTCTCCCGTCTCTGGATCGATCAAGAGATAGCGGTTCTGTTGGGTCAGGAAAAAGCCTGGCGCAATGGCGTTCACCCGAATGTTGGCCGAGTACTCGGCGGACATATGCACCGCCAGCCACTGGGTAAAGTTGACGACCGCACCCTTGGCGGCGTCATAGGCAGGCACGCGGCTCATGGGGCGCTGTCCTGCGATGGACGCAATATTGAGGATCACGCCCGCGCCCTGCTGAGCCATGAGCTGGCCAAAGACCTGCGAGGGAAGCACGATGCCCATCAGGTTGAGGTCCAGGACGCTCTCGAATGCGCCTGCGTCCAACTCGAAAAAGGAAAGCTCAGGACCCGTGGTAGCCTCAGCCCGGTTGCCGCCCGCACCGTTGAGCAGGGCATCGACGCGGCCAAAGCGCGCCAGCACCTGTTCGCGGGCCCGCAAGAGCGAGTCCCTGTCGAGCACGTCACAGGCCACGCTGAGAGCCTCCCCGCCGGCATCCTGAATGGCGTTGGCCGTGGCCTCGGCGGCTTTTTCCGAGATGTCCAGGATCGCGATGCGGGCGCCGGCGCTGGCCAGCCCCCGGGCGATCTCGCCGCCGAGCACACCCCCGCCGCCGGTGATGACGACGACGATGCCCTGTATGTCGAATAACATCGCCAGATACTCGGGGTCCATGCAAACTCCTTGCGTCACGCTGTATACGTCAAGACTAGGCTTCAAAGGGCGTTACATGACGGGCCAGATGCTTCTCCAACATAGCATAATGGGTCTCTTCATGCCCGGAGAGCAGATCATACAGGCGCTCTCGAAAGAGCGGCCGGCCGTCAGAATCGGTTGCGTTCAGTACGACACCAAAGGTCACGTGCAGCACCTGGCGCGTGTCGAAATGATCCAGTTGCTGCTCGAGTTGGGCATCCGGCAGGGTGTCCGGATCGGGTAGATGAGCCAACTCGCCCGAGACATGATACGAGCGGCGCTCGGTCTCGTAATGGGTCGCGGCAAAAGTCAGAATCTCGCGAAACAGCGGCGGATCAATGCGCGCTACGGCACGCAACGCTTCGAGATAGCTGGTGCCCGCAGTTTTGAGATGAACCAGATCGCCAGCATGGCGCGCCGCGATGGGATAGATGCTGAACTTGTCCGAGCCCGAGTGCAGGCTCAGCTTGTAGGGGCCCAGGGCCCGGGCGATGGCCACATGCCAGCGCCAGTCCTCCTCAAAGGTCTGCAGATCGCCGATATAGTCCACGCCCTTTTCAAAGCGTCCGATATAGCGGGGTGCCAGACTGACCCACTCTACGCCCAAACGCCGCAGCTCTAACGCGATGTAGAGATGCTCCTCGGGACGGGTAGGGGTGTCCGTCTCGTCCACCGAGATCTCCAGCTCCCACGGGCGGTCGCCCGCGGCATCCCTCAGATGCTCATAAAGCTCGCGAATGTGGGCCAGGGCCGTGCCATACTTGCAGGCGGCCCGCAACAGGCCCGTGTCGCTCATGGCCAGGCGGTGGGAGACGTCCAGGTACCAGGTCTGCCCGACATAGGCGGCATAGGTGGCCTCGGCGGTGCTGTCGAGGCGCTCCCACGGCAGGGCCTCGTACTTGGCGCGTAGGGTTGCGATATCATCCGTCTCGGCGGCGTTGTCCACATGGGCGCGGGGATCCAGGGTGTACATCACGAACCCGGCGGCCAGGCAGGCGTCGATATCGTGGGCGGTCATCAGGTGGTCGGCATCGGCGCCCCATGGCTGGCGCCAGCCCTCCTGGAGCACGCCCCAGGTGGCGTCGTCCAGCACCTCTTGCGGGCTGCGTCCGGTGCGCTCCATCTCACGGATCGACTGCTGAGCCAGGACGGGTACCACCTCTGTTGTGTGTCGCATGGCGCGGATATGGCCGGGGGTCGCCAGGCCCAGGCGGTCACCCAGCCCCGCCGCGGTGCGCAGCCCGACGCGCGTCGGCGCCGTT
Source organism: Anaerolineae bacterium (assembly GCA_007132185.1). Lineage (GTDB taxonomy): Bacteria > Chloroflexota > Anaerolineae > UBA1429 > UBA1429 > UBA1429. Next base: position 362 of record SLPC01000171.1, on the reverse strand, counting down.
GTAGGCAAGAGGGCACGCACGCGGGCGGCGTTATCGTGGGAAAGCTTGCCCAGCCCCAGCCAGAGCGTCTGTCCATCGTGCTCCAACTCGCGCATCTCGAGGGCGAGCCCACGCGAATCGGGCTGGCCCGAGAGGAGCGCCAGGAGGCGCCGGCCGTTGCGCTGTACCAGAAAGAGGGCGCTCTCTTCCAGCGGATGTATCGAGCGCGGATAGACGTGGGCATCGGCCAGGGTGCCCAGGCGCGCAGCGGCATCCTGGCCCTCGACGATCTGCTGGATCACGTTCGGCATGGCGGTTCCTCTCACGAGCCCCTTGTCACTGCGTGCAAGCGTAGCCGAGAATCCGGGTTGTGTCAAAGGATT
>SLPC01000036.1 GCA_007132185.1 Anaerolineae bacterium | reverse complement strand
GTGTATCGTAGCTGGCATGAGCAGGGGCCCTATGCGCAACTGACCCCGCCCCTGACCCAGTCCTCCTATGTGGATACCGATGCCTGGGACAAGCACTTTTGGTACGTCGTCCTGCAGCTCGACTGGAACACCGGCGAGGTCATCTCCCGGTCCGATCCCTGGTCGGCCTCTGCGGACAAGCTGAGCACGGGGGCAGGAGATGGCACGGCGCCAGGCCTGGACGCCGGTAGCGACGCACCGGACCAGGATCGCTTGATAGCGGATCTTTGGACCGACGTAGAATGGCTCATGGTGTCAGAGGCCGAGCCGGCCGAGCAGCCCGCATCCGATCCGCCGCTGCCCCGACATCTGCGCTTGGGCAACCAGTTTACCATCCACGTCGATGTTGACACCTACGACGACAAGTCCACCTGGGAATGCCTGACCGGTGAGGGCACCATGCCGTTGGGCGACAAGGAATGGGGAGAACACTACCCGACGGTGCCCTTTACCTGTATCAGCGCCGAGCCCTATCCAGACCATCCCAACTGGGGCCTCGTGACCGAGGGCGCGGTGAGTGTACCCATACCCTCGCCGATACGGGTAGACTACCCGGACGGGTTCACATATCATGTCATGGCCCTTGAGGTGGACGAAAAAGGCGGCGAGGGCCTCTTTCGGCTGGTGCTGCCCACGGACATTGTCGTCCACGATAAGGGGAACATCTCGCATCCCTTCCAGGCCTGGTTCATGGCCTATCCTGATCTGACCTTTAGCGGCAAACTTGACATCAACGGGACCTGCAATGTCGAGACACCCGATTTCTACTTTCAGACCAACCCGTTGCCATTGCGGGCGGTGCCGACGGGCTCCGTGCAGTTTACGCACGAAATGGTGGTCCTGAATGGCGCATGCACCCAGTATGACGAGCGATTCACCGGACAGCGCCCCCAGGGCAAGGATGCGGACGCGGGTGACGGCTACCTGCGCGCCATCTACAACAGCACGGGCAAGGTCTTTATCGAACCGGGCGGCATGCACGGCAGGTTCAGCACCAACGACGGAATCGAGTACGCAACGGCGGTTCCCTACGCTGTCTATCTATCAACGCATGGAGGGGCTTTTGACCTCAAGTATTCCCGCATCGTAGGTGGGACTCTTGGATCAGGGGCCGTCGGCCTGGACTATTTCCAGGGCGTGGTGCCTCTGAGGCGGACCGACCTACCGGCAGTGACGCCGACAGGAGCCTTTAGCGCACAGTTCGACAAGCTGAGCATCGGGCTAGATGGCTCGGTCTATGGATCGATCACCGCCAACGATGATCTTGTTTGGGCCAATGGAGGCTTTGTGCTCAAGGAAAAGGTGTACGATCTCTACCTGCCCCCCATCCAGATGGGCCTGCCCTGGGTGGACCTGCTCGACAACCATCCTGACGACAGGAGCCTGCAACCCGGCATCAACTTTGTCACAGACGCGGAGCCGACGACCGAGTTCTACTGGTACATCTGTGGCGGCGGAGAGCCGATTCAGTTCCCGGCTGGCGTCGACATGGACATCTACCTGCGGCACGGCGGGGTCTCGGATATCATCACGGCCAATATCCCGCCGGGCGACGGCGTAACGAGCGAGATCTATGGCTACAAGACCGTGATCCATGAGATGAAACTCGCCTTTTGCGACAACTTTATCTTTGATTCGGATGTCGCGGGGGATGTGGATCTCCCCTACCCTGCTGATGTAAAGGTGCCGTTGATCGGCATACGGATCAACCCCAACACGGCCTGTGTCGAGGGCGGGCTCGTGTCCCGAGATGCCTTGCCTCTGACCCTGGCCTACTGGCAGACCGATCTCTACGCAGAGGCCGTCCAGTTTCGCCCCACAGGCGCGCAGCAAAGGACACTCTGGATCCGAGGCGCGCTGGAAATCCCGCACCTGGAGTTGGCCGGATCGCCTCAGGGGAGCGGAATCCCCTTGGACGCCAGCTTTACCCCTGCCGGGCGCTTTGACGAGGCCAACGTGCTTTCGCAGGAGACAAACTATACCTTTGACGGGTTCCACTTTTTGCTAGAAGAAGTGCGTCTGAGTGCCTGGCATCCGCAGAACCCGGAGCAACCTGCTTGGGACACCGACGCGACTCTGGGCGACGCGCCAGCGGACCCCGAGGGCTTTGTCGCCGTAGAAGGGGCGTGGATCACTCCGTTCTTTGGCATATTGCGTGACGAGCAAGGGCATCGGCCCAGCCTGCAATTCCCCGCCGAGGGGAGCTTTGTAGGGTTCACCGCGCGCCCCACCGTCGAGCGGGGCTGGACCTCTGTGGCGGGCCTGGGCTTTCGCTTTGATCTGCTCTATGTTCATGCAACCAACGAGCACGCAGGGCGCTTTATGGCATGGGATCAGATCACGCTACTGGACATCCGGTTCATCCCCCTTGTGCACGAGTTCTTTGGCATGGATTGGTCGGTGCTTATCGAGCCCGAGGAGACGGGCGTATATGTGGGGCTTTCGTCTATGCCGGCCCTGCTGTGGGCGCTGGTGGATATGACAGAAAGCTCCATGCCGGACGAATTTACTGAGGCGTTGCGGGAGACCGCTGAAGAAGTGTGGATACCCCTCTTGGACCAGGACGAGGTTCTCAAGGGCAGGGACATCGACGGCTATCTCGACATCACCGAGGCGATCTGGGCGCATGTGGGCAGCCCTGAGGATGTGACGCGGGCCGTGGATCGATATATCAGCCCACCGGTGGGCAGTGAAGACGACCCGGTCGACATCAACAGGCCCAGGGGCGGTGAGACCCGCGGCGTGTTGAGGGGCCAGGGTGTCGATATGCGGGAGCTACGTGGGCAGGCCGCCTTTATACCTGTGATCAACCATGGCGATACGCTGGATTGGGAGTTGGAGCAGTTCGACCTGTCGGTCAAGATGCAGGTCACCTGGGAGCCTGATCTGGAGGACGTCACGCGCACTCCAAAGAGCCATGCGCAGTGGGTTGATTACAGCGCTGAGGATGCGGCCTGGGCACAGGCCATCATATTGGAGGACGAGGACGACGATGACGAGGACGAACGCGACCCGTTCATCGCCGCCAAACGCCTCACGTTCCGTATCACCCGCGACGGCGAGTATGCGGTGGTGGGCAACGGGGTGGAGACGAATCTCCTTGAGAACGATCTCAAGGTGGACTTTGCGCTCCTGATCGCGATCGAGGAGAACCCCCGGTTGGAGGGCGGCCTCGTGATCTATGATCTGGAAAAGAGCGGGGTCGAGTTCGCCTACCTGGGCGCCGTGTTCGGCGTAGGTCAGTTCAATGACGGCCCGTTCTTTTACCTGGGAGCGCTGGGCGATGGAAGGTTCGGCTCGGATTCGGGAGGCGGGTTCATCGTGGGAGGCTCGCTCCTCGTGGGCACCATCTACAGTGACAGCATTGTGCTGCGTGCCATGGGCTTTGCCGACCTGCTGGACAGGCTTGAGGAGACCGGCGCCGGGGAGCTTCTCATCGGCGGCTATGTGCGCGTGTATGGCGACTTTCCGATCTACGAGTCGGGCTGTATGGCGCGCCTCACCGCCGGCGGCGAGGTGGCAGGCTACTACTTTGCTGCCATGGATGGCAACGAGGCCGCATGGGGCGGTCAGCTACGGGGATTCGTGACCGGACGGCTGTTGTGCGTCGTATCGGCTCGCGGCGACCTGACGCTGGCGATCTTTTCGCCCGGCAATGATGACGGAACCAAGCCCTACGCCTTTCAGGGCGACTTTTGGATTGCGGGCGGGCTAGGGCTATGTGATCCGAACAACTGGCGGTGTTGGGATGACAGGTGGTGGGGAGAGGGTCGCCTGACGTGTTGGGTACTGTGTGGCGCCCAGATCTCCACGGATTACAACGTACGTGCTGCCGATGCCTGGAGCTTTGACTTTCAAGGAGAGTGCCGCTGACTAGCCCAGGGCGCCATGGGCGCTCTGGAGACAAGCGGAGCATGACCTCTGTAGACAGCACGCCTCCCGGATCATGGATCCAGTAAGCGCGGACGTTGCGGTCGCGTGCGTTACAGGTGCGGTGCTAACGATATGCGCTTGCCCTGCACGATGGAGTGATGGAGCGCCCTCGTCCGTTCCTCCGGTGAGATGCCCAACTCTTCCCTCAGCAGTTGAACGCAGTTTCGATACTGGTAAAGGGCCGCCGCGCGATGGCCTTGCGCGGCATAGAGCCGCATGAGCTGACGATGGGCCCCCTCATTCAGAGGATCAAGATGCAGCCAGCGCCGGGCATGCGACAGCGCGAGCTCGGCCGTACCCTGGGCACTATGCCAGCCAACCAGCTTTTGCAGGGCCCCGATCATCTCCAGACGCCACCCTTCGCCTTCGGAGCGGTGCCATTCATCAAATGCCTGGCTATCCCGTATGTCAAATCCAGCCAGCAAGTCGCCGCGATAGAGGCTGACCGCCCGAGCATGGGCCTTGGCACAGACGGCACACAACACCGTAGTATGGTGTCCATCGCGCTTGCACGCACCCAAGAGCTGACGAAACTCGGTAAGATCCACCCAAAGATCGGCGCTCTCAGATAGGCAAAGGGTATCGTAGTCAGCGACCAGCCAGCCAGTTCCGATAGCCTGCCGAAGGGCGTACAGGGTGCGGCGGAGATTGGCGCGGCCGCGCGACGGGGGATAATCACACCAGAGCAGATCCGCGGCTGCGGCACGCTGCTGGGTGCGAGAGGTGACCGCGAGCCAGGCTATCAGAGCCAGCGCCTTGCGCGTGTCCGCTTTGACCGGCGCACCATCGACATCGATGCGCGGTGGGCCGAGCAGATACAGGTCAAGACGGGGCATGTCGCCTCCTCCAATGCTCTGGACAGGACATAGTATATCATGAGGCCCATGGAGCGGGCAACGCGTCGCGAGATCCTAGGGAGGGCCGGCACATGGCTTATGGAGCCGTCGGTACGGCTACGCCCCGGAGCAGCCCCTCCGTTGCATTTCGTAACCATGCCCGGGTGATCGTAGGCATAAAGACATGGTGCTCGGCGGCTCGGGACTCGAGTTCGACCTCAAAGGCGAATGTCGTGATACTCGAGGTATGTGGGATGAGCGGCGTGATACCGATATTGTCCTCCCAGAAATCCTGGGCGACGCTCGTGTCGTAGATACCCCCGAACACTATCTCGACCTCAGGGTGTTGCGCCGTCAGGGTCACCTGAAGGCTCGGTTTGATGGCAGGCTCGATGCGCTCGTACCCCTGCGCCACCGTGTCTACCATGTTGTAGGCGCCGACAACGTCAATGGAGAGCCAGGGGGAGCTGTCCGTGGGAAAGTGCGCCGGGTTCTGCGGCGGCACCCAGGTAAAGCCCATGTCTTGGCCGGCGACGTGGGCCACCGACATGTCGCCGGTATCGCCCAGATCGCCGCTGAGCAACGGCACGTTGTGCAGGTAGTTGCTAGCGATACGGTACAGATTGAGATCGCCCGTGCTGGCGTCGAGAGGCGCCGGCAGCTCGATGGTATAGGTGCCTGTGCCGGTTATAATCCTCTCCGTGGGGTCATAAGCAACGGCGAGGATCACATCCCACGTGCCATAGCTAGAGCTCGCGCCTTGTGAGACGCTGCCGGAGGCGACCATCTGGATGCCCTCCGCGGTCGCCTGGAGAAGATCGATGGCCGTGTGCCCCAGCTCTGCGCCTGGAAGGAACGGCTGTGCGTACCAGGAGGAACCCCAGCCATTGATGTCACGGCCCGGGCGGGGCCGCAGGTTGAGCGTGCCCTGCTCGTCGACAAGTGTCATGAAATGATGGCCGTCACCCCTGAACCGGTATTCCGTTATGTCACCCACTTGGACCTGCTCCACCAGATAGGTCACACCAGGAGTCTGGAGCATTGTGGCAGACAGCGGGGTCCAACCAGTGACATCGGGGTTACTGGTCGCCGCGGGATTGGGAGTTACAAGGGTACCCATGGGTAGTAGGACTCCTAGTAGAAACAGCAAGCATGTGACGGCGGTTCTCATGGTACAGTCTCCAATTGGGCTGACAGCGGACTTGCGCTTGTTCAACGGGCTGAACCACACGACCCAAGGGATGGCTGTGCAGCGAATGGCTGACAGGCGCCAGTGGTACGGCTACAACCGGGCCACGTCCGACTCGTTGAGGCGACGTACGCGGCACGATGATATGCACCATCATCGTGCCACCAGGCCTCCACACTAATGAGAGGCAGTTCCGGATCGCGTCATGTACTCCTCACGGGCAATTCCCCGGGCCTGCCAGGTTCGAAGACGTATTCCGCACACGCGTGGGTGTGGACCCAAAGCGGAGACGTACAGGCTGGCAGAGCGGACATTACGTCGCCCATCCATTCCCAATTGATGAGGTCATCCGACTTGCCCATGACGCCCACGTGCTGGTCTCGCGGCATTACCGCATCGACCAAGCCTACAGAAACGCCTACATCGAGCAGGTGCGCCAAGGGTAGGAATCACTGGCTCCACCCAACCCACGATGCTGCAGTATAGGCGAATCAAGCTGCCGTCCAAGATACCAATGCAGGCCGTCTCGATACTCAAGCGGGCCCCCGACGGCGCATTACGCCCTCGCCTAGATCCCTGGCCCGCGATCCACTATCGAATCACGGGCCAGGGAATTGAACCGGGCGCTAGCTGGAAAGATCGAACACGAGATGGCTGTAAGAATAGGGCGCCACCTGAAACAATGAGAAAAGGAACGGCGGAGCTAAAAGGAGGTAGCCCGCTTGTCAGGGCATAGTATAGCCAGAGCCAGGCAAGGGCGAACGCTACCGGTCTCAGGATAGTCAGGAGTGAGCTGCGGGTTTCTCCGATTTCGGTGGAGATGTCATCTTCTGACAATAGTGCTATCCTTGGTTCACTCATATTCGAGCTCCTGACATGGCGTCTCGTCGACAGTCCAGATACTTGGTAACAAAGAAGGCGAGTGCATGCGAATTGGGAGAAGACAGAAGCAACCGCCAAGCTCTCTCGCTCTGCGACATAGCATGATTGTAGTTTCGTTTACTGTCAAGTACAAACGGGTATTTCGCTTGGGTAGGTGTCGAATCTGTTTCCATGCGTGAACGTCAAAATGATCAGCGTAACGAATAAAGGCCCTTGCCATGCGAGCAATACTACCCTGTAGGCGTCTAGATACACCCGAATCACATTATGGGTGGGAAGATACGAAATGTGTCACAATATGACAGTCACATCCTCTGACGATGCAGGCGGCGGGTTACGTGGTAGCCGTGCAACTCTGACACGAGACTTGATCCGCACACTGCACAATGCCTATGGTATTGAACCATGCTCAACCTGTGTAGACCTCGGAGGCTCATCAAGTCTGAATCTGTTAGTACCTTCAAATCACGCACGTTACGTTGTGAGAGTCTATCGACCCTATGTCTCCTGTGCTCGCCTAGAGGCCATCCACCGCGTAAGGCGCATACTGACTGCACAAGGCATTCCCTGTGCTATTCCTATCACAACACTTGATGGTCAAACGTGGACCACTTTGCGTGATCGGGTTGTCGAGGTGGAGCCGTATATTGAGCACGATGGCTACTTGAATACGTTGGAGAGGATGGCCATTGGTCTTCCCTTGCTGGGACAGATACATAGCATACTTCAAACCATTGAGGTGAACTCAGCAGGGCGTAGACCTCTGTTTGCGAACTTTCTTTCACCTGACGAGACATGGCACATGACGCTCAAAGGCTGTAGTCGTATACGTAGTTGGGAGGCACCAGGCAATCTATCACGCATTGCGGACTGCGCAGAGGAACTCGCTGGGCTAGTCACAGAGTTGGATCGGGAACGACTAGATGCACTCCCAACACAGTTAGTACACGGCGACTATTGGGACAACAACGTACTGTTTGATAATCACGTTATTGCGCTTGTCACTGACTTTGACTATATGGGCGAACGCATGCGCATCGATGACTTGGCGCTGACGCTCTACTTTGCCAACGATTGCTGTGACACTGATGATGACTCTGATGCCCGAATCAAGCAAATGGTCTGGATGACTCAGAAATATGAGCAGGGGCTTGACGTCCCGTTATCAGAAGCAGAGAGGCGAGCCGTTCCCCTGGCCCTCGCGCGGCAACCGCTCTGGTCAATAGGTGGATGGGTCGCCCTCCTCGATGACGAACAGTCGGCTCGACGGCATGCCTCCGACATGCTTTGGTCGCTACAGGGGAGCATTGAGATCCTGAGTAACCTTGAGCAGTGGCAAGACGCAATTCTTGACGCACCACGCAGTTAGCATCGCCCGAATATGGTACTCGTCAGATGACTAGCTGGACTCATTAGCGTGCCTGTCGACACGCACAATACGCGTCGCGCAGATCTTTGCTCATGCCAGAATCTTGTGTCTGCGTCAGCGATGTGATCTGAACGCGCGGCAACCGGCTTGGGCAGACGACGCCGGAGGGAGCACTTGCGCTGCCAAGACCTCTATTCCGAGACGGCGGGATCTATGAGATCTGCAGAGTTCGTGTAACTCAGTTTCAGACGCGTAAAGCTCGTATCTGGAGGAAAACGACGATGAGATGGATTCGCGAGTTTCACGCTTTCGCCCTCCAGCAACATGGAATCACTGACGAGACGCGCGACATGAGAAGCCGTTCTGTGAGCAGGCATCCGAGAAATGACTGGATAGCCGTTCATGGACCCAACCAGCCTTATCATTGCTGCAAGGATCGTAATTGAACGAACCTCTCATTGCGCTATGCCTAGGCACGCCGGGTCTAGGCTCATAGCTTGAACACTCTTCTTACACTGCAGATCAAGCTCCCTACCAAGGACTCACCCTCGCACTTGGGCTGACATACTCTCCCAAAATGTCGCGGCGAACTACCAGGCTAACCATATATCGAAATATCTGAACTCTCTCAGATCTGTCAGGGTCAGGGCTCGGCGGAGCCACTTTGCTAGAACAAGCTTGATCTGTGAAGCGCTTGCTGAGGTACAGTGTGGTCCACGCGTGCTGTAGCTAGGAGTTCCAGGAAGTGGTATTGTGCGACCAGATCAGGAATCAGGATATAGGCGGTTACTGCCGAAGGGGATCTTGAGCGAGTCGCTGCAGCACCGGTAGCTCGGCCCGGCACATCGTCTCGGCAATGGGCTGGGAGAAGTATCCTGTGCAGGAGGGACCTTATCACACGATTTCACCTTATGGCCCACTGATATACTAGCACAACTGTTGAGGTGGTCGTCAAGACTTCAGAGAGTTATGCACTCGACAGGGTGCACCAGGCCCTGTTCATCGGCTC
>SLPC01000173.1 GCA_007132185.1 Anaerolineae bacterium | reverse complement strand
CGTCTGGACGCCATCATTCAAAAGCTGCGCCTGGGCGACAATGTGGTCTGGCAGGTGGACAGGCTGGAGGACTATGCCCGGTTCTCCCAAGCTTTCATCAACCAATCTCTAGCCGACGGCATGCCCTGCGTCTATATGCGCTTTGCGCCGCATCCACCCCTCCTTGATGAGCACCCCGATGTGGAGACGGTGCATGTCGATCCACGCTCGGGCTTTGATATCTTTAGCGCCCAGGTCCACCGGCTGATCGAAGCGCGCGGCCATGGCGTGGCCTATGTATTCGACAGCCTATCCACGCTGGTCCAACCCTGGGCCACCGACGAGCTGCTGGCCAACTTTTTCCAGGTGACCTGTCCCTACCTCTATGAGCTGGATACCATCGCCTACTTTGCCCTGATGCGCGGCATGCACAGCGACGAGACGGTGGCCAAGATCACCAGCACAGCCCAGGTATTGATCGATCTCTACCATGTGGATGGGCAAGCTTTTGTGCATCCCATCAAGGTGGAGGGGCGTTATACACCCCAGATGTTCATGCCTACGCGCATCGACGCCGAGATCTGGTCCCCGATATTCTCCACCGACCGACAAGAGGCAGGGCTCCAGATCGGCGTCGAGGCCGAGTCCATCGCGCCCTGGGACAGCGTATACGCCCAACTCTTGCGCTGGCGTCAGAGGGCAGCGCCCGGCATGCGCGAGAGCTCGGAGATAGAGGCGCTCAGGATCGAGCTGCGGCGCATGCTGATGGGTGATGAGGAGAATCTCGCTCCTCTGGCGGATCGGTACCTGACCGCCGATGATCTGTTGGCGATCCGTCAGCGGCTGATCGGCTCGGGACGCATTGGGGGCAAGGCAGGTGGCATGCTCTTGGCGCGACGCATCCTGCTCGAGGAATCCGATCAATCGGATGGTGAGGAGGGCCTCGACTTTTATCAGATTCTGGAGGACCACGACTCGTTCTTTGTGGGCTCGGATGTGTTCTTTACCTTCTTGGTGACCAATGGGCTCTTTCGGCGGCGGCTCGAGACACAGCGGCAGGTTCTGGAGTCGTCCACGCCGCTCTCGCGTGACGAGTTTGCCGAAATCGAGACCCAATTCATGGCAGGCCGGTTCTCGGAAGCCATCCTGGCTCGCTTTCGTGAGATGCTGGCCCACTATGGCGAGACGCCGATTATTGTACGGTCCAGCAGCCTCTTTGAAGACGGCTTTGGTCACGCCTTTGCCGGCAAGTATCGCAGCGAGTTCTGCGCCAACCAGGGCGATCTGGAAACGCGCCTGCAAGAGCTGACGCGGGCCATCAAGCAGGTCTATGCCAGCGCCCTCAGTCCCGACGCCCTGGCCTACCGCCGCCGGCAGGGTCTCCTCGAGGCGGACGAGCGCATGGCGATTCTCGTGCAGCGCGTATCGGGTCGACCGCACCGCAACCTCTATTTCCCACCGCTGGCCGGTGTGGCCTTCTCCCGCAACCTGTATGCCTGGTCAGACCGCATCGATGCCGAGCAGGGCATGGTGCGCCTGGTGTTTGGCCTGGGCACGCGGGCCGTCGATCGCGTGGAGGACTACCCACGCATGATCGCCCTGAGCCACCCGCAACTGCGCCCCCAGGTGGGACAAGAGGTCGTGCACTATTCCCAGCGCAATATCGACGTGATCGATCTGGAGGCGGGTGTTGTGCGCACCGCTTCTCTGGCCGAGATCCTCGATGGCGGCTACCCGGACCTATACCTCTATGCCTCGCAGCTCAGCGACGGATATGTCCAGAGCCCGGCCACCAACTTGCTCTCTGGCTCTTTCCGTGAGCGCTCCCTGGTGCTCACCTTTGACCGCTTTTTGCAGAGCACCGACTTTGTGTCCATCATGCGCACCATGCTGGCGACCCTCGAGCGCGCCTATGATCGCCCCCTCGACACCGAGTTCACCGTGCTGCCGGGGCTAGGCGGCAGCCTGCGCATCAATCTGGTGCAGTGCCGGCCTATGAGCCTGCCGGGCTGGCCTGCCGGCGTCGAGGCGCCAGATATCCCGCCGGACAGAGTTCTCTTTCGGGCGAATCGCATGGCGGGCGGCGGAATCGTGCGGGATATCGGCTACATCGTTTATGTCGACCCGACGGGCTATGCCGAGATCGAAGCGGCGGGGCTGGCCCGGGGCAGCCTGGGGCGGCTCATTGGTACGCTGAGCCATCATCCCACGCTGATGGCCGGCAAGATGATGATCATGGGGCCGGGGCGTTGGGGCTCGAGCAACCCGCTGCTGGGCGTGAATGTGAGCTATGCCGATATCTCGAACACCGCCGTCCTCGTCGAGATCGCCGGAGGCCGGCAGAGCGGCATGACGCCCGAGGTCTCTTTTGGCACCCATTTCTTCCAGGATCTGGTCGAGGACCAGATCATCTATCTGCCTCTCTACCCTGACGCCCCCCAGGCGGCCTATCGACGGATATTCTTTGACCAGGCCCCCAACCTCTTGCCCGAGCTGGCCCCCGAGGCAGCCCAGTATGCGGGCCTGGTCAAGGTGATCGACGTAGCGCAAGCCAGTGGCGGGCTGCGCGCCCATGTGGTGGCAGACCCCGCCGCCCGGCAGGCAGTCTGCTACCTGGATGAATGAGCCAAGCACCACCATCCACGTAGAGCGCTGCCCCGCTTGGATCGTGGTCTATCCCTGCCGCTGGGCGCCCTGGCTCAGACGGTGGATCTTGAGACCGATCTGGAGCGACAATCGAGCCTCGGGATCATCCAGATCCATGCCGGTGATATCCATGATGCGTTGCAGGCGATAGTTTAGCGTGTTGCGATGCACGTACAGGCTGCGCGCCGTGCTGCTGGCATTGGCGTTCTCGGCGAAAAAGGCCTCGAGCGTGCGCACCAGCTCGGCGCCCTTTTCCCGATCATACTCGGCCAGGGGCCCGATGGTCTCGTTGTAAAAGCACCCCATCTCCTCTTGATCGCGTAGACCGCCCAGCAAGCGGTAGAGGCCCAGATCCTCATAGTAATGGGGGCTCTTGCACTCGTCGACGCGGCGCCCCAGATCGCACGCCTCCATAGCCTGATACACGGCCCCTCGCAGGCTTTCGACGCCCTCGACGGTGCGGCTGACGCCCATGACACAGCAGGGGCGCCCCATCGCATCGGCAGCCTGTCGCAGCCACCCGCGGATGCGCCGCTCAGAGATCTGCTCTCCATAGGAGCAAAATGCCACCAAATAGTCCTGATGCTCCATCCAGGCCAGCTCGGCGCCTTCTCGCTTGGCTGCCCACTGGAGGTCGCGCATCAGGGCCGTACAGCCTGCGAGAGAGCCGTGCTCACGTCCGATCTCGACGGCGATCACCTGATGGCGACGCTCTGGCGCGATGGTATACCCCAGGCGCCGAAAGCGTCCGACTACCGCCTCGCGGTCCTGGTGCGGGTCCAGCAGAGCCTCGATCAGCGCAGCGCCCAACTGCTCCTGTGTCTCCTGGCGGGCCCGGTGTTGCAGCAGCTCGATGCTAGAGACCGTCGCAGCCTCCTGGATGTATAAATGGTCGAGCGGATTGTCACGCGGAGTTGGCATGCTCACGGTCAACAGGCCCAGCGCGCGCCCGCCCGCCGAGATCGGCACCGACTCTTGTACTGCCGAGGCCTGCATGTGCAGCAACGCCGGCACCGGCAGAGAGGTCTCGGCGATACCGATCCCCTCGGCGTCGCTCAACTGGGCGTGGCCATCCAGGCGTGTGGCCAGCTCCTGCAGGACCGAGTCGATGCCGGCGCGGGCATACAGCCCGTGCAGATGCCGGCGGATCTCGGACTCGCGACGCGCGTACTGGCCCTCGCGGTTTACGAGAGCGCTCAAGAGGGCACGCTCCAGCGCGGCCAGATCGGCATCGGGCACAACCAGGACCGGCAGCCCCACCTCATTGGCGAGGTCGATATCCGCCTCCGAGAGGGGCTCGTCGATCACCAGGGCCGCGGCCTGAGCTCGCGCCAACTGCTTGAGCAGGTAGCTCACATTGATGCGCCGGTCGAGCTGGCGCATCAACGCCATGCGCGCGATCACCATATAGTCCTGCCCCATCTCGGCCAGAGCCGGATAGCTGGCCCTCAGCGAGGTGACCCAGGCCACGTGCCGCCCCAGGCCGCTGGTGCCGGCGGCCGAAGCGGCCTCGCCAGGCGCCGCGATCTCCCACAGTTCCTTGACCGTCATCAGCTCGGTCGCTAGCATGATAGCTCCTTTCTCACCGCCCATGCTTCCTGCAGGCTCTTGACCTCGGGCTCTCCGTTGCGTAGAGCGATGATAGCCTGCGTTGCCGCCCGAGCCCCCGAGATGGTGGTGAATACGGGCACACCGTGAGCGATGGCCGCCTGCCGCAAGGATGGCTCGTCTTTGTACGAACGCTCATCCAAGGGCGTGTTGATCAAGAGCTGTAGCTCGCCATTGATGATCAGGTCCACACCATTGGGGCGACCCTCCTGCACCTTGCGAATGGGGCGTACCGCCAGCCCCCGATCAGCCAGATACAGGGCCGTGCCCGCCGTGCCGCACAGAGAAAAGCCCAGATCGGCCAGATCCCGGGCAATGGGCACCAGGGCTGCCTTGTCCCGATCGTTCACGCTGAGGAAAACCGTTCCCTGGGTTGGCAGACCGTTACCTGCGGCGATCTGGGCCTTGGCAAAGGCCATGCCGAAATCGGCGTCCATGCCCATCACCTCGCCGGTGCTGCGCATCTCGGGTCCCAGAACCGCTGGCTCTTCGCGAAACTTGATAAAGGGCAGCACCACCTCTTTGATATAGTGGCCCTCCAGCAGCGGCTCGTCAGGGACATCCATGTCGGCCAGCATACCCCCGGCGATGATCTGGCACGCCACAGGAATCCACGGCACGCCGGTAGCCTTGCTGACATAGGGCACGGTCCGCGAGGCGCGTGGGTTGGCCTCGATCACGTAGAGCACCCCATCCTGCAGCGCGTACTGGATGTTGAGGCAGCCGACGGTCTGGAGCGCCAGCGCCAGACGGCGGGTGCTGTCCCGCACCAGGTCGAGCTCGGCCTCAGTCAGGCCCACAGTGGGGATCACGCAGGCGCTGTCGCCCGAGTGCACGCCGGTGCGCTCGATCTGCTCCATGATGGCGGCAATGCGTACCTCGCGCCCGTCGCTGACACAATCCACGTCCATTTCGATGGCATCGTCCAGGAACCGGTCGATCAGAATGGGCGCGTTCTCGGCCACTTGCACGGCGCACTGCATATAGTGCTCGAGCTGGGCGCGGTTGTGAACGATGGCCATGGCCCGCCCGCCCAGCACATAGGAGGGACGCACGACCACCGGATAGCCGACACGGTCGGCGACGGCATAGGCCTGCTCCATCGAGCGAGCCATACCATACGCGGGCATGCGCAGGCCGATCCGCTGCATCAGGTCGCCAAAGCGCTCGCGATCCTCGGCCAGATCGATGGCGTCCGATCCCGTGCCCAGGATCGGCGCCCCCGCCTCGGCCAGCCGCTGCACCAGCTTGAGGGGCGTCTGCCCCCCAAACTGGACAATGACCCCCACGGGGCGCTCCAGGTCGCAGATATTCAGAATGTGTTCCAGCGTGAGCGGCTCGAAATAGAGGCGGTCGCTGGTGTCATAGTCGGTCGAGACCGTCTCTGGGTTGCAGTTAACCATGATCGTCTCATAGCCCATCTCCTGAAAGGCAAAGGAGGCATGGGTGCAGGAATAGTCGAACTCGATGCCCTGGCCAATGCGGTTGGGGCCACTGCCGAGAACCAGGACCTTTTCCCGCTGAGTGGGCTCCGCCTCGCACACAGACTCGTAATTGCTGTACAGATAGGGCGTCAGCGCTGGGAACTCGGCGGCGCAGGTGTCCACCCGGGAATAGACGGGTGTGACGCCCTGGGCCACGCGATGGGCGCGCACCGCCAGTTCGTCAGCCACCGGCGAAACCAGCCGCCCGATGACGGCATCGGCAAAGCCGGCCCGCTTGAGCTCCCGCATCTGCTCCGGCGTGATCTCGGCCAGGGGCCGGCCGGCGAACGTGTCGCGCAGGGCCCGCAGCGCGTCGATCTCGTGCAGGAACCAGGGGTCCATGCCGCTGAGACGGGCGACGTCGGCCACCGAGAGGCCGCGATCCAGGGCGGCAATCAGGTAAAAGATGCGCTCGGGCGTGGGTTCGATCAGCCGGTGGCGTATGGTATCCATGCTGGCCTCGGCAGCGGCCGCATCAAAGAGGCTGTCACGGCTGTCCTCGCGCGAGGCAAGCCCCTTTTGCAGCGCCTCGCCAAAGGTGCGCCCGATGGCCATCACCTCGCCCACCGACTTCATCTGCGTGCCCAGAGTGTCATCCGCTGAGGGGAACTTTTCCATGTTCCAGCGCGGGATCTTGACCACCACATAGTCCAGCATCGGCTCAAAGGAAGCGGGGGTCTCGCGGGTGATGTCGTTGGGCAGCTCGTGCAGGCGATAGCCCACGGCCAGCTTGGCAGCGATCTTGGCGATGGGAAAGCCGGTGGCCTTGCTGGCCAGGGCCGAGCTGCGTGACACGCGCGGGTTCATCTCGATCACCAGGGTGCGCCCTGTCTGCGGGTGCACGGCAAACTGGACGTTGGAGCCGCCGGTCTCGACGCCCACGCGCACCATCACCTGGCGGGCCTGGTTGCGCAGCACCTGGTATTCCTTGTCGGTCAGGGTCTGGGCCGGGGCCACGGTGATGCTGTCGCCCGTATGTACGCCCATGGGGTCCAGGTTCTCGATGGAGCAGATCACACAAAAGCCATCGTCGGCGTCGCGCATCACCTCCAACTCGTACTCTTTCCAGCCGATCACTGATTCCTCAATCAGCACCTGGTGGGTGGGGCTCTGCTCCAGCCCATGGCTTACCAGGCGGTCGAAATCCTCCCGGTTGTAGGCGATGCCGCTGCCCGAGCCCCCCAGCGTGAACGAGGGGCGGATGATCGCAGGCAGCCCCAGTTGCTCCAGCGCACGCCGCGCCTCGGCCAGGCTGCGCACCGCCTCGCTGCGGGGCACCTCCAGCCCGATCTCGAGCATCGCCTGCTTGAAGAGATCGCGATCCTCAGCCAGGTCGATGGCCTCGGCTTGGGCGCCGATCAGCTCGACGCCATAGCGTTCCAGCACGCCCTCTTCCGCCAGGGCCATGGCCAGGTTGAGACCCGTCTGCCCGCCCATGGTGGGCAGGATGGCGTCGGGGCGCTCCCTGGCGATGATGCGCTCCAGGCTCGGCACCGTCAGAGGCTCGATGTAGGTAATGTCGGCCGTCGCTGGGTCGGTCATGATGGTGGCAGGGTTCGAGTTCACCAGCAGGGTGACATAGCCCTCCTCCCGCAATGCCTTGCAGGCCTGGGTGCCGGAATAGTCAAACTCGCAGGCCTGGCCAATGACGATGGGCCCCGAGCCAATGATCAGGATCTTGCACAGGTCGGTGCGCTTGGGCATCAGCGAATCTCCTCCCTCATGAGCGAGCCCACAAACTCTTGCAGCAGGTCCAGGCTATCGTGGGGGCCGGGCGAGGCCTCGGGATGATACTGCACGCCGGCGACGGGCAGGTAACTGTGCCGCAGGCCCTCTACGGTCCCATCGTAGAGATTGACGTGGGTGACGCGCAGCGGAAGACCCTCCAGCGAGTCGGGATCCACGGCATAGTTGTGGTTCTGGGCCGTCATGGCCACGATGCCGGTGCGCAGGTCCTGCACCGGGTGATTGCCGCCATGATGCCCAAAAGCCAGCTTGAAGGTGCGCCCGCCCGCCGCCAGCGCAATAACCTGGTGCCCCAGGCAGATGCCCAGCATGGGCACACGCGCCATCAACCCGCGCGCCAGCTCGATGGCACCCATAGCCCGCTGCGGATCGCCGGGCCCATTCGAGAACAGCACGCCATCGGGCGCCAGCGCCAGCACCTGCTCAGCGGACGTATGAGCCGGCACGACTGTGACGCTAGCACCCAGGGAGCGCAACAGCCGCGGGATATTGTGCTTGACGCCGCAGTCGACCAGCACGATATGCGGGCCACCATCAGCCAGTGATTCCACTACATCCGCATGATCGAACCAGCGTGGCTCTGCGCCCTCGACCCAGTTCTCGGAGACAGAACAGGTTACGGCATCCACAGCGGCCAGCTCGTGCATGGCCGGCGCGCTGCGGGCCATCGCCAGCAGGCGTGCCGGGTCCAGGTTCACGGTCGACAGAGCGCCCCGCATCACACCCCGCTCTCGCAGGAGCAGCGTGAGACGCCGGGTGTCCACGCCCGAGAGCGCCGGTATGCCCGTGGCTCGTAAATAGTCAGGTAGTGATTGGGCGGCGCGCCAGTTGCTGGGGCGTTCGGAGATCTGCCGCGCGATGATGGCGCGCACATGCGGCCGACGCGCCTCCACATCCTCCTCATTCACCCCCACGTTGCCGATGTGCGGGCAGGTAAAGACCACCATCTGGCCCCAGTACGAGGGGTCGGTGATGATCTCCTGATAGCCCGTCATGGAGGTGTTGAACACCACCTCACCCACAAACTCTCCCTCGGCGCCCATGGATCGCCCCTGGAACTCGCTGCCGTCCTCGAGCACCAGGAGAGCGTTGGACCGTTGCATGGTTCCTCCCTCGATCACGCTTTGCCGCAAATGTCCCTAATCAGCGATCTCGGCCGTCACCGAACTGGCGGTCACTGCCGTGGCGACCACGGTGGGCAGGCTGGGCGGCTCCTCCAGTTTAAAGGCCGAGCTCGCCATGCGCCGTTCGATCGCCTGGATGGTGGCGGAGGCAAAACCGTGGCCCACGATCTCTTTCTCGGTCAGACCCGCTTCGGTGAGCAGATACAGAACCTGATCGGCGTCGTCATAGGTGAACCCCAGCTCATCCTCGTCCGTCTGGCCCGCCCACAGGTCGGCGCTGGGGTCCTTTGCCACGATCTCGGCCGGCAGCCCCAGATGCGTGGCCAGGGCGCGCACCTGAACCTTGTACAGATGGCTGATGGGGCGCAGAGCCGCCGCGCTATCGCCATACAGCGTGAAATAGCCCAGGAGGGTCTCGGTGCGGTTGCCGGTGCCCATCACCAGGGCGTCCCAGGCCGCCGACTGGTCGTACAGGGCGATCATACGGCAGCGGGCCATGATGTTGCCCCTGCGCACGCCGCTCATGTCCGGGTCCCGCGCCACAAAGGCCTTGACCATGGGGGTGATCTGAAAGAGCCCGGACGCCAGGCCGAGCTGCTCGATCACCATCCGCCCGTGTGCCAGGCTCAGGGGGTTGCTGGTCTCGTAGGGCAACAGCATGCCATACACGTTCGCAGGCCCCAGGGCCCTGGCGCACAGGGCCGCCACCAGCGCCGAGTCCACGCCGCCCGAGATGCCCAGTACGGCCCGCTCATAGCCGGCGTCGTGCACATGGCGGGCGATGAACGCCGCAATGCGGTCAGTCTCTTGCTTCAAATCAAAATGCAGTGCTTCAAGCATGTGAGCTCCCTTGCGTCTAGTAAGCGTACAATCGTCCGTAGGGGCGTGCCGTCT
>SLPC01000038.1 GCA_007132185.1 Anaerolineae bacterium | reverse complement strand
GGTGGAGCGCTCAGAAGTGAGAATGCTGGCATGAGTAGCGAGAAACGTGTGAGAAACATGTTCGCCGAAAGTCCGAGGTTTCCGACGGAAGGGTAATCCGCGTCGGGTTAGTCGGTCCTAAGCCGAGGGCGCGAGCCGTAGGCGATGGACAACGGGTTAATATTCCCGTACCACGTAGGTATGCTTGAGCGAAGGGGTGACGCAGGAGGGTAGGCCAGCCTGTAAATGGATTCAGGTCTAAACCTGTAGGGCGATGATGAGTGTAGGCAAATCCGCACTCGGAGCCTGAGGGGTGATAGGGGGGCCCAAGAGCCCAGAAGTGGCTGAACCCAAGCTGCCAAGAAAAGCCTCTAGTGAGTACCGCGTGACCGTACCGCAAACCAACACAGGTGGACGGGTAGAGAATACCAAGGCGATCGGGAGAACCTCTGCTAAGGAACTAGGCAAAATGACTCCGTAACTTTGGAAGAAGGAGGGTCCTGGTGGGTGAAGGCACAAGCTGCCGGAGCCTGTCGGGATCGCAGAGAAACGGCCCTACCGACTGTTTACCAAAAACACAGGTCTCTGCGAAAGCGAAAGCTGAAGTATAGGGGCTGACACCTGCCCAGTGCCGGAAGGTTAAGGGGAGAAGTTAGCGAAAGCAAAGCTTTGAACCGAAGCCCCGGTGAACGGCGGCCGTAACTATAACGGTCCTAAGGTAGCGAAATTCCTTGTCGGGTAAGTTCCGACCCGCACGAATGGTGTAACGAGTGGGGCGCTGTCTCAGCAGGGGACCCGGCGAAATTGAAGTAGGCGTAAAGATGCGTCTTACCCGCAGCAGGACAAAAAGACCCCGTGGAGCTTTACTGCAGCTTGATATTGAGTTAGGGCTCAGTCTGTGTAGGATAGGTGGGAGACTGGGAAGCTGGGGCGCCAGCCTCGGTGGAGTCAACCTTGGAATACCACCCTGAGTGAGTTTTGACCCTAACCTCTGACCGTAACCCGGCAGGGGGACAGTGTCTGGTGGGCAGTTTGACTGGGGCGGTCGCCTCCCAAAGAGTAACGGAGGCGCCCAAAGGTTCCCTCAGGCTGAATGGAAATCAGCCCAAGAGTGTAAAGGCACAAGGGAGCTTGACTGCGAGACCTACAAGTCGAGCAGGGACGAAAGTCGGGCTTAGTGATCCCACGACACCGCGTGGAAGGGTCGTGGCTTAACGGATAAAAGCTACCCCGGGGATAACAGGCTAGTCTTGCCCTAGAGTTCATATCGACGGCAAGGTTCGGCACCTCGATGTCGGCTCGTCGCATCCTGGGGGCGGAGAAGTTCCCAAGGGTTGGGCTGTTCGCCCATTAAAGCGGCACGCGAGCTGGGTTCAGAACGTCGTGAGACAGTTCGGTCTCTATCCGCTGCGGGCGCAGGTGACTTGAGAGGAGTTGCTCCTAGTACGAGAGGACCGGAGTGAACAAACCACTGGTGAGCCAGTTGTACCGCCAGGTGCATAGCTGGGTAGCCAAGTTTGGCAGGGATAACCGCTGAAAGCATCTAAGTGGGAAGCCCGCCTCAAGATGAGGTCACCCATGGCGTAAGCCAATAAGATCCCTGGAAGACTACCAGGTAGATAGGCGACACGTGTACAGGCTGCAAGGCCTTGAGCCAAGTCGTACTAATGATCGAGGGCTTGAGATACGTTGCAAGCATAATTCTGTTCAGTTTTGAGGGTGCAAGATGAATGCGGCTGAGGCCGCATTCATTAAGCAGGAGGCCAAGGCCGCCTGCAAAGGACGAAGGGCCTTGGCCCATTCGTAAGCATTAACAAGAGAAGAGAAGGGTATCTTGGTGATTAGGCGGAGGGGCAATACCCGGCTCCATTCCGAACCCGGCCGTCAAGTCCTCCAGCGCCGATGGTACTTCCCTGGTGACGGGGTGGGAGAGTAGGTCGTTGCCAAGATGTCCTTCTCTTCTTTTGTTTTGCCCTAAAAAGCGAGTTGGGCCGAGTGACCAGTCTTTGGAGAGCTCGTTTCTTTGTGCTAAAATGACTTGGTAATGGGGCGTCGCCAAGCGGTAAGGCAGCGGCCTTTGGAGCCGCCATTCGGAGGTTCGAATCCTTCCGCCCCAGCTATATGGTATACAGGTAGAGATCGGGATCTTCCCGATCTCTTTTTTTTTACTGCGATATGCTATCGCAAACGGCTATCTTGACTGTTGGACAGAAGAGCGTCCTCGGCATAGAATCAAGGTCAGGCTCAAGAGGCCAAATTACCATCATCGGTGCATATTCAGAGGTAAGATCGGTGACCACATTAGGAGTAGCGATTCTCGCGGCGGGTCAGGGGACCCGCATGAAATCAGATCTGAACAAAGTTGTACATGCCGTCTGCGGCAAGCCGATGGTGCTCTGGTCGGTGGAGCAGGCTGAGGCGTTGGGGGCCAATCCTGTCGTGCTGGTGGTGGGCAACGATGCCGACGCAGTGCGTGAGACCGTGGGCGCGCGGGCCCAGTACGCCGTGCAGGCCGAGCGCCTGGGCACGGGGCATGCCCTTTTGCAGGCGCGCGATCTGCTTCAGGGGCAGGCTGATACGGTGTTGGCTCTGTATGGCGACATGCCTACCTTGCGCCCCGAGACCGTGGCGCGCCTGTTGGCGTTGCATCAGCAGCGGTCGCCTGCGGTGACAATGCTGACGGTCGGTTCCGAGGACTCGATGGGCTTTGGTCGTGTGGCACGCGATCCCCAGGGACGCGTGCGCGCCATCGTCGAGGAGGCGGCGGCCACGCCCGAGATTCTGGCCCTCACCGAGCTGAACTGCGGTGTCTACTGCTTTGATGCCGACTGGCTGTGGGAACGGTTGCCCCAAGTGTCCCCAACTTTGCCCAAGAACGAGTACTATTTGACTGACATGGTGGCGATGGCCATCGAGGATGGTCTGGGGGTGGAAACCGTGAGCGTTGAGGATGTAAGCGAGGTGCTGGGAATCAACACACGGATCCACCTGGCCCAAGCAGAGGCGGTGTTGCGCCAGCGCATCAATGAATCGCTCATGCTTGAGGGGGTCACTCTGCTTGAACCTGCTGCCACCTATATCGATGCCACGGTCCGCATCGGGCATGATACTGTGATCTATCCCAATACCATGCTCCAGGGCGACACGAGCATTGGACAGGGCGCCACCATTGGCCCGAACAGCATCATCCGCGATTCGCGCATCGGCGATCGCTGTCGGGTGCTGGCCTCGGTGGTGGAAGAGGCGATCATGGAAGAGGACGCTGACATTGGCCCCTTTGGACATCTGCGCCCCAAGGCCCATCTGGGCGCCGGCGTGCATATGGGCAACTTTGGCGAGGTCAAAGATGCCTACCTGGCGCCTGGTACCAAGATGGGGCATTTCTCCTATGTGGGCAATGCCCGCATCGGTGAGGACGCGAACATCGGCGCGGGAACCATCACCTGCAACTATGATGGCCATAACAAATACACGACCGTCATTGGCGCCGGCGCCTTTATCGGCAGCGGCGCTATGCTGGTGGCGCCGGTGAGCATCGGGACGGGAGCCATCATCGGCGCCGGCGCCGTGGTTACCCGCGATGTGCCCGATCATGCGATATCTTATGGCGTGCCGGCGCGGCCCAAGGAGCAGAGCGATGACGCCTGAGGCGATCGCGCAGAGTCAGCTAGAGGAGCCCTGGCGGGTCCTGCTGGACGCCGCGGCACAGGCCCGCGAGCAAGCCTATGCGCCCTATTCCCGGTTTCTTGTGGGCGCGGCCGTGCGGGCGGGCAGCGGGCGCATCTATACGGGCGCCAACGTCGAGAACGCCTCCAGCGGCCTGACCGTGTGCGCCGAACGGGTGGCGGTGTGGAAGGCGATCTCCGAAGGGGAGCGTACCCTCGAGGCGCTGGCGCTGATCACCGAGCCTGGCGCCACACCCTGCGGGGCCTGCCGCCAGGTGCTGGCCGAGTTCGAGTCTGATCTGCCCGTTCTCGTGGCCGACACCGCTGGCCATGCCTGGCTGACGTCGCTGGCCGCGCTCTTGCCCGATGCGTTTCCCCATGTTAGCTATGGCGATGGACCGACGCCAGAGATCGGACCAGGTGTCGGACCATTCAAGATCGGCTCTTGATACGCTAGGAGATAGATGATACGCGAGCATTCCGACGTCTGGCTGGCCCGGATCGCGTGGCGCGGCACAGAGATTGCGGCGGCATGGCGGCCGGAGGGTAGGGATATTGCCAAGCCACCCCAACTCACAGCGCAAGAGCTCGCCGGCTACATCGATCATACGCTCCTCAAGGCCGATGCGACTCCCGCCATGCTGGATATTCTCTGCGCCGAGGCCACGGAGCATAGTTTTGCGACAGTGTGCGTCAACTCGAGCCATGTGGCGCACTGTGTCAAAGCGCTAAAGGGCACCGATCTGTTCGTTGGCTCGACGGTGGGCTTTCCCCTGGGGGCCATGTTCACGGAGGCCAAAGTCCTCGAGGCGCGTCTGGCCGTCGAGACCGGGGCTCGTGAGGTAGATATGGTCTTGCCCGTGGGCCTAGTCAAGGCCAATGCGTGGCGCCGCGTATATGAGGATGTGGCTGCGGTGGTCGATGTGTGCCACAGGAACGATGCTCTGTGCAAGGTCATCCTCGAGACCTCTCTGTTGACCGATGCGGAAAAGGCGACCGCCTGCTTGTTGTGCGTCGATGCCGGGGCCGACTTTGTCAAAACTGCCACCGGCTTTGGCCCAGGAGGCGCGACGGCGGCCGATGTGGCGCTGATGCGACACGTGGTGGGGCACACCAAGGGGGTCAAGGCGGCGGGTGGAATCCGCACGTACGACGACGCCGTGGCGATGATCGCCGCCGGCGCGACGCGCATTGGCGCCAGCAGCGGTGTCCAGATCCTCCGGGATGCATCCACGGAGAGATGAGGCGGGTCCATCATGCCCAGGCCGCGCGTCTATCGAACCGAAGCGGTCGTACTGCGGCAGCAGGATTATGGTGAGGCCGACAGAATCCTGACCCTGCTGACCCCGGGTGGCAAACGCACCGTGCTGGCCCGAGGCATTCGCCGACCCACGAGTCGCAGGGCCGGACACCTGGGGCTGTTTCATCGCGCAGAGGTGATGCTGGCCCAGGGGCGACAGCTGGACATTGTGACGCAGGCCGAGAGCCTGGATGCCCACGAGGGGCTCTGGCATGATCTGCTCCGCTTTACCTATGCCAGCTATGCCGCGGAACTGGTGGATCTCTTTCTTCCCGAGGAGGAAGAGAACCCGGCCGTTTATGACCTGCTGACCCTGGCCCTGGAGGCCTTTGCCAGCGAGGACGATCTACGGCTATGGGCGCGCTATTTCGAGCTTTCTCTGCTGCAGCTTGCCGGCTTTCACCCCGAGTTCTTTCAGTGCGTCAATTGTGGGGCGACCATCGAGCCGGGGCCCAATCGCTTTGATGTCACCCAGGGGGGGCTCTTGTGTCCGCGCTGTGGTCCCGAGGTGGCAGGGGCGAGAACGGTATCGCTGGGGACGCAAAAGGTACTGCGCTATCTTGCCAGTCACGATCGAGAGGCCATCGCCCAGTTGGGCATTCGCGATGCCACGCATCGTGAGATGGAAGAGCTCCTGCATGCCTTTTTGCAGTACACTCTGGAGCGCGAACTCAAGTCCACCGCCTTTTTGCGGCGGCTACGCAGCGAGCTTTCGATGTACGAAAAGGGCCGTGGTGCCTAGGGCCTTGGCCCCAAGAATGCGGCGCAGCAAGGGGTAAGGCGCATCGGAATGCGGCGCAAAGCGCACGGCCTTGTGTGGCAGAGATTCCCTCATAGCGCCAGCCGAGCCGGGCTGGCTGAGCCGGTTTGACGCATGGTCGGTTTGGGCCTAGAGTCTGACGAGTTTGATGGCGGCCATTGTGGAGAGAGAGATGGATTTCGAACAAGTCATTATGCGTCTGGACGAGTTCTGGTCAGAGCACGGCTGTCTGATCTGGCTTCCCTATAATGTCCAAGTCGGTGCGGGAACCATGAACCCCGCCACCGTGCTGCGTGTGCTCGGTCCCGAGCCCTGGAACGTGGCCTATGTGGAGCCGTCCATTCGCCCCGACGATGGTCGCTACGGAGAGAACCCCAACCGCTGGCAGCAGTTCTATCAGTATCAGGTGATCTTGAAGCCCGACCCGGGCAACCCGCAGGAGCTCTATCTGGAAAGTCTGCGTGCCCTGGGAATCGACCCGGCGGTCCATGATGTGCGTTTTGTCGAGGACAACTGGGAGTCGCCGGCCCTGGGCGCCTGGGGGCTGGGCTGGGAGGTCTGGCTCAATGGTCAGGAGATCACCCAGTACACCTATTTCCAGCAGGCCGGCGGCATGGAACTCGACCCGGTCTCGGTAGAGATCACCTATGGCCTGGAGCGTATCGTGATGGTGTTGCAGGGGGCCAAGGCCTTTCCTGAGATTCGCTGGCACCAGAAGGTGACCTATGGCGATCTCCTGCTGCGTGCCGAGATCGAGCACTGCACCTACAATTTCGAGGTGGCCGACGTCGAAAACCTGCACCGGATGTACGATCTGTACGAGGCCGAGGCCAAGCTTGCCCTGGAGCGCGAGCTGGTGCATCCAGCCCATGATTATGTGCTCAAGTGCTCGCATGCGTTCAATGTGCTGGATGCCCGGGGCGCCATTGGTGTCACCGAGCGGGCGAGCTACTTTGTGCGCATGCGCGACCTGGCCCGTGATGTGGCCCAACTGATGGCCGGGCAGCGTGAGGCCATGGGATATCCGCTGATGGATGCCTTTCCGGTAGCGACCGGGGCGCAGGAGGCGCCGCCGGCTGCCACGCAGCCCGAAGGCGATGGGCCGCTGGATTTTGTGCTAGAGCTCGGCGTCGAGGAGCTGCCTGTAGGCGATCTGGACAACGCGCTGGCCGCGATGGACGATTCCTTGCCCAAAGCCCTGGAAGAGGCGCGTCTCTCATACGATACGGTGGTCATGCAGGGGACGCCTCGCCGCATCGTGGCAACCGTCAGGGGCCTCTCAGCGCGCCAGGCCGATAGCGAGCAGGTATTGCGCGGCCCTGCCGTGGATATCGCCTATGATGACGCGGGAGAGCCCGCCCGGGCGGCCCAAGGCTTTGCGCGCAGCCGTGGCGTCGACGTGGCGGCCCTAGAGTCGCGCGACTATGATGGGAGAGAGTATGTTGTCGCCGTACTCCACGAGCAGGGGCGCGAGGCCGCCACGGTGCTGGCAGAGCTGCTCCCGCAGGTGTTGGCCGGATTGCGCTTTGGCAAGAGCATGCGCTGGAACGAGAGCTGGGCCTATTTCCCGCGGCCCGTACGCTGGTGCGTCGCCCTATTGGGCGAACAGGTGGTGCCATTTGCGTTTGCCGGCGTGCGCAGCGGGCGTCTGTCGCGGGGGGGCCGTCCCCAGGGCGCGCCCGAGATCGAGATCGCCTCGGCCTCTGACTATGCCGAGGTGATGGATACGGCGGGTATCGTGCTGGATGTGCAGGCTCGGGAGGAGCGCATCCTACAGAGGGCCATCGAGCTGGCGGCCCAGGTGGGTGGCCAGCCCAGCGTGGACCCCGTCCTGCTGCGCGAGGTCGCCAACCTGGTGGAGAGTCCTCTGCCGATTCTGGGGGCCTTTGATGAGGCCTATTTGGAGCTGCCCGATGCGGTGCTTCTCGCAGTGATGCACAAGCACCAGCGCTATCTGCCCGTCGTACAGGATGGCACGCTGTTGCCCCATTTCATCGCCGTGGCCAATGGCCGCGATCTGGACCAGAACGTGGTGCGGGAGGGCAACCAGGAGGTATTGCGGGCCCGGTATGCCGATGCCGCCTACTTTTACGAGGCGGACACCCAGCGCCCACTGGATGATTTCACGCCCCAGCTTGATACGCTGACCTTTCAGGAGCGGCTGGGATCGGTGCTGGACAAGGTACGCCGCCTGCAAGATCTGGTCTCCGCCCTGGCCGAGGAGCTGGGGCTCGATGCCAGCCAGGCGCGTGATGCGCAGCGAGCGGCGGCCCTCTGCAAGAGCGACCTCGCCACCCAGCTCGTGGTCGAGTTCACGTCGCTACAGGGCACTATGGGCGCCCATTATGCCCGACTTTCGGGCGAGTCTGATCAGGTAGCGCAGGCCATTGAGGAGCACTACCTGCCGCGCTATGCCGGTGATCGGCTCCCCGAGAGCGTCGAGGGGGTGACAGTGGGCCTGGCAGACCGGTTGGATAGTCTGGTGGGACTGTTTGCGGTGGGTATACGCCCTACGGGCGCGGCGGACCCCTGGGGCTTGCGGCGGGCGGCCCTGGGCATCATCCAGGTGCTGGTGGAAAGCGATCTTTCCCTCTCGCTCAGGCAGGCCCTTGCTCCCGTGGCGGCGCGAATGCCCGTAGAAGTTGAACCCGAGACCCTGAACGAGCTGGGCGACTTTATCATGCGGCGTCTCGAGGGGTATCTGCGCGAGGCGGGCTATCGCTATGATGCTGTGGCGGCGGTGTTGGCTGAACAGGGCAACGACCCTGCCGCGACCAAACGCGCCCTCGATGCACTGGCGCCCTGGCTCGTGCGCGACGATTGGGAGACGCTACTGGACAATTATGCTCGTTGCGTGCGCATCACGCGAGATCTGGAGACACGCCTTGCGGTGGATCCCGAGCTGTTTACCGAGCAGACCAGCCGCGATCTGTACGATGCGTATCTGCAGGCCATGGAGCAGATACAGACAGATCCAGGAGTGGCGACGCTCATGCAGGCCCTCGAGTCTCTTTGCCCTGTAATCGCCCGGTTCTTTGATGATGTATTGGTTATGGCTGAGGATCTGACCGTGCGGCAGAATCGTCTGGCGCTCCTGCAGGGCATTGGTGCTCTCTCCGAGGGCATCATCGATCTTGGCCAGATGGAGGGCTTCTAGTAGCAGCAAAGGGGCGCCATGTTCACCGATTGGCTTAGAAAGACCTTTCACGGCGCTATAGAGGCGGTTGCCGGGGTCTTTAACCGGCTTGGCTTGGCACCCAATGCGCTAACGATTATCGGGTGTCTGATGCAGTTGGGCGTGGGCGTGGTCCTGGCAACCGGTGCACTACGTCTCGGAGGCGTGCTCTTGGCGCTGACTTCGGTGTTTGACGCATTTGATGGGGCGCTGGCCCGGCAATTGGGGCAAGCCACCAAGTTTGGCGCCTTTTTGGACTCGAGTCTCGACCGGCTGTCCGAGGCAGGGGTGCTCCTGGGCCTGGCCTGGTTCTACATGGGACAACCTGGATTCGTTGAGGAGATGCTGATCTATGTAGCCATCGTGGGCTCGCTGATGGTGAGCTACACGCGGGCGCGCGCAGAGGGCCTGGGTGTAGAGTGCAAGGAGGGGCTGTTCACCCGAGTCGAGCGTACGTTGGTGCTTTTCATCGGTCTGGTGACGGGCTGGATCGTTCCGGTTCTGTGGCTACTGGCCGTGGGCAGCGTGGCAACGGCGATCCATCGCATGGTCGCAGTCTATCTCAAGGTGCGCGACGAACCCTTGGCTCACTGAGTGTTTTCTGT
>SLPC01000059.1 GCA_007132185.1 Anaerolineae bacterium | reverse complement strand
GCCCAGAGCACAACTGGCCGCGCCAGCGCGGGTTCGACGACTATTACGGGATTCTGACCGGAGCGGCCAACTACTATCAGCCCCGCACGCTGACGCGGAACAACACCCCCATCGACCCCGAGGGCAATGGCTATTTTCTCACCGACGCGATCTCTGACGAGGCCGTGCGCCAACTGCGAGAACATGCCCGGGATCATGCTGATGCGCCTTTTTTCCAGTACGTGGCCTACACGGCTCCCCATTGGCCGCTCCACGCCCACGAGGAGGATATCGTCCGGTATCAAGGCCGCTTTGATGCCGGCTGGGACGAGCTACGGCGCCAGCGACGGGAGCGCATGATCGAGCTGGGCCTCATCGACGAGACCTGGCCGCTGACCGAGCGCGATCCCCGCGTGGCGCCCTGGACCGACCAGCCCGAAAAGGCTTGGGAGGCGCGGCGAATGGAGGTGTATGCTGCGCAGGTGGACCGCATGGATCAGGGCATCGGGCGGATTGTGGCGGCCCTCAAGGAGACGGGGGCCTGGGAGAATACCCTGATCGTCTTTCTCGCGGATAATGGCGGCTGCGCCGAGGAGCTGGGTCCCCATAGCGGCGAGCGGATCTTTGCCGGGCCTACGCAGGCCGGCACCGACATGACCCGGGATGGCCGCGCAGTACGCGTGGGCAACGAGCCCAGCATCTGGCCGGGCGGCGAGGACACCTATGCCAGCTATGGCGTTCCCTGGGCCAACGTCTCCAACAGCCCGTTTCGCCTCTACAAGCACTGGGTACACGAGGGCGGCATCGCGACGCCTCTGATCGTCCACTGGCCGAGCGGGATCGCGGCGCGGAACGAACTGCGCCACCAGCCCGGCCAGTTACCGGACCTGATGGCCACCTTTCTGGATGTTACGGGCGCACCCTATCCTCAGGAGCATGACGGCCATCCGGTGCAGGCTCTGGAGGGCTTTTCCATCGCGCCGGCCTTTGCTGATGGCCCCACGGCTCGCGATGTGCTCTATTGGGAGCACGAGGGCAACCAGGCGGTGAGGCGCGGCCGCTGGAAGCTGGTGTGTGAGTATCCCGGAGACTGGGAGCTGTATGATATGGAGGCTGACCGCACCGAGACGCACGACCTGGCTAGCGAGTATTCCGATGTCGTCGCGGAGCTGGGAGCCTTGTATGAGCGCTGGGCCCAGCGCTGCAACGTCATACCGTGGGAGGAACTGCTCGCCCTGCGAGCTAGAACAGATACCGACCGCTGACTTTTTTCGGTCGCTGAATATCAGGGGGCAAATCCCATATCATTCACAAAAGGCGGCGGCCCCCTGGCCCACACCGCGATCTTTGACAGGAGCCGGTACCGAGATTCTGCACCATAGAGAGGACTATCATGGAAACCATCCAACAGTGGGATCGCTACGAATTCAGCAAACGAGTCGATGCACATGTCGCCAATCCCTTTACCGACGTGCGTCTGGCGGCCACCGTGCGTGGGGACGGGCTGGTGCGCGAGGTAGAGGGTTTTTACGATGGCGATGGCGTCTTCAAGCTACGCTTTCTTGGCGAGACGCCGGGCGAGTACACCTTTGAGACCCGCTCGAACCTGCCCGAGCTGCAAGGACTGACCGGCCAGTTTACCGTCACAGCACCCGCCGAGGGCGTGCATGGCCCGGTGCGCGCCGCGGGCACGCGGTTCCGCTATGCCGATGATACCCCGGCGTTTATCATGGGCACCACGGCCTATGTCTGGCATCACCGGCCCGCCGAGGTCCGCGCCCAGACGCTGGATAGCTTTTCGCGGTATGGGTTCAACAAGATCCGCATGCTGGTATTTCCCAAACACTATACCGGCGGGTTCGGCGCCATCGACGTGAGCTATGAGCCGCCCTACTATCCCTTTGAGGGAGAGCCCAAGGCCTTGAACTTTTCCCGACCCAATCCCCAGTTCTTTGCCCATCTGGAGCAGTGTATAGACGATCTGATGCAGCGCGGTATCGAAGCCGATGTAATCCTCTTTCACCCCTATGATTCGGGCCACTGGGATATCGACGTGGGCATGGATGAGGACGACGCGCTGCTCTATCTCAAGTACATCGTCGCGCGGCTGAGCTCCTTTCGCAACGTCTGGTGGAGCCTGGCCAACGAGTACGACATCGACAAGCTGCGAGGCATCATCGGGCCCAATCGCCGCGATTGGGACGTCATCGGCGCCTTTATCAAGGCCCGCGACCCATATGGCCACCTGATCTCCAGCCATAATATCCCCTTTGGCATCATCTACCCCGACCGCG
This sequence comes from Anaerolineae bacterium, assembly GCA_007132185.1. Lineage (GTDB taxonomy): Bacteria > Chloroflexota > Anaerolineae > UBA1429 > UBA1429 > UBA1429. The sequence goes on along the minus strand of SLPC01000059.1, from coordinate 7,257 downwards.
AGTGGCTGACCCATGTCAGCTACCAGCACCCTGACACCTATACGCTGCTGCTGGAGCTGCAGGACCAGTATCGTAAGCCGGTGATCAATGACGAGTACCAATACGAGGGCAACGTCCCCGATGATTGGGGCAACTCGGGCCCCGAGCTGGTGGTCGAGCGCCACTGGAAGAGCCTGATGGCCGGGGGCTATGCGACCCATGGCGAAGCGTTCGTGCGCGACGGCAATCGCAAGGATATCTTTTGGAGCTATGGCGGCACGATGACTGGCGAGAGCGCGCCAAGGCTGCGCTATCTCAAGGAGATCGCCGCCACGCTGCCGCTGGACGAGATGGAGCGGCAGATCACCAACACCGATGGCAGCAACACCTTTGCCCTGGCCAAGGGCCATGAGCTGATCGTGATCTTTTGCCGGCACGCCCTGCCGGGCAAGTGGCCCTGGCTCGGTCCTTGGGATGGCTCCATACCTGATGCACGCTATCACGCCACGGTGTACGACGTGTGGAACTGCCGCAAGGTCGAGGAGTTCGTCGTCACAAGAGAGCGGCGCCCCGAGTTCCGGCCTTTTACCCTGCTCAAGCTCGAGCTAATCGACTAGACCACGCCCGTAGAGGATCTGCATAAAGGCCAGTCGCTATCACAGATGCGGCTGTGGTGGCAATGCTCAGAACGCAAAGACGGCCAGTTGAAATCGTCAACTGGCCGTTCGCAAACAATCTGGCTGAGGGACAGGGATTCGAACCCCGATCGGCTGATCCAGAGTCAGCTGTCCTACCATTAGACGATCCCTCAGTGCGATCCCTATTCTAGCACAAGCTGGATCGGTCGGCAAAAGTCCCATCTGAGGCCTTGGCGCGTATCTAGTAGTCAGCCACCACATCCTGCGCAATATCGGTCCAACGCGTAAATCGCTCTGAGCGCCCCTCGCAGGTGTGGGTATCCTTAAGGATGATCTCTACAATGCCGTCACGGGTGGCCTCGCAGGCGTGCCGGATATAGTCTCGCACATGCTCCTCATCAAAGGTGCCCACCAGATGCGCTGGCATCGGCTTCCAGGAACAGATGCACCGATCGCCCAACTGTTCGGCACAACGCTCGACATCGGCAAAGGGCGCGATGGAGACGCGGCGCAGCCGGGGTATGGTGAGCACATCGGGCAGCTTGCGAGCAAGATCCTCGCAACAGCCATAGCCATTCAGCCCAAAGGGCGCCAGCAGACGCTTCTCATAGGGCAGAATGAACTCGGCATGCATCCGGGGTGACACCTGCGCCATCTCCTGTGCCTCTGCCGAGGCCCAGAGGTCGCGCAGACGTGGCCGCCCGGCATAGTCCTCCGCGGGTAGCTCATCGCTGTAGGTGACGCCGCCTGACGAGTGATACTCGCCATCGTTATTGAGATTGAGCAGCCCGAGGGCATCATATTGAGCAATGATCTGTCGATAGCCCTCCTCCAGAATCTCCATGGCCCTGTGCACCATGTCAGGCGCATCGAGCATGTCGATCATCACCTGCTCCAACCCGCGCAGCGCCGTGTACACGGCCATGAGGTGGAACGAGATGACGCCCACTCCGCGCAAAGTAACGCCCAAGATGTCACCAAAGAGATCCTGAGCCAGGGCCAGCTCCCGTTGGGTGGCCTGCTCATCCACCGTAACTACAGGCGGGCGCAGTTGGTCGAGATCATCGGGGGAGAGGATCACCGGATCAAAGGCCCAGGCGCCCGTCGGCTCGGCGCTGGGCCGGCGCCTGGGCTCCAGCCCCCAGTTCGAGAGCTGCACCTGTTTGCGCACCACCCAGTGAGGCTCGATGACCGTATCATCATGAAGGTACTGGTGATGATACAGGGCCTGGCGTAGCGACCACTCGTAGGCGCGCGCACGGTGCCCTTTGCAACGCATCGCCGAGCCTGGCAGCAACTCGCGCCACGCCCCCTCGGGAAAAACCAGGATCATGGGGCGCACACGCTCCAGGCGGTTGTGGCGCCGCCACATGGCCCGACGCTCTTCCATAACGGGCAGGTGGGTTATCTCCACCACGCTTTTGGCCAGCTCGCGCAGGTATTTGCGGTCGCCTGACGACACGCTCTCCTCGAACAAGGCCCCAGGAACAAGACCGCAGTTCTCCCAATTCCCGACGCTCCACTCGAGGAACATAGTCTACCTCCTAGTCCCACCCGCGATACAGAGAGCCCGAATCGTCGTCCCGCGCCGCTCTGCGCATCATGCCGCCGACAATGAGAGCGGGGATGGCAGCGAGCAGCGAAGGACCAAAACAGCAGGATATGCCAAAGAGGATATTCTGCCGGGTTGTCATATCCGTGCCTTCGGTAGGCGCGAGCGCCACCAGGATTCCGCCAATGACGCCAACGGAGATGGCGGCAATCCCAATCCACTGAAAGATCTTGCCAAGCTTTTGTTTGCTTACTGGGTCTAGATCATCATAAGACATAGTCTCATCCAACTTTCCAATCGAACAACTCTCTGGAGTGTAGCATAGCTCGAGAAGAAACGCACACCCGGGTTGGCTTGAGCCATGATTGGCAGTCAAGGCCGAATCGGGTAGAATCGCGCCCAGGCGTCAGGCAAGAGGAGCATGCGATGTCATCGGATTTTGACGGCTATATCGAGCGAAGGTGCACCGACAGCATCAAATGGACGCGGTATGGCGAGGATGTGCTGCCTCTGTGGGTGGCGGACATGGACTTTGCCGCGCCTCCCGCGGTGATCAAGGCCCTGCATGACCGTATCAGGCACGGTGTGTTCGGCTATGCCGTCGAGCCACCCGACCTGCGTCAGGTGATCGTTGCCCGGCTGGCAGAGCGCTATGGCTGGCAGGTGGCGCCCGACGATCTGGTGTTCATGCCGGGTGTGGTGGTCGGTTTCAATCTGGCCGCTCAGGCCGTGGGGCAGCCTGGCGATGGCATGCTGCTGCAAACGCCCGTCTACTATCCCATGATCCAGACGCCCAAGTATGCCGGCATGACCCTGGATCAGATGACCCTGACTCAGGGCCCTGATGGACGGTATGGGGTGGATCTCGAGCTCATGGAGCGCACCATTACCAAGCATACGCCCTCGCGTACGCGCCTGTTTCTGCTGTGCAACCCCCACAATCCGGTGGGCCGGGCATTCACCCGTCAGGAGCTGTCCGACATGGCGGCCCTGTGTCTGCGCCACGATCTGGTGATCTGCTCCGACGAAATCCATTGCGATCTGACCTATTCCGAACACATTCACACGCCCATTGCCGCGCTGGATGACGAGATCGCCCAGCAGACCATCACCCTGATGGCCCCCAGCAAGGCGTTCAATATCGCCGGCCTCAAGTTCTCCTTTGCCGTGATCCAGAACCCCGACCTCCGCAAGACCTACACCGCCGCCTGCCGCGGGATCGTGCCCTCGGTGAGCGTGCTGGCCTATGCCGCCGGCCTGGCTGCCTACCGCGATAGCGATCCCTGGCTGGTGGATGCGCTGGCCTATCTGCAGGCCAACCGTGATTACCTGTGTGCCACGGTGGCCGCCGATCTGCCCGGCATCCGCATGGCCTGCCCCGACGCCACCTATCTGGCGTGGCTCGACTGCCGCGAGGCCGCTTTGCCGGGCGGTCCCTACCGCTTTTTCCTGGAGCGCGCCCGCGTGGCCCTCAACGATGGCGCGGCCTTTGGGCCCGGCGGCGAGGGCTTTGTGCGGCTCAACTTTGGCTGCTGCCGCCAGCTCCTGGACGAGGCACTGGAGCGGATGCGCACCGCGCTGGCCGCCCATGCATCCTGACCCGCACCGTCGCGATTCCGGAACGATTCCGACACACAGCACCCGCATAGGAGAATGATCGTGTCTCAGTCACAACCCGACCTGTACCCCCTGCGCTTTGGCGAGATTCTGCGCAACTATGGCTTTGGCGATCGCTGGATCGTCGAGGTCTTTGAGAAGGAGGGCCTCCCAGAGGACCATCGCGTGGCCGAGACCTGGGAGGTGGTGGATCGCCCGGGCGAGAGCAGCGAGGTCATCAACGGCCCCCTGGCCGGCAAGACGCTGCACGAGGCGCTCGAGTTGTACGGTACGCGGCTATTGGGCAAGGACGTCGTCGCACGCACCGGCCAGCGTTTTCCGCTGTTGATCAAGTTCCTGGATGCGTCCAACCCCCTGGGCGAGCAGATTCACCCCACCGACGAGCAGGCCCCTCTGTTCATGCGGGGTGACGATCCCGGCAAGACCGAAGCCTGGTACATGCTGCACGCACGCCCCGGCGCCACCATCCACTGCGGCTGCAAACCTGGCCTGGATCGCGATGCCCTGGTCGAGGCGCTCAAGCACAAGGCCTCCCGCGACTGCATGGTCGAGTACGACGTAGAGCCAGGCGACAGTTTCCTGCTGTATGCCAACACCATGCACTATTCCAGCGGCGGGGTGCTCTTTTACGAGATCATGCAGAACTCGGATATTACCGTAGGCCTCAATCGCGTGCCCGATGATCCTGACGAGCTGGACAAGGCCGCCGAGGAGATGGCCGACTGGATCCATCTGGAGACGCCCTTTGACTGCCGCACCAAGCAGGTGACGATAACGCAGGGGGCCAACCAGCAGACCTATATCTTTGCCTGCCACAATTTCGCCCTGGAGCGCTGGGACCTGACCGAGCCGCTGGCGCTGTCGCCCGATGGCCAGCGTTTCCACGTATACTCGGTGGTCGAGGGGCATGTGACGCTGCGTCAGGATGACCGCGAGGAGCGTCTGGTTTCGGGCAACTCGTTCCTGGTGCCGGCCGAGATGACACCGCTGCGCATCGAGCCCGAGGGCGAGGCCACGGTGCTGTGCGCCTATGTCCCCGACCTGATGGCCAATGTAATCGAGCCGCTACGCGCCCGGGGCATCCCCGACGCCGACATCGAGGGCCTCGGCGGCGTGACGCGCCTGAACCATCTGACGCCCCTGTTGGCCGAATGAGCCGTTGACGCGCATCGCTGGGGAGGGCATCGATGCTGACGCAAGAGTGTCGACCCGAGGGCAACAAGGTGCTGTTCGTGGTGCGCGATCTGCCCGAGCGCTACCACGCCGCGGCCAACAGCGTGGGTTTCGAACCGGTAGCGGGCGGCCTGGCGCGCCGCTTTCCGGCTGACAGTCTCTATCTCGAACGGGCGTATGACAACTTTCGGCGGCTCTTGGAAGAGTACCTCCAGGCAGAGGCCGGTGAGAGGAACAACCCGTGGGATACCGTCCTCGAGGAGTTCCTGCAGGCTATCGAGGGGCAGGACGTGAACTGGTTTCTGGTAGGAAGCGCCAGCCTGGCTGTGCGCGGGCTACCCGTAATCCCTGGCGACATTGATCTGGCTACCGACGCAGCGGGGGCCCATCGCCTCGGGGAGCTGCTGGGGGACAGCCTGATCGAGCCGGTAATCCCGGTCACCGACTGGATCTGCGCGTGGTGGGGGCGCGCCTACCTGGGTGCCCGCGTCGAGTGGGTGGGCGATGTGCACACATCGGTGGACGCTCCCGAGCCCGCCGATTTCGGCCCCGTGGCCGCGTCGCGCCTCGAAACCATCGAATGGCGCGGCCATACGGTCCGCGTGCCTCCCCTGGACCTGATGCTGGCCGTCTCGGAGCGCCGCGGGAGGGCAGAGACAGCCGCCGCCATCCGTCAGGCCATGGGGCAGGACGGGTCGTAGAGGCAAGGGAACCACCATCGCTATAAAAGACGCGGCGCCGCCTATCCTCGTAGGCAGCGCCGCGTTCGCGTCTACGAACTACTCGGCCGTGGCGACGTAATCGGCCAGGGAGCGCACCATCATATAGACGGCGGTGGCGCCGGGGTCCTGCACGCCCTGGGTGCGCTCCGAGAACCAGCTCGAGCGCCCCGTCTTGGATTTCATCTCGACGGTGGCCTGCACCCCCTTGAGGGCGGCCTCCTCGGCCCGCTCCAGGGCCTCTACCAGGGAAGCGCCCTCGTCGGCAGCCTGCTCAAGGGCCTCAGCGGTGGGCCCCAACGCATCCAGCATCGTCTTGTCACCCAACTCGGCCTTGCCGCGCTCCTTGACGCCCTCAAAGGACGCCGTCGCCATGCGCGCCAGGTCGGCAACGTCGATACTCTCGGCGCCACGTACCTCGCGGGCAGCCCGCATGGTCATGGTGGCGAACAGGGCACCAAAGGTGGAGGCGGCCTTGCGGTTGAACGCCATACCGCCGCGCATCAGCATGGTGCTCATATCCTCGTCGGCCAGCTCATCCAGCGCCTCTTGCAGCGCGCCAAAACCGATGGTTATGGTGATGCCCAGATCGCCGTCGCCGATGGCGGCATCCAACTCACGCAACGTCTCGGCCTGCTCGGTGAGGTCGTCGCCCATCTTGCGCAGGGCGGACACCAGGTCATCTCGGGTCAATATCTCTTTCATAGCGCCTCACTAGCTCTGCTCGAAAAAGGGCGACTTGGCAGGCGCGTCGATCAGACGTGTCAGCTCCTCATCCAGACGCAGCAGGGTCAGGCTGGCGCCCGCCATCTCCAGCGAGGTAGCATACTCGCCGATGTAGGAGCGATAGACAAAGATGCCCTCACTCTCCAAGATCTGGCGTATACCGCGATAGAGGACATACAGCTCCTCGGGCGGGGTGGCGCCCAGACCATTCACCAACACCGCCACCTGATCGTCCCGCTTGAAAGGCAGGTCATCCACCACAGCCCGGGTGAGGCGTTCGGCGATCTGATCGGCTGACTCGAGCTTGCCGCGATGGACCCCCGCCTCGCCGTGAATCCCCATACCGATCTCCATTTCGTCGTCGCCGATGGTAAAGGTGGGCACGCCGGCCGCCGGCACGGTGCAGGGGGCCAGGGCTACGCCCATGGAGCAGGTCTGGGCGACGGCTCGCCTCGTCACGGCAACCACGTCATCCAAGCTGGCGCCCTCTGCAGCACGGGCGCCAGCGACCTTGTAAGCAAAGACGAGGCCGGCGACACCACGCCGCCGCTGCCACTGGTCGCGGGGTGCCGAGGCCACGTCATCCGATACCAGTACCGTCTCGACGCGAATGTCCTCCATATCGGCCATCTCGGCGGCCATGTCAAAGTTCATCGTGTCGCCCGAATAGTTGCCATACAGATAGAGGCAGCCAGCGCCGCCGTGGGTTGCCAGGGTCGCCTCGTACATGGTCTCGGCGCTGGGCGAGGAAAAGACGTTGCCCACCGAACAGCCGTCGGCCAGCCCCTGGCCCACATAGCCGAGAAAGACGGGCAGGTGGCCCGAGCCGCCACCGGTGAGGATGGCGACCTTG
>SLPC01000145.1 GCA_007132185.1 Anaerolineae bacterium | reverse complement strand
GAGACTCATAAGCTCTTGGTCACTAGTTCGAATCTAGTCGTCGCCACAAATGGCCCCTTTCCTACGTGGAGAGGGGTTTTTTCGTGTTTGGGGCGGGGTTAGGTTGACTGACTGCCCACGTATAGTACAATGAACCCCATAAGAAGTGGCTATTACAGGCATTTCTGCCAGCACCTGTCGATTGGTATACACTGTGCTTGGACGTGGTAAAGGACAGCTGGTAGGTACTCGTTACGAACGCGAGCAGATAGGAGACCGTAATGCCGCACTATGGTGGCTTTTGGTCGTATGTACATGCTGATGACGAAGCGGACGGAAACCGAGTCACCGAGCTAGCCCGTGACATCAAAGCTCAGTTCGAGATGCTGACTGCCGAGACTCTTGACCTCTTCCTAGACCATGAGGAGATTGCTTGGGGCGATGATTGGCGACGGTCAATTGACGACGCTTTGGACAAAGGGCGCTTTCTGTGCGCGATTCTTACCCCTAGATACTTCAGAAGTCCCGAGTGTCGAAAAGAGTTGCATACGTTCGCAATGCGAGCGACCTCTCTAGGAGTCAGAGAGCTTTTGCTTCCATTGCTCTACGTCGATGTTCGGGACATCCATTCTGATAACCCTGAAGACACGCTAATCGCGCTGGTCAAGACCTTTCAGTGGGAGGATTGGCGTGATCTTCGCTTTTGTGATCGGGCATCTGGTGAATATAGAAGAGCCGTGGCCCATCTGGCTGAGCGTCTTGTCATCGCAGGTGAACAGGCCGAGCAAGTGCAGGTGGCACCTGGTGGGGAAGCCGAGCCATCGGAGGACCGGCCAGGATTACTGGATCATATCGCCAACGCCGAAGAAGCCGTTCCGAAGCTGTCGCAGACCATTGAAGCACTCAGCAAGGAGATAGTCTTAATTGGTGAGATCGCCGAGGGTACGACGCGCGAATTGGAGCGTAGTGCCGACTCTCGCAGCACATACGTTTCGCGCGTACTACCGATGAAGCGAATGGCAGATCGTCTCGAAGATCCTGCACAACGAATATGGTCTCTAGCCAACGAATATACCTCCGAACTCTATGAGGTTGATGGAGGAATACGCGTCATTATCTCATTGGCATCCTCCCAGATAGAGAGCGATCCCGAGCTGCGTGATCAACTGTCTGTGTTCTGCGGTGCAGTTCTCAGCTTTGCACAGTCTGCGCGTGAAGGGCTTGGGAGTGCGGAGAAACTAAAAACAGCACTCGCTCCCATAGAGGGTCTAACCCGTGACCTCCGCCCAGTCATAAGGCTTCTTCAGAAAGCATTCAACGTACTGACCGAAGCCATATCCGTTAGCGACGACTGGGTTCAGTTGATTGAGAACACAGGGATAGACTGCGGTGAATATGTGAGAGAGCTGGGCTAATCCGTACTAGGTAGCGCGCATTCTGTTCGCTGGCGCTACGAGCTAGCGACTCATTGTACGTGGCTCGACCGTCATCTATTTCTGTATCCCTACTGATCCCAGCCCTCACTCATCCCCCACTTACATCCCTTTTACACACCCCCTTGCGCTCCGCGCCATTCCACGTCATAATCATACTGTGGCCGGCGGGCCACGTTTGACGGGTTCGCTGCGTAGCTCAAGCCAGGAGGACAGCCCGATGAAGGCTCTGATCGTGTACGATTCGGTCTTTGGCAATACGGAGCAGGTCGCACGGGCCATGACCCAGGCCATCGGCGCTGGGATCGATCCGGCGTGGGAGGCGCTCGCCGTCAAGGTCGACGCGGTGGGCTCTGAACACCTGGAGGATGTGGCGCTGCTGGTGGTTGGCTCTCCCACGCGGGTCTTTCGCCCCACCCCCGCGCTCAGCTCCTGGGTCAAGAGCCTGCCGGAGAATAGCCTGCAGGGGGTTCGGGTTGCCGCCTTTGACACGCGCCTGCCCCCCGAGAACGCTCCCGCCCCCTTGCGCCTCCTGATCAAGCTGTTTGGCTGGGCCGCCAAGCCGATCGCCAATGGGTTGACCAAGCGGGGCGGCGAGCTGGTTGCAGAGCCCGAGGGGTTCCTGGTGACGGGGACCGAGGGGCCGCTCAAGGAGGGCGAACTGGAGCGAGCCGAGGCGTGGGCGCGAGAGATCGCGGCCAAGCACTAGATAACGGCATCGACATGGCCATATTGAGAGGCATGCGGGCAACCGTCGCGAGGTTGCGGATGCTGTCAGTTACAGAAAGAGAAGGGGCCCTTGTGCGCGAGAACGATGATATACAGTCCCAGTCCAACATCCTAACCATAGATATCGAAGACTGGCAGCAGTCTGAGAGCGACGTCCTGTACGGTGGGGGTGCGGGCCCCTTTCCTATGGACGCACCCAGCAAGCGGGTGATTGACCAGACCCTTTGCCTGCTGGATCTGCTGGCCGAGTATGACGTACGCACAACCTGTTTTGTCCTCGGCTCGGTGGCAGAGAGCCATCCGGCGCTAGTGCGCCAGATCGCCGCCCAAGGACACGAGATCGCCATCCATGGCTATGCGCACAAGCTGGTCTATGCCATGCGTCCCGATGCCTTTCGTGCCGATGTGGCCCGCGCCCTGGCCGCGGTGGAGGATTGCATCGGCATGCGGGTGCTCGGCTATCGGGCCCCCTACTTTTCCATTACCCGAAGGACCCCTTGGGCGCTCAAAATACTCGCCGAGCTGGGGTTGACCTATGATGCCAGCATCTTTCCCTGCACGCCTGCCCTGTACCGCGTTCCTGGCTGGAACGGCTGGGGGGATGTGCCCAGGTACCCGCACACGATGATGATCGATGGGCAAGAGCTGATCGAGTTTCCCGCCACCACGTGGCACGCCCTGGGGTTACGACTGCCGTTGGCGGGCGGCACGGCCCTGCGCGTGGCGCCCGTGGGCCTTCTGCAGCGTGCCATCATTCAGGCCAATGCCGGGGGCCATCCGGCCATCCTCTATCTGCACCCCCACGATATGGACCCTGACACGCCGCCCCGCAAGCTGGCTGGCGACTCGCTTCGGGTGCAGTGGCTGCGATGGCAGCTACGCATCGGGCGCTCGCGCACTGCCAGTCGGTTGCGTGGGCTCATGACGAGGAACCGCTTTGTCCCGATCCAAGAGTGGCTGGCACAGTCGCATGCAACTGTGAGCGCGGATGACATGCCTCTGGCTCACGAGTCGGTGCGCGTGCCATAGCGCTTGAGGAGCTCGGCGCGGCTCATCCACAGGGAAACTGTGTCATATTCGGGCGTGCTGGCGGCGCGCAGGCTGGGCTCGTTATAGGCCCGGCGGAGGAGGCGCGTCCACAAGCGGCCAGCGCGATGCGTCAGCCGATCCAATAGACCCCGCTGGGACGGCTGGATCAACGTAAAGCCGATACGCTCGAACATGTTGGCGCTGCCCACGTTATACGCAAAGCTGAACTCGTTCCCCACCGCCACTGCATCAGCCAGGAGCGGGTTCACCTGCATCTCGCGCGCGACGGCTCGCAGCGAGTGCATCAGCACTCGATAGCTCTGCTTGGCCCATGCCAGGTCCGCGCCTTTGGCAGGCAGGGCGGGAATGCGTTCGCCCCAGAGGTGGAGGATAGCTACGGGATCGCCAGCACCGACGCGGGAGCCATCAGCCAGGGTGAGGGCATAGGGGGCACGCTTGGTCGCCAACCGATAAAAACAGACTGAGTCGTCGGCGATCTCCCACACGCCCAACCGCGCCCGCATGAATCGGTCGACCCTGCGCACCCCGCGATTCAGGAGATCGTTCTTGGACCGAGGCATGCATCGTCCTCCTCGACCGTTTCTGTCTCTTGGACGTCTTGCAGACGCCTCCTGGAACGCCAGATATGCCAGGTCATACGCACAAAGCGCAGCGTATCTTTGAGGGGATGAAAGCCCGATCGGCGCCCGGGTAGATAGATCGTCTGGATCGGAACCCAGCCGATAGAGTAGCCGAGGCGTACGGCCTCCCAGATCATCTCTACCTCCATCTCATAGCCTCTGGCCGTGAGGCGCATCCTTTCCATGAGCCGCCGGGAGAGCACCCGAAAGCCCGATTGGCAATCGGTCACAGAAACCCCCAGCGCGAGAGTCATCAACCAGGCCCCGATAGGCTGGGAAAGCCAGCGAGGAAAGGGCATCACGGAAAAAGTGCGCTCGCCGATGATGAGGTCGCCGGCGCCGGCACGATAGGCATGCACCATATCGTCGAGATCCTCAGCGGCGTGCTGACCGTCGGCATCGAGCGTAACGACCGCGTCATAGCCATTGTCAAGCGCCCAGGCGAACCCGGTAAGCAGGGCAGCGCCCTTGCCCCGATTCGTGCCGTGCGAGATCACCGTTGTCCCTGCCTCACGGGCCAGATCGGCCGTCTCGTCCTGCGAGCCATCATCTATTACGAGTACCGGCAGCTTGCTCATAACGCCCGAAACAACGGCTGCGATGGTGGGAGCCTCATTTCGTGCCGGAATCACGGCCAGCAGGCCGAGGCCGTTGCTCGTTTTGCCGCCGGTGGATAGAGTATCTGCCTTGTGTGTTACATCATCCATGGATATGACCACATCCGTCTCCTATTAATGAGGTCTGCCACAGTCCGCACAACAGTGTGTCCAGACCGTTACACTAAGAACTTGCGCGGACTTTACAAGCCCGAGCGTATATAGCATATCCGAGGCACGCCTGATAGGCAAGTGCTTGGCCGTTCGGCTCGATGAGCCCAGTTGTCACCGCTCTTGCTGTAGTGGCTGAGGTTGCGCATGACAATCGGTTTCGGCTATTATGTAGATGGACGCAAAGAAGCGCCGTAATTCCCATCACCAGGAGTTTCAACCATGTTGGATAATCCCCGTCTGCAACGAGAGTTGACCACCGTCACAGCCATGATCGGTATCCACTGTCGAGGCAAGCATGGCCGCCGTGGCGAGCTATGCCCTGCCTGCCGCAAGCTGGTCGCCTATGCGCGGAGGCGTCTCGAGAATTGCCCCTATGGCGCGGAGAAACCCACCTGTGCGCGCTGTCCGATTCACTGCTACCGTCCTGCCACGCGTCAGCGGATTCGGTCGGTAATGCGCTATGCGGGCCCCCGCATGGCCTACCGGCATCCGGTATTGGCGGTACGCCACGTGCTCGATGGGCTGCGATCAGTTCCAGAACATCCGAGCCGAGAGAGTGCTGCTTGAATGTTGCTCTCATCATCGATAGAATACCCGCTACGTCACTCTGGCGCCACCCATCAATCATGTGGCGTGACATTCTTAGCAAGGAGACTGCGTTATGTCATCTGAGAATCGCGTTCAGACCGTCCATGGCATCCTCGAGGGCACCATCGAAGAGACAGAGGTGCTCCGTTTTTGTGGGATTCCGTTTGCGCGCCCTCCCGTAGGCGATCTGCGCTGGCGTCCGCCGCAACCTGTCGAAAAGTGGGAGGGTGTTCGCGACGCTGATTGTTTCGGTCCCCGTCCCATGCAGCTACGCCCCTTTGGCGACATGAATTTTCGATCGCCGGGTGTTAGCGAGGATTGCCTCTATCTGAACGTGTGGACCCCGGTGGCCTCTGGCGAAGAGGCCTTGCCGGTGATGGTGTACTTTTATGGTGGCGGCAATATCGCTGGCGACAGCTCGGAACCGCGCTATGATGGCGCCAACATGGCCCGGCGCGGCATTGTATCCGTGACAGTGAACTATCGACTCGATGTGTTCGGCTTTTTCGCCCATCCCGAGCTATCGGCCGAATCGCCTCAGGGCGCCTCGGGCAATTATGGCTACCTTGACCAACAGGCTGCCCTGGTCTGGGTGCGGGACAATATCGCCGCCTTTGGCGGCGATCCAGACCGTGTCACCATCGCAGGCGAGTCTGCCGGTTCGCTGTCGGTATGCGGGCAGATGGCGTCACCTCTCTCCAAGGATCTCTTTGCCCAGGCCATCGGCGAGAGTGGTGCGCTGATCAACCCCACCCTAGCGCCCATGCCGCTGGCGGACGCAGAGCAGGAGGGTGCCGAGTTGGCGAAAGCGATAGGAGCCGCGTCGCTAGCCGAGCTGCGCGCCATGCCTGCCGACGAGTTGCTGCAGGCGGTGGCCGAGCTGGGCCCCCGTCGCGCTGCGGGCGTCATAGATGGTCATTTCCTGCCCAAGGCCCCGGTCGAGATCCTGGCGGCGGGCGAGCAGGCTCGAGTGCCCCTCCTTGTGGGCTGGAACTCGGAGGAGGCTGGCTACCCGGCGCTGTTGGGCGAGGATGAGCCCACTGTCGAGAACTATCAGCGCGTGATAGAGGAGCAGTATGGTGATCTGGCCGACGAGGCGCTGCGCCTGTATCCGGCTGAGACAACAGACGAGGTGATGCAGGCGGCCGCCGATCTGGCGGGTGACCGGTTCATCGCATACAGCACGTGGAAGTGGTGCGAGCTCCACAGCGAGACCAGCGGCCAACCGGTATATCGCTACCTGTACTGCCGGCCCCGTCCGCCCATGCGCCCCGAAATGGGCAACGCCATCGCAGGTCTGGCCGGCGGAGTCATCTCGGACAAAGAAACCGACGCCCCGCCCCTGCCGGCGCCCCGCGGCGCTGTGCACTCGGCCGAGATCGAGTACGCCCTGGGCAACCTCGCCTCCAACCAGGTCTATGCCTGGACCGACGATGACTATGCCGTCTCGGAGACGATGCAGGCCTACTTTGCTAATTATGTCAAGACGGGGGACCCGAACGGCCCCGGGCTTCCCGAATGGCCGGTGTTCAATCAGGGCGAGCCGCGGCAGATCCTCTGCATTGACGTGCGATCAACCGCCATCCCAGAGGAGAACAGGGAGCGTTACCTGTTCCACGACCGGATGTTCAACCCCGAGCACTGAGCGCTGACCGCCGAGTAGCGTGCCTGTCAAGAGGGCGCGCTACTCGGTGATCTCTACGCCCAGGCACCCTCTTGCCCCTAAATGCTGCGTAGCTTCCAGCGCCCCTGGCGAAAGCGCGCCGTAACCGCAACGGCGTGTGTCAGATCGCCCAAAATGATGCTGATCCAGATGCCGCTGGGGCCAATATGGCGCGACAGGAGCCAGCACGCTGGGATCTGGACCGCCCACAGCGCAACGATGCTGGCCAGCATGGGCGATACCGCATCGCCGGCACCACCGAGGGCGCGCCCCAATACTTGGCCCCACCCGCGACCGGTCACACTGGGCACCGCGAATCCCAATGCGACGGCGGTCAGGGCAATCACCGCTGGATCGCTGTCAAAGAGCCCAACGATGGGTGTGGCTGCCAGGGCCACCAGCGAGTAGAGGAACAGCGACAGCGCAGCCGCGCCAGTAGCCCCCACATAGGCGGCGTGCTGGGAGCGCTCGGGTTTGCCCGCGCCCAGATTCTGGCCCATCATGGTGGCCGCCGCATTGCCCGCTCCCATGGTGATCGCCTGGAAAAAGCCCCACAGCTGATGAAAGATGCTATAGGCCGTCAGCACCTGCGGCCCAAGGGCCGACACCAGAGCCATGAACCCCGCCGCCCCCAGGTTGGGCGAGAAACGTTCCATCGAGTTGGGGATCGAGATGCGCAGGATGCGCCACATCATGCGCAGATCGGGCCGCAGATGTCGCAGCCTCAAGCGCACGCCCGCGTGCCCCGTGAGCAGTACATAGAAGACGGCGCTGCAGCCAGCCATCGCGCCCAACAACGAGCCCAGCGCGGCACCGCGCACACCCAGCGCAGGGGCCGGGCCCCAGCCCAACGCCAGAATCGGCAGCGAGATGCCGAGGACGACCACGTTCAGGACGTTGATTCGCAGCGTGTACTCGGGGCGGCCCGCTCCCCGGATGATGCCTGACATGGTCGGCAGACACTCGAGAAAGAATAACCCGAGAAAGAGCGTGCGCAGGTAGGCCAGGGCCCCCTCCATTACCTCGCCTGTGGCGCCCATCCAGCGCAGGAAAAGGGAAAAGCCCTGGTAGCCGATGATCGTGATGGGCACGGTAAAGAGCATGATGAGCAGCAGGCACTGCATGACGGCATTGTCGGCCATCTCCTGGTCTCGGGCGCCCACATAGCGCGCCACCACGGCCATGCCGCCCATTGAGAGGCCCATCATGGGCGAGATCAGCACCAAGCGCAGGGTGGTGCCCATAGCCACGACGGGGATCGCCATGCTTCCGACCCGTCCCATCCAATACGTGTCCAGTAGGCGGACGATACTGTGGATAAAGATCTCGGCCGAAGACGGGATCGCCAGGCTCAGCATCTGTCGGGGTACATTGCCCGAAGTAAGCTCACGGGTCCGAGTAGGGACGGCTTCTTTGACCGGTTGCGCCAGCTCTGTCCGCACGAATGCTACCTCCATCGAGATGACACGATTCTAGTCCCATATCTCTGCATTGACCAACTGCTGCCTGTAACGGGATTCCACGCCAATGAGGGAGCGGTCTTCCGGCGTATTCCCGCGCTTTCGGCAGCCGCAACGAGTAACGTATAATAGTAACATGCGATGACTGGAAAGAGAGCATAACGTTTGAATCGCGTGGGCTATGTTTATGATCCTATATATCTCGAGCATATCACCGGCAATCATCCGGAGAATCCCACACGCCTCGAGGCGGTGATGGAGCATCTGGCCAAGGTCGGCCTTTTGCAACGTCTGGTGCCGATCCCGGCGGTGGCCGCGACAGAAGAGGACCTGACGCGTGTGCATACCGAGCGCATGATCCGTAAAGTTGCCAACCTGGCGGGCCGTGGCGGTGGCCGGATCGATATGGATACCCTGGTCAGCAGCAGGTCTTACGAGGCGGCCCTCTATGCCGCTGGGGGCACCATGGCCGGGGTGCAGGCGACCCTCGACGGACAGGTGGATGCCGCGTTCGCCCTGGTGCGCCCTCCTGGGCATCATGCCACGCCCCGCCAGTCGATGGGGTTCTGTCTCTTCAACAATGTGGCGGTGACAGCCCGTTGGGCACAGGAGGTGCTGGGCATCCAACGCATCGCGATTGTGGATTTCGATGTGCATCATGGCAATGGCACTGACGACGAGTTCGATGCCGATCCTGATGTCCTCTATGTCTCTACCCACGAGTATCCGCTCTATCCTGGCACCGGCGATTGGCGCAGGCCGACCCACGTTCGGGGCCCGGACAACAACCTGAACATCCCGCTCCCCGCCGAAACCGATGATCGTGGCTATATGCGGGTGTTCCGCGGGCTCGTAGAGCCAGCATTGCGCCGTTTTGAGCCCGAATTGCTCCTCGTATCCGCTGGGTACGATGGGCATTGGGCCGATCCGCTGGCCTGGCAATTGCTGTCGCTCCAGTGCTACTATGACATTGCCGCCTCGCTGTTTGCCATCAGCCAGGATGTGTGCCCCGGAAGACTGGTATTCACGCTGGAAGGTGGGTATGATCTGGATGTGCTGTCGGCTGGCGTCGCATCGTCCTTTGCCGCAATGCTGGGGTTGCCCTACCATGACCCCCTTGGCCCTGCCCGCAAAGAGGGCGTGGCCGTGGACCGGCTGATCCAACGACTGGCTGAATGGCACATGATCACAGGCGTTACCGAGACCGAACCTACGTCGTCTGACACCCGCTCGTCTGATGGTCGCTAGCTAGAAGGAGCAAATATGCCCCGTACGCCCACTGCTCAACTGAGCATCAACATGAATCTGCGGAAACAACCCTTCCTGCTGCGTGAAAAGTCCATTTCTACCACCCGTTCGGGCTCTGACCTGGTGCGCTTTGTCTTTGCTGATCGCTCGGGCTCGATTCCTGGCGTCATGTTCGACACGGCGTCCTACCTGTACGATTCTTTAGAGCCCGGTCAGGGGGTCGAGGTCAGCGGTCGGGTCGAGGATTTCCGTGGCTCCCTGCAGATCAAGGTTGAGCATATCATGCCGACCGATCTGGGGGACTTGTCCGAGTATGTGCCTGTGGCCAATCGCCCCATCGAGGAGATGAAGGTGGAGCTGGATGGCCTCTTGGCCGGCGTCAGGCAGCCCGATCTGCGGCGTCTACTCAAGGCAATCTTTGGCGATGAGGCGTTGTACGAGGATTTCTGCCGTGCGCCAGCCGCCAAGTTCTTTCACCATGCCTGCCTGGGCGGCCTGCTGGAACATACGCTGGCTGTGGCTCGCCTGGTCGACACTGCGGCCTGGCTATATCCCGAGATGGACCGCGACCTGGCGATTACCCTGGCGCTCCTGCACGATCTGGGCAAGGTTCGCGCCTATGACCACCAGAGCTTTGATCTCACTCACGAGGGGGCTCTGCTGGGGCATCTGTACATGACGGCTTCCGCCGTCGAGCGCGCTATGGAGGGGCTTGAGGACTTTGATACCGATCTGGGGCGGCTTGTCATCCATGGCTTGCTGGCCCATCATGGGCGCCTGGAGCATGGCTCTCCGGTGGTGCCCATGACCATCGAGGCGATCGTCGCGCACCAGGCCGATGACATGGATGCAAACGCACGCGGGGCCATCGATCATCTCACGCGCGCCGATGTAGAGAGCGAGGCCTTTACCGGATGGAGCGACATGCACGAGACCCGTCTCTACCGGTATGGCTATGGCGATTACATGAACGACAGGGGCCGTTAGCGGTGCGGATCACGCACCGCCATAGACGGGAATCATAGCGCCGTTGATCTCGTCGCCTACCGGGCCGCATAGCATGAGCATGATCTCCCCGAGCGCCTCGGGCGGCACCCAGCTCGACCGATCCTCGTTGGGTCTGTTGCGACGGTTTTGAGGCGTGTCAATCGTCCCCGGCAAGAGCACGTTGGAGCGGATCCCTTGCGCCCCATACTCGACGGCCGTGGACCGTGCCAAGGCCACCAGCCCGTTCTTGCTCACATTATAGGCCGCCTGCCCCGCCCTGAAATCCTCCACAGCCTGTGAGGCAATGTGGACAATGCGGCCGTTTTGCGCCGCCAGCATATGCGGCAGAACCGCCTGCGTGATATGGATCGCGGTCGTCAGGTTTCGATGCAACATATCATCCCATTGCGCATCTGTTATATCGGTCAGCGCGATGCCGCCACGCCAGCCCCCCGCCAGGTTGAGCAGGCAATCGATGCTTCCCCAGGTGTCCATCACTGCCTCTACCAGAGCCCGGGTCTGCTCGCGGTGGAGCAGGTCAGCGGCGTAGACCAGAGAGCGGTCGGCATCGAGCTCCAGTGTGGCGGCCAGCTCCTGGAGGGACTCAGTATTGCGTCCGGTCAGCGCAAGCCGCATTCCTGCCCGGGCCAGGATCGGGGCCGTGGCGCCGCCCAATCCACCGCTGGCCCCCGTGATCAGAATCACCTTGTCTTGCATATCGCACCTCCTGAACACACGTACTCTGGCATTACTGTCATTGACTTGTTTGCTGTCTACATTCTATTACACTTGCGCACCTTGCGCCATTGAGATATGGTCTGCTCATGCCATGTTCACTCCGCTTGCTGGGATAACGTGTCTGGCCGCTTTGACGTCACTCCGTCCACACGGTAGAATCCTGTTGCATTGGGCCTTGACTCTTGGTGGCCCAGCCCGCTATTCTGTGAGGGAGAGCCTTAGAATGACCAGCCGTGCGCGAGTGGCCGTGCTCAAGACGACGCCCGAGAGCGTACTCGAGGACTATGATCGCCTGTTTGCTCTGGCGGAGGTGGAACGCTACCTGCCGCAGGGTGATACCGTGATCCTAAAAGACAATATTTCATGGCACTATCCTCTCCCCAGCGCAAACACCACGCCCTGGCAGTTGGAGGGTACCATCCTGGCGCTGCAAGAGCGCGGCTACGAGAACCAGGTCTGCGTGCAGAACCGCACTGTGGTGACCAATGCTTTCAAGGGCGAGGATCTCAACAACTATTTGCCGATCTTTCGCCGCTACAGCATCCCGGTGCTCTACAATTTCAAGGATTGCGACATCAAGTGGGAGCGCTACGAGCCCGAGGCCGAGATGAATATCCTCCCACATATCTATCCCGAAGGCATTATGATCCCCGAGTATTTCAAGGGCAAGAGTATCGTGCACTTGCCCACGGTCAAGTGTCATATCTACACCACGACCACGGGCGCCATGAAGAATGCCTTTGGCGGTCTGCTCAATACCAAGCGGCATTACACCCATTCCTGGATTCACGAGACGCTGGTGGATCTGCTCAAGATCCAGCAAGAGATACACAGCGGCCTCTTTGCCGTCATGGATGGCACGACTGCGGGCAATGGCACCGGCCCCCGCATCATGAGCCCCGAGATCAAGAACGTGATCCTTGCCAGCGGAGATCAGGTCGCCATTGATGCCATCGCCGCCAAGCTCATGGGCTTTGACCCGTTCGACATCGGTTATATCCGTATGGCGCACGAGCAAGGGCTTGGCGTCGGCGATCCCCGCGAGATCGACGTAGTGGGCGATGATATCGAGGGAGAGAACTGGGGCTTTCGGGTCGGGATGAACTTTCACCGCGCCATGGGCTGGCTCTCCTGGTATGGACCCACCAAGGTGTTGCAAAAGCTGCTCTTTCGCACGCCCCTCGTGCATGGCACCTCGTTTATGTCCGAGGCCTATCACGACTATTACCGGTGGCCCCTCAAAGAGCGGCACGTGTACGATCGTTGGCGCGAGACGACGACATGGGGTCGGCTCTTTGATCGGTATCTGCAAGAGGGGCATCTTCGCTAGACAGAGACGTTGGCGAACTGCCAGGATCGGACGTGTGATGGCGACTCTGAGCCGCCGTACATTCATCAAGCGTATGCTCGGCACCGGCGCTGCTAGCTTGACTGCAGCAGTGACGGGCGGTTGTCGCATGCGTTTGACCGACGATCCGCCCCCCGTCGATCGCCCCGCGGCGATTGAAACTCTCCCCATAGACGGTGAGACCGCCATCGCCGCAGAGGTCCCCCGCCTCGTAGAGCCAGCTTTGCCACCAACATTGCCTATGCCGACCACCTCGTCTACATTGCCTCTATCCGCCACGGCAACGCCTGCCCCGGTGCCACTCATCACGCTGCGCGCCGACGTTCTAAACTATGGATGGACTCAGCTCGCACAGCAGGTGGCCGAGGCTTTTCAAGACACCCACCCACACATCACTCTTCAATGGCGCAGTGTCTCGGATTGGCGCGACTATCCCAACCAGGTGGCCATCTTGCGGGCCTCGGGGCAACTGGGAGCCCTTGTGGAGTCTCCATGCGCCACGCTGACGGCGGCCTGGGCGCTGGATGGGCTAGTGACCGACCTGACCCCTCTGATCGAGGCCGATGGGTATGACACGAGTGGGCTCTTTCCGGGTGCCTTGGCTGCCTACTCCTGGGGCGGGCGCCAGGTGGGTTTGCCCCTGGTGGCGCATGGCAGCCAGCACGTGCTGCTCTACGACGAGGAGCTACTGGACATGGCCGGTGTGCCCTCGCCCACGGAGACGGGGACACTGGAGGATCTGACCGCCATCGCCGAGGAGGTGGTGCGCAGCCGCCACGGGCTCTGGGGGCACATCTTTGCCACACGTCTGCCGGACGCCTATCCCCTCGTGCGTGCCTTTGGAGCGGATCTGCTGGATGCGAAGGGTACTCGGTGCATCATCGCGCAGACGGAAGGCCGCACTTTCCTGGGCTGGCTGCACGACCAGGTGCGTCAAGCGCGCACGGCACCGTCGGCTCGCGAGATCGAGCGTGGTCCCACAGCCATGTGGCAGGCCGAAAGGGTTGCTCTCTATTACACCAGTCTGCGCCATGCGGTGGCGCTCATCGAGATGCAGCCCGAGCGCGCCATCGGGGTCCTTCCCCTGCCGCCCATGCCGGACAGCTCGCGAGCGCCAGCGGTGATGAGCGGTGTTGGCTACTGCATTCCCGCGACGAGCAACCACGCCGCAGAAGCGCTCCAATGGATCAAGTTCATGTTGAGCCATGAAACGGGCGTACGGCTATTCGCAGAGGGCTATTCAGAGCCTGGTAGCCGCATGTCATGCTGGAGCGATCCCCTTGTGCTGAGCCGTTTGGCCGCTAGCGCGCCGATCGCCGAGGTGTTGGGCCACGCCGCGCCAGAGCGCATCCCGGCCAATCTGGCGACAGAGCAGTGCTACCAGGTTTGGAATGCGCATGTTCCACAGATGCTGGCCGGCGAGCTGTCGCCAGAGGACACGGCCGATCGAATCACCATGGGCCTTGGTAGGATCATCGGCGGGGAGACACCGCCAGACTGAAGCAATTGGCTGCTTCGGAGCTGGGTCTGGACCGCATCATGTGTGGCAGAGTCAGGGATTTGCAGTCTACAATGAGTCGTCGACTTTTGTTCTTTCCAGGTTTTTAGCCGCCGGCCCCTGAATGACTTTTCCCGTATAATCAAATCTCGACCCATGGCATGGGCAATCCCATGATTTCTCTGCATTATTCCAAGAAACGATACAACCCATATGCGTGCATTGCGGTTTCACTCCGTGTAGTTTGCCATTCTCATCGCGATACACCGAAATCTTGTCCCCTCCGTATTCCACGACTCCTCCCTCCCCTTCTCGAATCTCCTTCAAGTCTACGGTTCCACCGAATTTCCCGCTGGCAAACTCTTTGGCAGTTTCCCAACTGTGACTGAGCAATCTTCCTCCTTCTACCCTCAGACTGAATCTCGATGGATCAAATGTCTTTTCGTAGCTGTTCTCTTTGCCCTCAACCAGATCAGCGATCAACTTCCCGGCCATCGTTCCGTTGCTCATCCCCCACCCATTAAAGCCGGTAGCCACATAGATGTTTGGGGTGTCCTGGCTAATCGGCCCGATGTACGGCATTCTATCTGCCGTGAAATTGTCCTGCGTCGACCACCTGTACCGTATCTCTGCTATTCCCACTCTTTCATGCATATACTCTTCAAGCTTACGATAGCATCCTTCTGTATCACTGACCGTGCCAGGCCGGTGTGTCACGCCGCCAACCACCAACAGATCTTGATATGGCCGGATAGAGTAGGTAGCGGCCGCTGAACTAATGTACATACCATCAACGCGGGTTTCGGGCTTGATTGCCAACGCATAGTCCCTGTCCGGAATTAGCCTGGCAAACAAGCCCCCTTTCTTGTCATAGAATGGGTAGTGCGTAGCCAAGACCACTGCCTTGGCTCGAACCACACTGTCGTTTTCAAACTCCACTCTGACAAGATCTCCTTCGTCCAAAGCAACCGCTCGGCTATTCTCAAAGATCTCAATGCTCCTCGCAGCAATCTCAGCCAGAGCCGACAGATATTTCAAAGGGTGAAACTGGGCCTGGTGATCAAAGCTCACCGCTCCCGCAATCCCAAAAGGCAACTCGCTCTGTTCCAAGTAACTGGCAGGCAGGCCGAGCTTGGCGGCAACTTCCGCTTCCTCCCTTGGATGATC
This sequence comes from Anaerolineae bacterium, assembly GCA_007132185.1. Classification (GTDB taxonomy): domain Bacteria; phylum Chloroflexota; class Anaerolineae; order UBA1429; family UBA1429; genus UBA1429. The sequence goes on along the minus strand of SLPC01000145.1, from coordinate 13,237 downwards.
TGTGTCCCCCTCTGCCTCTGCGTATACCGACATCCGGTTCCGTGCAAAGTGGCAATCGATATTCTCTTTCCTGACAATTTCCTCAATCAGATCTATCGCTTCCTGATTGGCCCGACCATAGGATCTTGCCGTGTCCTCTCCAAGCTTCTCGGACAAGTCTCGATAGAGCAGGTGGTGCAGAGAGGTGATTTTGGCTGTGGTATGCCCGGTCACTCCTCGACCGATTCTCGCTCCATCCACGAGAATCACCTTTTTGTGAGACTGGCTCAGGAAATACCCTACGGTCACTCCAGCTATGCCACCCCCGATAATCAAAACGTCACACTCGTCGTCTCCTTCCAGCTTGGGAAACGCCGACGTCTCCATGTCAAGCCACAATGGTATCTTTTTCATGACCAGCACCATCCTTGTTACTCGCAAGATGATAATATGTGCAAAGGCTAGATCGCGTCACACACTGTTGCCGCGATGGCGCCATGGGCCAAAAAGCAAACAGCCCTGAATATATGTTACCATAAACATGGCATGAGCCCCCATAATCTCAACGTCTTTTCCCGGCTGTTCGGAACAGCTCCATTACCATGGCCTGAAGCGGGCCATCCATGCCAAGGATGCAATGTATAGGGTGATAACCTGGGCCAGGGAGAGCACGAACGTGCTGACAAGGATCCAGGTGGACGGATCGAAGGAGATTACGCCGATGCTGGCTATGCGCTAGAGGGTCGTAGGAGAGCTGAACGCTGATTGTGGCACGTGCCGAGCCGGAGCGCATCCCGGCTGATCCGGCCACTGAGCGGTGCTGTCAGGTTCCGGATATGCGTATTGCTGGGATCCCAAAAGCAGAGCTCCCGCCGGATGAGACAGCCCGTCCGGTCAGGGCGGGCCTGAAGTCATCAGCGAGAACAAGGTGCGGCACTGCACAAAAAAAGGCCGTCCGTGGGCAAGACTGCCCACGGACGGCCCGGGGTTACGTGCTACTCCTGCCGCTGCAAGGCCGCCACCACAAAGTCCGCAAATAGTGGATGCGGCCGGTCGGGGCGCGTCTTGAACTCGGGGTGGAACTGGCTGCCCACCATCCAGGGGTGATCCGCCAGCTCGGCCATTTCCACCAACTGGCCATCCGGCGAAATTCCGCTCCAGATGAGGCCGGCGCGCTCCAACTCGTCCCGGAAGTGGTTATTGATCTCGTACCGGTGCCGATGTCGTTCGTCGATGCGTTCCACACCATAGGCCGCGTGAGCCCGGGTCCCCGGCTGCAAGACGCAGGGGTAGCGGCCCAGGCGCATCGTACCGCCCTTGTCCTCGATCTCACGCTGCTCCAGCATCAAGTCTACCACGGGATACGGCGTATCGGGCGCAAACTCGGCGCTATTGGCGAGATCATTGCCCAGAACTTGGCGACTGAACTCGATGATCATGACCTGCAGCCCCAGGCACAGGCCCAGATAGGGAACCTTGTTCTCACGGGCATAGCGCGCCGTGGCGATCATGCCCTCTACGCCGCGCGAGCCGAAACCGCCCGGGACAACGATACCATCGGCGGCCCGTATCTCCTCGGGGATGCCGTTCTGCTCGATCTCTTCAGCGTCGATCCAGTCAAGCGACAGGCGCGCGCCATGGGCAGCGGCGGCATGCACCAGGGCCTCGTGCACGCTGAGGTAGGCATCGCGCAGGCCCACATACTTGCCCACCAGGGCAATACGTATCTCGCGCTGGGGGTTCAGCAGGCGTGTTACCACCTGACCCCACCCGTTCATGTTGCTGGCCGCTTCTCCTAGATGAAGGCGCCTCATGAGATAGTCGCCCAGCCCATAGCGCTCCAGGGTGAGCGGAACCTGGTATATCGTTTCGGCCGTCTCGAGGGGAATTACGGCTTCTCGAGCAACATCGCCAAAGAGCGCGATCTTGTCGAGCAGGTCGTCATCAATGGGGTAATCCGCCCGGCAGATCAAAACATCGGGGCTGATACCGATACCCCGCAGCTCGCGCACGCTATGCTGTGTGGGCTTGGTCTTGAGCTCGCCTGTGGCGGCAATGTGAGGAACCAGAGTCAGATGCACATAGCAGGTGTTCTCGATGCCGACATCCCGCCGCATCTGGCGGATGGCCTCCATGAATGGCAGGCTCTCGATGTCGCCCACGGTGCCGCCGATCTCTACGATGACAAGATCGGCTTCGGCCTCCTCACCCACCCGGTGGATGCAGCGCTTGATCTCATCGGTGACATGCGGAATCACCTGGACCGTGCCGCCCAAATAGTCGCCACGACGCTCGCGCTGGATGATGCGGGCATAGATCTGCCCTGAGGTAACGTTGGCGTGGCGGGTGAGAAAGACATCGGTGAAACGCTCATAGTGGCCCAAATCGAGGTCGGTCTCGGTGCCATCCTCCAGGACAAACACTTCACCATGCTGAAATGGTGACATGGTCCCGGGATCCACATTGAGGTATGGATCGAGCTTTTGCAGGGTGACGTTGACGCCCCGCGCTTTGAGGATACGACCGATCGAAGCTGCTGCAACGCCTTTGCCCAGCGAAGAGACTACACCGCCGGTACAAAAAACAAAACGGGTCATGCATGCCCTCCATGTGTGTGTGGGGCGTGCTGCCCGGGACTCGAATATAGCAGCGATCTGCCCTCGCAGCAAATCGCATCGAGCATCCGGCCATCACGTCCCATAGATCTGGGTAGCCAGCTTGATGGCGACGCGCCCACGCGAAAAGAGGCTGCTGCTACGGCGTACTCACGAGTCCCGTCGTGCTTGCTTCTCGTTCTACAAGCGCGACGGTCCGCCGTGAGGCGGCCGAGATCGTATTGGCCGTCTCCCTGGGTCTGAGCCTGCTGGCTCTCGCTCTGAGTATGACGCTGGCTCGTGTGCGCCCCGGACAGCCCATCGTCTGGGCTCGCCTTCACTGCCCTCCCGAACTCGGTGAGAGCATAGCACGATCCTGGTGAACGCGCCAGCTCCAGCGGCCAGGAATCAGAATGAATTTGCTGGTCATCCAAGCCGACGGCCCATAGTCGCCTGCGCCTAGGTCTCGTGCACAGGCTCTACTGCGAAGCAATCAGGCTCTGGCACGTTGAGCCCGCAGGGGTGTTCCTGACCCTCTGCAAAGCAGACGATCTCTTGACCCCGCACCGGGTTGATGTCGACCCGGGTGTGGAGTGCATACTCACAGTGGCAGGGCTGCAAGCTCGTGATGACGGCTCCCGATGGGAGCTGGACCCGATACAGATAGTGGCTGCCCTGAAAGACACGCTCGATGATGACGCCGATGCCGTTGGGGCTGGGGCGGATGCCGACACAGTGCGGGCGCAAGAGAACGCGCACCTGCTCGCCGTGGGCGAGACGATGGCCGCCCAAGCCCATTTCACCCACCTCGGTGAGCACCCGCTCATTGTGGACCGTGCCCGGAAACAACTCTGCCACGCCTACGAATCGCGCCACAAAGGGCGTCGCCGGCCGATGATAGATGGCCCAGGGGGTATCGACCTGCTCGACGCGTCCGGCTTGCATAACAGCCACCCGATCACCCATGTAGAGGGCTTCCTGCTGATCGTGAGTAACTAGCACAACGGTGGCGTTGGCCCGCGCAAGGATGCGCCGCACATCGGCGCGAGTGCGTGCTCTAAGGTCGGCATCGAGGCTTGAGAAGGGCTCATCGAGCAGGAGCACCTGCGGTCCAGGGGCCAGCGCTCTGGCTAAAGCCACCCTCTGCTGCTCGCCTCCTGATAGCTCGTGGGGCATGCGATCTCCATAACCCTGCAGATCCACCAGCTTGAGCATCTCTTGCACACGCTGCGCCCGCTCCGGCCCCTTTCGCAGGCCAAAGGCGATATTGGCCGAGACAGTGAGATGCGGGAACAGAGCATAGTCCTGGAGCACGATCCCGACCCGTCGGCGCTCGGGGGGCATATGGACAGTGTCGCTGGCAACAAGCCTGTCGCCAATGGTGAGCGAGCCGCCGTCGGGCGCCTCAAAGCCAGCGATCAGCCGCAGCAAGGTGGTCTTGCCACAGCCACTGGGACCCAAGAGCGCCAGGCATTCACCCTTTCTGACGTGCAGGCTCACATCCTGAACGGCCAGGGTGGTGCCGAATGATTTGTACAGATTATTGCACTGGATCGCGTGGTCCGTCATGAGCGATTAATCCTTTTGCCCAGGGATAAAAAGGCCATGGGCACACTGGAGAACAGAATGAGCAAGAGCGCGGAGAGGGCCGCGCTGGCAAAAAGGCCCTCTTCCGTCGACGACCAGACAACGGTCGCCAGAGTTCGGAATCCGGTCGGCCCAAGAAGAAGCGTGGCAGGCAGCTCTTTCATGGCCGTGAGAAATACGAGCGCCGCTCCGGCCAGGAGACCCGGCCGCATCATGGGCAGGGTGATGGCGACCAGCGCCCCCAAGGGCGAGCGCCCCAGGCTGCGCGCCGCCTCTTCCATGCGCGGGTTTGCTTGGAGCAGTGACGCACGAGCGGCCCCAACAGCCTGGGGCAAAAAGAGCACCGCATAGGCCGCTACAAGCAGTGTGGTGGTCTGGTAGAGCGCACGCGCATAGTTGGCCCCAAAGAACACCAGTGCCAGCGCAATGACGATGCCGGGTAGCCCAAACCCGCTAAAAGTCGCACGCTCCAGTAGCCGAGTGATCCGGCTTGGAAAGCGCACATCGAGGATGGCGATGGGGATGGCCGCTACCACGGTGACCAGAGCGGCCAGCGCCGAGACTGAGATCGAGTTCCACACACTGGCCCATGGCACTTGAAGGGCGACGCCGCCCGCCAGAGCGCGGGTGAGCCAGTATCCCAGGACGCCCAGCGGCATCACCAGCGCCACCAGCACGATCAGCCCACAATAGAGCAGCGCGGGCCAGCGCCAGCTCCCCAGCGGAACCAGAGTTGGGGTTCGCTCACTGCGGGCTCCCCCATCGTAGCGAGCCCTGGTCTGGCGAGATCGGAGCTCGAGATAGAGTACGCCGGCGGCCAGTACAACCGGCACCAGCGCCAGAGCCGCCGCCATGCTACGGTCGATGGCGGTCTTATACTGAAGGTAGATGGCCCACGTAAAGGTCTCATAGCGCAGGAGCGAGACCGCGCCAAAGTCTCGCAGAGCATACAGGGCCACCAGCAGGCTACCGGCGGCCATGGCAGGCAAGAGCTGGGCCAGCGTAACGCGCAGGAACGTGCTCCAGCGCCCGTGCCCCAGGCTCCGCGCCACCTCGTCCATGCGCCCGTCAAGCCCGCGTATGGCAGCCTGCAGGAGAAGCAACATGTATGGATAGGACGCCAATACCACCGTGAGCCAGGCGCCAGGAAAGCCATAGGGGCTCGGCAGCCGATCGATGCCCAAGGGCCCAGCCAAAGCCTGTTGCAGCATCCCCCGGGGGCCCAGTGCCGCCACCACAATGAACCCCATCACATAGCTTGGGATTACGAGAGGCAGCGCGGTCAGCACAGACCAGACTCGACGATGGGGCAGATCGGTTCGCTCGATGAGCCACGCCAGGGGCAACGAAATCGCCAAAGAGGCGCCCGTCACCGCCATCATAAGGAGGACCGTACGGCCTAGGATCTGGGCCGTACGCATTCGGAACAACAGGCCCCACAGCCCTACGCCCGCCCCCGCGGCGCGCAAGATCAGATAGGCCGTGGGCAACAGAGCTCCTGCCGCGACAAGGACGCCCGCCACCACCACAAGCAGAGGCGGGCGACGGACGCTCTTGTGCCAGCGAGAGACCGTCTGCGCGAGTCGCTGGGGGGCGGCGGCGATGGCGCTCATGGGAGCACATCTGTCCTGCGTAGCAGGTCGAGGGTCCCGGAGAGATCGGCCATGGCTTGCATATCGAGATCCGGCTCATTGATCTCCGCCAGAGGCACCAACAGCTCATGGGTGTCAATGCCGGCAACGACGGGATACTCGAATGTCTGCTCGGCAAAATACTGCTGAATCTCGGGCGATATCAGGAACTCGATAAAGCGTTCGGCGACCTCTCGCTGGGGCGTGCCCTCGAGGATTCCGACGCCGGCCACCAGCACCACCGACGCGGGCCCGCCCGGCAGATGGTGATTCCGCACGGGGAAATCGTCGCCCTGCTCTCGCAAGATGCCATACAGATAGTAGTGGTTGACCAGCACCACATCCACCTCGCCCGCGCCCACAGCCACGAGCTGCGAGCTGTTGTTGGGGTACATCACGGGATCGTTGGCCTGCATGGCCTCCAGCCATCGGGCGGTCTCCTCCTCGCCCCATACGACGCGCATGGCCGTAACCATGGCCTGGAACGAGGCATTCGTGGGGGCCCATCCGACCCGCCCTTGCCAGGCAGGCTCGGTCAACTCCCAGATATCCTCGGGGAGCTCGGCAGGATCGACGCGCTCGGTGTTGTACGCAATAACCCTGGCACGACCCGAGACGCCCACCCAAAGGCCCTGGTCCGAGCGGAACCTCGGCTCTATCAGGCCCAGAATCTCATCGGGCAGAGTGGCAAAGCGATGCTCGAGCGCGCCCAGGCCGCCGGGATCCTGGGGCCAGTACAGATCCGCAGGCGTGTTGGCGCCCTCTTCCAGGATCGTGGCCGCCAGTTCTGCGGTGCCGCCATAGCGCACCTCTACCGAGATGCCCATCTCCTCCGCAAAACGCTCCATCACGGGGCCTACGAGGTTCTGGTTGCGTCCGGAATAGATGGTCAGAGTCTCCGGCGACGGTGTGTCTGTTGTTCCGAGCGCGGCACAGGCGGATAGGACCAGGGCTGCTACAAGCAACGATGAGACGATCACCACGGATCGGAAACGCATGCTTACTCCTCTTTGGACTCCCATTATTCGCATCACTCTGATTACAGAAGTTCGAGCGCCCTGGCAACAACGATCCGATGAGAGCTATGGATGTATCTTTTTCCCTCGAAACCGGTTGTTAGATAATACTTGCCTAGGCACTTAGCATGTACTAATTATGCGAGGTCGGCACAACCTGTCAAATCAGATGGAAATACTCTGGCTTGTGCGGGCCAGCGCTATGCACAACAACGTACCTACGGTGTAGCAAGCCAATCAACCTGCATGCTAGTGTGAAAAACCGCCCTCTATACCGGACCAGGGTCAAAGATCAAGACATTCTGATTCTGCTTGCACAGTTGGCCGGATTGTATACAATAGCAACTAGAGTGAGGAGTTCAGAGTGCCTGGCCGAGGGTGGCTCGGCCGACTACATCAATGGCGAGGAGGAGAACGATGAAGTGGCTGGTGAGGCTTGCAGGGATCGTGATGATCGTTGTGCTTGGGCTTGCCTTGGCTAGCTGCCAGCCGGGCCTGGACCTTGAAGCGGGCCAAAGGCTCACGGCCGAGGAAGCCTGGGAGGTCATTGAACCCGACGTGAGGCGATGGAAAGCAGATTCGGAGATCATCTCCGCCCGACCGCCTTCGCGGCCTGGCAGGGAGGACCTGGATACGGATGGCCGCTCCTCTGCGTGGCGCTTTGTCGTTGCCCCTGTTGGGGATCCTCTCTCTGGGATCTATTCGCTCGATACGACCGCCAGGCCCATTCAGGTGGATCTGACCGAGCAGCGTCGTCCCGTGGCTGCTGCAAGCCTGAACCCCGCCGAATGGGGGGTCGACAGTGACGAGGCCATGGAGATCGCACTGGCCAACGGTCTGCAGGAGTGGATGGATGAGAACCCGGGGCTGGTCGTTCGCACCATGACCTTTGAACTCATCTCGACTGTGGATCTGGGCAGCCACTGGCGCATCGAGGGTCGAGTGGGACAGGCCACTTTTGGGATGCGGATCAACGCTATTGATGGCTCAGTGATTGAGACGCCTTAGGTCTCTAGGCAAACTGGCTCAGATTCTCTCGAGGCGCTGTGCGCTCACCCTGCACCCCAGGCGCACAGCGCTTTTACATATTCTGACGAGCCATCTCTCGACCAACCATCCAACTGGTCGTACTCTTTTAGCTGTTGGCCCCGCATGTTCGGTACGGCGATATAGATGCCCGGCCATTCAGGCAGCGCAGTCATGTCGCCCCATAGCTTCTCGTACTGCGCGACTGGGTAGACGTCTTCCTGGCCATTCCCCCACCGCTTTTTCACATCCTTGAGTGTCACATAGGTAGGCACCCGTCGGGCCATGCGCCGCACAGCATCCTCGACCGCTGCACGATCGGCCAGAGCGGCACGATCCAATCCAAAGAGCGCCAGCAGATCGTCGATCCGCATCCAGAAGGTGTTGGAGTTGTAAAAAGTCAGGCTGAACTCGTCCTCTTCACGCGGTATGGCGAGACCTTCGATCAACCGCGGTCGTCCATCCACCCGAGCCAGCCCGCCTCCGCGATCCTGTACCCGCCGGGGCACGACTTCTACCGCCATCGGCGCATTCTGCTCCAGGAGATACCCAATCACGACGGGGTCGAGGTTTGCTCCCAGCGTATCGATGTTGTGCATCATCAGATATTCGACGTGCGGTCTCTCGGCCAAGAGCGTCTGGAGCACGCCGCTTCGAAACAGATTGGGAACCTCATACCAGTGGCCCACGGGGTTCATGCACTGCATGGGAACATTGTCCGTATAGTCCGACCCCTGCCCCATCGACTCGGCCCAGCCGATCAGAGCCGCATGCAGGCTCTCACGCACCTTTTGCGCCTGCTCATCGAGTAGCTGCTGTGGCAACTCTTCCCAGGCAAAGCGCAGGTCGCGGGTCATGGGCACCAGGCGTAGCCCCACCGCACGCCCCTGGCTCAGATACAAGGGCCCCTCATAGCCATAGTTACGCGTCCTCTGCAGTTGCTGCCGAATCGGCTCGTGGGTCAGGTAACTGGTAGTAATGATGTGAGGCACAGGTGTGCCCGCCAGCTGCGCGGTTCGCTGGGACTTGGCCAGATGCACCTCGATAAAGGAGCGATGCCGCCCGGCCATTCGTGCAAAGGGGTTGAGGGCCTTGACCACGCCTGCCCCCTGGGTCCAGCGGCTTCCGAGGCCACCCGCAAGCGTGACCACGGCTATCTTGCCGCTCTGCAGAGCTTGTGTTCCTCGCTGCGAATAGACGTTGCTCTCTCCGAGGGGGGGCGTGTGCACGTTATCGGGCCGTACGTCACGGATGTCGGTCGTGACCGGCAGCCGGTTCTGAGCCAGTCCGATCAACCCCGCGCGCAACTCTCGGCGTATCTGTTCATGCTGCTGCCGGTCGAATCCATGCTGTTGCAAGAGCTCGACCAGATCACCTTCGCCCTCGCGGGCCGCTTCGGCCTGGGGCAATAGCGCATCAAACAGCGTCTGCACAGTATCGCCCAAGGTTGGGTCTGTGCGACACACCCGTGCAAAGAGATCCAACTCGGCGCGTCGACTCAAACAGAGCTCGTGGCGGCTGCGGCGGAGCAGATCGGGTACCGTCAGGGTATAATAGTCCGAGGGCAAGAGAGCCTCGACCCCCTTGTTGAACTGCGCCCAGCTCCCTCGCTCGTTGATGGCAAAATCATACACCACGGGCTCCATGGCAAAGGGCAGGGCATACTGCATGCGCTCTTTCTCCTGGGCCATGGCATGCAGCAGGTAATCCTGAGCGTGCTCCTTGACCTCGGGTGCCACAATAAAGCCCATGCCGCCGCCTGACATGCCCCCCAGCATCCAGAAACCCCAGAAGGCGTCACGGAACTCTTGTCGTGCCCTACCAATGAGAGTTTCCACATACAGATTGCTGGCCCAGGGAATGATGGTCTGAATGGGTCCGAAAAAGTTGCGCGTGGTGGCGTCGGCGATCTCGCGCACCGAGCCCTCTTGCAGCAGGCGCAGCACATCGTCTAGGATCACACCCGCCTCCTGGCGCGCTGCCCAGGCAGCCGGGCTGCGCAGCAGGTACTTTTCTGTCACCATCTCGAGGATAGGTCCCACATTCTGCGCCATGCCCCCATGGACGAGCACCAAGCTGTCCTGCAGAGCGCTGCGTTTCTCAGGCTCGACGAGGTCGGGGCCCAGGATGCGATGCTCGGGCAGCAGACGCCCGCGGCTGACCCCATGCTCTGGATCGTCAGGCTGGGCCACTACGCCGTGAATCAGCTTGATCCCCGGCCACACGCCGCCCGAGTCCTGCCATCCACCGCCCGAACCGCCCAGCCACTCGCCCAGGATGGCGCGAGCTGCCACCTGCCGGCGTTCGTACTCCAGCAGCTCGCCATCCAGGCTGCGGATCTGGCCTGTGGCCCGCATGAGGGCAGAGATCATGGCCGCCAGCAGTGTGGTCGAAACGGCCAGCCTTGAGCCCTTGGGGATGCCACGCACATGGCTTACCAGCTCCAGGCCACGCCCAGGCCCGATCAGTTGTGCCAACAGATCCGACAGAGGCTGCTGCGCACCCTCGATGCCGGGCGGCACGATGCCCGCCGCGATCAACGCTGCCTTGAGCAGCCCCAAGTAGTCGCGGGCAAAATCAAACACCTCGTCAAGGCTCTGTACCTCGGCCTGAGCCCCCAGATCGATGCTCACCAACCGAATGATTGGCTCGTCGATGACCCGCACGTGGGCTGTCACCGGCGGCCGGGGCGCCACATCGCGGCCCCTTACCGCGAGATCGATGGAAACGTTGATCACGCGGGCGCCCTCGGGATAGTCCATCCCCAGGAAAAAGATATCACTCCAACCGCTGTGGGTTAGATCCATGCGCACGGGCGTGCTCTCGGTCAGGAGCGGGTAGAGCCCCGTGTCGGCATCGCGGCGCAAAAGCGCGGGCACCAGCCGGAGTGGATGATCCGCCGGGTGCCCCATACGAAACATCCATCTGTTTCCAGAAAAGGCGAGCACGCTGCGACGCACCTGATCGGCCAGGGTTTGAAAGGCGAGCTGGTGATAGGCCAGGGCCAGCGCGCTAGCCAGTGCCTCCGAAGGGCCGTCGCTGGCCTGGGCGCTCAAAAAGCCATCGATGGCTTCGTCAAAGCGGCGCTCCAGCAGGTGGGTGTAGCCCGCATAGGGGATGTGACCCGCCGATAAAAGCTCCTGACGCTGAGGCAGATGAAACCGATAGAGGGCATACAAAAAGGTGATCGCTCGCACTCGCTCGAACAAGTTGGGGGCGTCTCGGCGAAAGGCGTCCAGGGCGGCGCACTCGCCCAAGAGGTCGGCGAGATCATATGGCGCGCAGGCCGCCTCTAGCGACAGATCACGCAGGGCAGGGTCGGTCGAGGTGATGATCTGCAGTAGAGAAGTGTTAGGCATGGTCTCAGCCCCGATCCATCTCGCGCTGGGCCAACAACTCGAGGAGCTGGCTCAGTACCGCCTCGCGGTCCTGCCCCGCCAGCGCCAGGGCGACCTGCGCCATGAGGATGCCATAACGAACACCCACATCATAGCGGCGCCCCTGGCTCTCTATCGCCAGATAACGCTCGCGGCGCCCCAGTTGGTCCAGCGCATCCGACAGGGTGACCCTTTCACCCCGCTCGAGATGGGCACCCAGGATCTCTATCACCATGGGCGTGAGCACATGCATGCCGAAGAAGCAGAGGTAATGCCCCGCCCGCAGCCCCGGCACCACCAGCCACTGCTCGGCCTCAGTGGGCGTTGGCTTTTCCATCACCCGCTCGACGGCATAGAGGCGGTCGCTGCCCGAGATTCTCTTGGCACCGATACAGCCATAGTAAGGCAGCAGGCTCTCTCGGGAGGGCGTCACCGCCGAGATGGAACAGGCATGGCGTTCGGCGGCCTGCACCAGATCCTGCGCGCAACCTATGTCGGTATGAGAGACAGAAAGGTGGTCGCTCACGAGGTGCAGGAAGGGCTCTTTGCCGCAAAAATCGCGGGCGCAGTAGACAGCGTGCCCATACCCGAGGGGCTCGACCTGGGGCACAAACGTGAGCCGGCTGGCATAGGGTCCTACCGCCTCGGTATAGGCGCGCTCGTCGCCTGGCGCCACGACGACACAGACCTGCTCGATGCCGGCACGCAGCGCATCCTCGACCAGGATCGTCAGAACTGACTTTTCCTGACCGTCCGAGTCTATTAGCGCCTGCAGAGGCAGGGTACGCTGGTGTCGCCCAGCCGCCGTGATGACGGCTTTGGTGATTCGCATCGGTCACTCCTTTGTAAAACGCTAAAAGGGGCCACTGGCGGAGGGCATGCTCTGGAGCAACCGCACGGGCGTCGCTGCCGGTTGGCTGAGGCGCACTATCTGCCTATCTCGCCTTGTGCCGGCTCCCCGCCTAAAAGTTCTCGAGCAACTCCAAGATGCAACCCAGAGAGCCCTCGGCGTCCACATAGGCATAACGCCCGCCGGTATAGTCCCCTTTTTGGACCAGCGGCATGTCATGGGCCTCGAGGCGGGCCAGTATCTGATCCATGTCGCGCACCTGAAAGGCCACATGGTGCAGCCCTGGGCCGTTGGCATCCAGGAACTCGCGCCAGGTGCTGGGGTGCTCGTCCGGCTCGATCAACTCTAGCCGCACCTGCGGCCCAAGATCGAAAAAGGCCAGGCGCGCGCGTCCCTCGGTGGGCTGGCCGCGATACTCGGTATGTGCGCTATCGCGGGCATCGGTCCAGCGCGCCTCTGGCATCTCGACGCCCAGCAGCTCGGCCCAACGGGCCGCGGTGCTCTCGACGTCATCGGTGACGATGGCTACCTGGGTAACAAGGCGCGTCCGCAAGAGTCCTTGGGTCATGGTAGGCTCCTTTGCTGTTGATAGCTCCAGTGTATGCCAGGGGAGCCGCCGACGCAAGTGCCAAACCCCCAGCGCATCATGCTGGCCAATCAGCCCACACCTACAGCTCGGGAGGCACTCTTACCATACCTGTTAACGTAGAACCAGCACTTTTAGCTTCTTGACCTTACTCCTAGGTCACTCTATACTGGTAATAGCTGCCTTGCAGGCAGCAGACCGATGTCGGCCGATGAGCCCGTCGGACTGGCTAATGCAAAAGAATCGGGGGGCAATGAGACATACCGAGAATGGAAAACTGCTCCAGGTGAGCGATCTGTGGGTGGCTCGCGAAGGACACGAAATCCTACGTGGCGTCGACCTGACGCTTGCTCATGGCAGCGTGCATGTGGTGCTGGGCCTGAATGGCTCGGGCAAGAGCACCCTCGCCTATGTCCTGATGGGCGCCGGGGGCTATACGCCCCAGAAGGGAACGATCTTTTTCGAGGATCAAGATATTACCCAGATGCCTATCAACGACCGGGGCAAGCTCGGCATTACCCTGGCATGGCAGGAACCCGCCCGCTTTGAGGGGCTCACCGTCGAGCGCTATCTGAGTCTGGGGCAGCCAGG
>SLPC01000092.1 GCA_007132185.1 Anaerolineae bacterium | reverse complement strand
TGGGAGGCCCCCTTTCAGGCGGCCCAGAGGTTCGCCTCACAGTTGGATAGGGCCCGCCTGATGCCCAAGCAGCCTGTGTACGGGTTCAGTTGCGAAAGCGAGGCCGGTGCCTGGGATACAAGTCGCCTGCAGGCCAGCGCGCATCTATTGTCGGATCTGGCCGAGAACACCGTCAACCGCCCCTATTTCATGGTCGGGTCAGGGTGGCAGGAGGGCGGCGGCAGTTCCGGCACCGTCCAGATGCGCGCCAACAGTGCGGTGGGCGATATGGAGGCTTTGGCCGCGGCCATCGCCGATGAGACCTGCCGCCCCGGCCTTTGGTTGCGGCCCCTGCTTTCCATGACACCCGAACATCAGAGTTGGAGCCTGCCGTTGCCGCCCTCTGCCGGGCAGGACACAGGATGGCTGCTCGATCCCACCCACCCTGATGCGACGGAACTGATCAAGGACAGCGTACGCCAGGCCATCGCCTGGGGCTATGAGCTGATCTGCCATGACTGCACAGTGTCGGATCTGCTGGAGGATCGCTCTGAGCGGCCGGAGGGCAGCCCGGCACAAGCCTGGCGATTCCACGATCCCACCCTGACCACAGCGGAGGTGTTGGGCCAGCTATTCGAGTCGCTGCATCACGCTGCAGGTGACCGAACGCTGATCGTCGGGCGCAACACCATAGGCCATCTGGCCGCGGGCCGGGTGCACGTGCAGCATATTGCGGGCAGACAGGCAGCCCGTCAGCGAGCTTTTGGCCATCTCCAGGGGATCAATGCCCTGGCCTTTCGCGGATTCCATCACGGCGCCCTTTATGCCGCCGAAGCCGATCCCGTGTGCCTCTACTCGCACGTCCCCTGGTCCCTCAACGAGCAGTGGCTTTCGCTGCTTGCCTCCAGCGGAACGCCCTGTTTTGTCGCACCCAAAGTAGAGCCCCCGGATAGGACCGTGCAGCGGGCTCTCCGCGCTGCGTTCTCGCAGGCCTCGCGGCAGCTCCCTCTGGCTGAGCCTATGGACTGGCTCATGACCACCAGCCCCGGGCGGTGGAAGCTGGAGAATGAGACCGTCGCCTTTGATTGGTTCAGTGACCAATATGAAGAATCCGCTGAAAATCAGTAGAACAGGCCCATCGCTGGCCCACCGGGCAAGCCGGTTGCTGTTCACCCTGGCGCGCACCCCGCTCGGCGGACGCATCGCCCGGAGATGGTTCGGCTCCCTGAGCCGGTGGCTACCGGTGCAGCGGGTCTATGCCACCGACAGACTGCTCGCTTTCTACCACCCCCGTCCCTCCTATCCGGTTCACATCCTCATTGTGCCCAAGGCAGATATCGCGAGCCTCGAGGCGCTACGCGGGCATGAGGCCGCCCTCTATGCCGACTTGGTGCGTGCCGTACAGACCATCGTGGGTCAGCTTGGGCTGGCCGAGCGAGGCTATCGGCTGATCATCAATGGAGGAGCCTACCAGGATGTGCCCCTGCTACACGCGCACTTGATTAGCGAGACCGAATTGCCATAATCAAGGTTGGCCGTGCAAGGCCAGGCCGGCTATAATAGGGTTACAGACCAACACTCGTCGAATGCATCATGCGGAACGTAGTATCCAGGATGAATCATGCCACTCTTTGATCACTTTCGCTTCTTGGCGCCAATCTACAGATATCTGGTCCCGGCGCCAAAGCCTGATGACCTGCAGCGGGCGCTCGAATTGCCGATCTCGGGGGCGCTTCTCGATGTTGGTGGCGGCACAGGCCGGGTGACGGCTCAATTCGTCGGTCAGGTAGGGCAGGTCGTGATCGCCGATCCATCCACGGCCATGCTCCGCCAGGCGATGGACCATCCGAGGTTGCATCCGGTGGCTGCGCCCGCCGAGCTGTTGCCCTTTGCCGACACCGTCTTTGAGCGCATTGTGATGGTAGATGCCCTGCATCACTTTCAGGATGTAGAGAACGCACTGCACGAGCTGTTGCGGGTTCTCACGCCCGAGGGACGGTTGCTGATCCAGGAGCCCGATTGGCGCAAGTGGACCATGCGATTGGTCTCTTGGGGCGAAAAGATCGCCCTTATGGAGCCGCAGCCCTACCCGCCAGAGACGATTGTAGAGATGGTGCGTCGCGCAGGTGCTCGCGCCCATTGCATGGAGTCAGGAGGGCATACAGTATGGATCGTGGCGGAAAAGGGCGTTGCAGACAACGCGGCGACGGACAGGATCGCGGGGGAGATGCAAGGATGAGCGACAATGAACACGCAATTGAAAGAGCGCTACGCCGTAGCGGTGTCAGGCTCACCCGAGCAAGGCGGGCCGTACTGGATGCCCTGCTCGAGGCTGAACGCCACTTGACAGCCGCGCAGGTGCACGCCCTGGGGCGTCAATCCTGCCCTTCCCTCAGTCTCGCCAGCGTCTATCGCACTCTGGCTCTCCTCCAGTCCCTGGGGCATGTACAGCTTGTACATAGCGATGATGATTGCCAGAGCTATGCGGTTGCCCCCGCGGGCCATAGCCATCAATTGATCTGCTCTGCGTGCGGCTGGACCTATGCCTTTTCCGAGTGCGATCTATCCCCCCTCGTGGCCGACATGGAAGCCCGTACCGGCTTTCGGATCGTGGAACACCTCCTTGAGCTGCGGGGCCTGTGCCCAAAGTGCCGCGAGTAATAACGAGAATCTGCCCAGAGTCTCCTTCTGGTAACCATACGCCTCTAGTACCAATCTAGGACATCCGAGTACAATGACCAGGGATATCGGTTGATCTTGCGAGTTTCCGGAGCAGTGGTTCCTGGATCAAGTCTCTATTCAGCAGCAAGTAACGGGGTGAGTGCCCCTCACCCTAATAAGCAATCAGACCCTGAGGAGATATCTCCTCAGGGTCTGATCTGTGAGCTACCTGCCAGCCAGCAATCTACCGTGCGATCCGGCCCAAACCCAAGAGCCCCAGCGCAAACATGGTGATGATCACACCTGTCACCCCACCGGCAACAGTCTGCATGACGGTATGAGCGCCCACCTTGACGCGGGCCCACGCCACCAGGGGAATGAGTAGCAGGCTGGGAGCCGCCAGCGGCCCCAGGCTGGCGGTGACCAACGTGGCGCCTAGGGCGATCCCAGACACGTGCTGGCTGATCTTCCAGATGTACGTGATCACCAGATTGATCACTATGAGCAAGAATCCGCTGACCGTGGCAGCCAGGATCCAATAGGGCCCGTCAAACAAAAATAGGATTGCCATCGGGGCGGCTGTAAAGATGAGCGAGGCAACAACAATGCCCGGCTGCAGCCGCTCATGTCGGTTTGAGATATGCCAATCACTGATAGTCCCAGTGCGCAGCGCTAGAGTGAACACCCCTAGCGTGATCACAACGAACGGTAGCATCACTCCAACTACCCACGTCATACCATGTTGCCACGAGATCGGATCAGCCAAGCCCAGCAGTATCAGCATCAAGGTTATGACGTACTGCGGCGCCATAAAGCGCGAGACCAGAGACGCCGTCCGTGCAGACCACGGGATCTCGCTGATCAGCATGCCGGCCAGCACCAGCGCTCCGCCGAGGATGATGCGGTTGGTCAGCACATCATTGGCCAGGAGAACGCCGAACAGGGCCGCAAAGACCGGCTCGGCGGTAAATATCAGCGCCGTGTGGGTGGGCGTGGTGAAACGCTGAGCCGTTGTCTGCACCCCAAAGGCTACCGCTGTAGCCAGAATCCCGGTAAAGGCCGCAGCACCCCAAACGGTAGGAGTCGGAGTGGGCCACGCCTCACCCCCCGCTATCGCGATCCCCGTGCTGATGACGGCGACGACTGCGATCTGGACGATCGTCAGGGCGATAGGATCGACTCGGGGGGCAAAGGCGCCAACCCCGACGATATGCAGCGCAAAGGAGATGGCACAGAGAAGAACTAACAAGTCGCCCTGGCCCAGCAAAAGGGAGTTGTCCAAGGATAGGAGAGCGATGCCTATGGTCGCCAGGAGCACGCCGAGGACCGCCGCACGTTGGGGCAGTTTCCCCAGCACCAGCGCCGCCAGTACCGGCACGATGGCGACACTAAGCCCGGTGATGAACCCCGCCTTGGAGGCCGTGGTATGCTGGAGGCCGAGGGTCTGAAAAGCATAGCCAGCCAGCAGGAACAGGCCGAGGAGTACGCCGGCTGCAACGCTATGCCGGTTTAGCGTTCGCAGTCGGCGCCACCCGATGGCAAGCAGGCCGGCCAGCGCCAGGGCAAAACGCAGGGCCAAAAAGCCAAAGACAGGATAGCCGCTGGTGGCGTCTTTGACCATCACAAATGTCCCGCCCCAGACCAGGGTTACCAGGAGCAGCGCAAAATCAGCGCCAAGCTGGTGACGGCGGTTGGTTGTGTCCGCCATCGACGCTAACGCTCCAATTCCTTGCGTACCGTATCCAGCAAGCTATCGGCGCGGATCTCGGCCAGCGTATAGCAGGGGCCAGAGAGAGCGTCCGCCAGTTCCTGAGCCAGACCGCGATCCAGCGAGGCGTGCTCGGTGTTGATCACGACGGTGCGGAACTGCTTCTCGCTGAACAGATGCGCGATCATGAGCGCCTCTTGGCGCGGGGGTGTGCCTGTGACCGATACGTTCCCTGCTCCATCGGTCAGCAGGATCATCAGGGGCGCGATATCGGCATTCTGGTTCTTTTCCCGCTCGATCACCTGTAGCGAGAGTAGCAGCCCGGCGGAGAGAGGCGTCTTGCCGCCTACCGGTATCTCCTGGAGGGCTTTTTTGGCCATCTCTACACTGGATGTGGGCGGCAGCACCAGATGGGCGCGATCCTTTTGGAAGGAGACCATCGCCACCCGATCGCGCTTTTGGTACGCGTCGACCAGTAGCGACATAATGGCGCCCTTGGTTGCCTCCATGCGCTCTGCCGCGGCCATCGACCAGCTTGCATCGACGGCAAAGATCACCAGGTTGCCTGTTTTGCGCACGCGGATCTTGCGCTGAAGATCGTTATCGCGGATGGCAATGGCATTGCTACCCTTGTCGCGCTGGGTCTGGTGGGGCGCCGCCTGGCGCACAGTCGCATCGATAGCGATGTCGTCATAGCGACCCTGGGCGTCGCGCGAGCGAATATAGCGCCCTCGCTTTTGCTTGCTGACCGTATAGCTGCGCCGGCCCGTCGCTCGGCGGCTCAGCCTGTCGGTAGGCGTCCGAAGCTTGCGCGCGCGAAAGGTGTCGCCTACGTCCACCTGGTGGGTCGCGTCGTCAGGCGACGCATTGAGGGATTGAGCATCCGAATGATGCCCACGCATGGGAGGGGCCGATTGCGGCTCGCCACTAGGCGTCGACTCGGAGGCTACCGGATCGGCTGTTTTTTTTTAGGCTCCGCCTGACCCTCCGCGGGCTCCTGCTCTTCCTGATCGGCGCTCTGCTGACGAGCCTGCTCGATACGCTGGGCCAGCTTGTCCATCTTGGCGCCCGTATCCTCAAACGGAGTACGGCGCAGGCGATGCGGTAGGGCCAACTCGGCGGCCAGCAGAATGTCGGTCTCGCGGATGGAAGAGCGCCCCATAAAGGCGGCGTGGGCCATGGCCGTCTTCAGGATTACGATATCGGCGCGGTGGCCGTCAACGTCCATCTCGGCGGTCAACTGAGCGATGGTGAACAGGTCATCGTCATCATATGTGACGTCAGCAAGAAGCTCCTGCGCCTGCAAAATGCGCTCTGATAGGAGAGCCTCTTCTTCACACCACACATCACAAAAGGCGCCATAGTCGCGCTCAAAGGCGATGCGACGCCTGAGGATCTCGACGCGGGCGTCTGCATCGGCGATGCCGTGAATATCCACACAGAGGGCAAAGCGGTCCAACAACTGGGGCCGCAGCTCGCCCTCCTCCGGATTCATCGTGCCCACCAAGATAAAGCGCGCGGGATGCGAGAAGGAGATGCCCTCTCGCTCCACCACATTGACGCCCATGGCCGCCGAATCGAGAAGAAGATCGACCACGTGGTCGTCCAGCAGGTTGACTTCGTCCACATAGAGAAGACCACGATTGGCGGCGGCCAGCACGCCCGGCTCGAAATGACGCTCGCCTTCTTTGATGGCCCGCTCAATATCCAGCGTACCGACCACACGGTCTTCGGTAGCGCTGACGGGCAGATCGACAAAGCGCGTCTTGAGCAGGGCCACGGGCAATTCCTCGCCGTCTTGGATGCGCTCGCGGCACGTGTCGCACATCTGGTCTGGGCGATTCGGCTCACAGTGGAACGGGCAATCGCTTACGGCGTGAATATCGGGCAATAGAGCGGCCAGGGCGCGCGCAGCGGTTGACTTGGCCGTCCCGCGCTCGCCACGGATGAGCACCCCACCGATCTGGGGGCTGATGGCATTGAGCACGAGCGCCCGGCGCATGCGTTCCTGTCCGACGATTGCAGTAAAAGGAAATATCTGCATACAAGAGACCTCACGTCAAAGGGACATTGACTCACGAACATCAAGTATAACCCGGCGACATAAGAGTGTCAATTTAGGTAGGATCCGCTCCGCGCCACGAGTCGCGACCGGGCAAAAGCGGGTACGCAACATCGCATTCGCGCTCCCGTGTCTCCTCCCGGTACGCCAGGAGGCCCCCCGGTAAGAGGACATGAGGTGGGTAGCAGATGAGGCAGGCCGTCGAGTGCGCTATTGCCCTGCCAGTCGCCAAAGCCGATGGGCCTTGTCAGACAGGCGATGGCGCACGTGGTCCAGCTCCTCTTCGTCAGGCAGGCGCCCATGGACCAGGGCCAGCGTGATGCCAATGCCACAGACAGCCGTCGAGAAGCCGATCCACAAAGCTAACAGCAACGCCGGATCGGCCGAAAACTGCACCTGCAGAGGCACAGCCTTTACAGGTTCGATCCAGGACACTGTGCCTAGTTCGCCCTGCATCGAGGGCGTGAGAAAGATGGCAAGAGCCAATGCAACCAGCAGGGTTAGGGCTGGCAACCAGATATTCCAGGGGAGCAGCCTCCACGGCTCTATCGGGGCCTCTCGATCGATGGCTGCCAGGATACGGTTGGTGAGGTCAGGTGACGCCGGCTGTAGCGGCCAATCGGATAGGCCTGTCTCCACGTACTGTAGGAGCTCGACAGTCGCGAGACAGTTTGTGCAGGAGTTCAGGTGAGCACGCACAGCTGCATACTCACCAGCGGCCGGCTGCCCGTCGGCCACGTATTGCGGCAAGAGGCCTTGGATATCTTGGCAGTTGGTCATCGGATTCCTACTTTTTCCAAGCTGGCGGCCAACGCGTTCCGCGCTCGATTGAGGTGCGCCTTGACCGTCCCGAGCGGCAGGGTCAACACCTGGGCGATCTCCTGGTACGTCAGCTGTTGCTGATAGAACAGGGTAAGCACCAGACGATACTTTTCGGGCAGGCGCTCGACCATCTCCCAGAGCCGGGTCCTCTCGTCTCGTGCCAACAGATCCTCGGCAGGACCATCCTCAGCAGAAGGCAATGCGTCCAGCCAATTGGCAGCGTCCAGTTGCGTGTCAAGCTGCCGGCGGAGGCTGCGTTTGCGATTCAGGCACGCATTCGTCGCGATAGTATGCAGCCAGGTAGTAAACTTGCTGTCGCCCCGAAAGCGCGGCAGAGCCCGCCACATCCGAACAAAAACCTCCTGTGTCAGATCCTCGGCCTCTTGCGCGTTGCCAAGAATCCGATAAGCCAGGTTGTAGACGCGGTCTTGCGTCTCACGTATCAACTCTGCCAGCGCCACACGGTCGCCGCGCTGAGCTTGCTCCACCAGTTCTGCCAGCGGATCGTTCAAGGTGTCTGCCCATGGTACAGTAGCCACACGAAATCACTCAGGCTGTAGGCCGCGATAGCGGCTCATCCGACTCGCCCCGGGGCTGTACCTCGGGGTTTGCATCATCTGGCTCGCGTGGCATGGTGCTGGAAACGATGAAATAGATCAGAAGCATGCCCAAACCAACAAAGAGCGGCAGGAGCCCGGCAATCAGCCAGTATCCCGTTCCCAGGGTCGAAAGGCCGAGAAGAAGTGCTAGCCCGCTCATAGTGGTGATCACGCCGCCCCAAAGCACGCCCCGATTGCCCTGACGTCTATACGCATCACGAAGAGCCAGGTCCTGCGCCGTAAAGCCCCGTTCCGCGAGCGCCACACGCTCCTTGTACGCAATATATCGATTCAGTGTCACAAAGCCCAGCACCACAAGGAGCAGGACAAAAGGTATTATGACAAAGTACAGTACGTCCAGAGACATGAGGCCTCCCCATAGCCCAACTGGCGCACGACGCAGGGTATCTATCCTTATAATAGTTGAGACACCCAGGTTCGACAAGAGGTTACATCGCGCATAGAGAAAGGCCCCAAATCCAATCTCCATCCGACAAACCCCCTTGACGTATGCTATACTGAGCCAGGATCACTCTGCCCCTCGTGGCAGGAGACCCCCGACCAGGATGCTTCCTGGCGGGCCGGGGAGAAGGTTGCGCGCTCTTGCCAGGCCAGTATTGCGGCGATGGCCCGGAAGAGACCAGTCTTGCAGGCATCAACACGGGAGCTGGAACGATGCAGACTATACCGATCACGGAGAATGTGCACTGGGTGGGCGCGGTGGACTGGGATCGTCGCCTTTTTGATGCCCTGATCCCGCTACCCCACGGCACGAGCTATAATGCCTATCTCATCCAAGGTCAGGACAAGACCGCGCTGATCGATGCGGTTGATCCGACAATGACACAGGTCTTGCTCGAGCGATTGGCCAATGGCCCGCCCATTGACTATATCATCTCGCAACATGCCGAGCAGGATCACTCCGGGGCTATTCCCGCCGTCCTTGCCGTCCATCCACAGGCCCAGATTGTGTGCTCCCCCCAGGGCAAGAATCTTTTGTTGGCACACCTTGACCTGAGGCAAGCTCAGTTTGTGACGGTCGATGATGGCGATGTGCTTCCATTGGGCGGCAAGACCCTACAGTTCCTTCATACACCGTGGGTACACTGGCCCGAAACTATTTCTACCTATCTTCAGGAGGATCGCATCCTGTTCTCCTGCGACTGGTTTGGGTCGCATCTGGCCACCAGCGACCCGGTCATGCAGGATTATGGTCGAGTCATCATGGCCGCCAAGCGCTATTATGCCGAGATCATGATGCCTTTCCGCGGCATCATCCAGCGCAACATGGCCAAGCTCGACCGCCTGGATATGACCATGATCGCCCCCAGTCATGGCCCCGTGCACACAGATCCTGTCCGTATTCTCAACGCCTGCCGCGACTGGATCTCCGATCAACCCAAGAACCTTGTGGTGGTGCCCTACATCTCGATGCATGGGAGCACACGCGTCATGGTCGATCAGCTGATCGATCGCCTCACGGGTCACCGGGTGCCAGTGCATCGATTTGACCTGTCGGTCACAGATCTGGGCGAGCTGGCCATTTCACTGGTAGACACTGCCACCCTGGTCATCGGCACCCCGACGTTCCATCGCAGCCCCCACCCCACGGTCTACTATGCCACCCATCTGGCCAATGCCCTGCGCCCCAAGCTGGCGTATGTATCGGCGATCGGCTCGTATGGCTGGAGCACGCGCGCCGTTGAGGAAGTGAATGCCCTGATCCCCAACCTCAAGGTCGAGGTCCTGTCTCCTGTGCTGGCGCGAGGGTATCCATCAGAAGAGAGCCTG
>SLPC01000093.1 GCA_007132185.1 Anaerolineae bacterium | reverse complement strand
GTAGAGACCGCGCAGATCGTTCACATAGCTATCGCCCAGCTCAGCGCGCATCTTTTTGTCGCCCAGGAACGGCGGGTTGCCGATGATGACGTCGGCGGCGGGCCAGGCGGGCTCGACGGGGCGCCCGTCGCCGTCATACGCCAGGATGGCGTCCATCTGCCGGATGGCATCCAGTGGCTTTAAAATTGGTTCGGCGGGCACGCCCCAGCCATGCTCCCGCAGCCATTGCAGGTAGCCGATCCAGACCGTGGCCTGGGCCAGCTCGTGGGCATAGGGGTTGACTTCGATGCCCAGCAACTGGCGCGGGTGGGGAGAGTCGCCCTCCAGGGGCGGCAGCTTGGTCAGCCCCAGATTGAACGATTGCTCCGAGACCAGGTTCCACAGGTCGAGGAGCTGGCGCAGTGCCACGTATAGGAAATTGCCCGAGCCGCAGGCGGGGTCCAGCACCCGCACGGCGGCCAGCTCCCGGGCATAGCCCTGCAGCAGGCGGGCCAGCTCGTTCTGATGGCGGGTGCGGGCGCTGGGGGTGCTGGCGTTGTCGCGGCGCTCGGCCAGCGCGACGGCCTCGGCCTGCACGACCTCCCAGCGGCGGCGCAGGGGCGCCATCAACACCGGCTCGACGATCAGCTCGATATCCTCGCGGCTGGTATAGTGGGCGCCAAGCTGCGAGCGCTTGTCGGGGTCCAGGCTGCGCTCGAACAGGGTGCCCAGCACCGAGGGCTCGATATTGCCCCAATCGAGGGCGCAGGCCTCGGCCAGGATCGCCATGCCGTCGCTGTCCAGATAGAGGGGCTGGGCATCATCGAACAGGTGGCCGTCCACATGGGGGATCTCGGAGACGCCGAAAAAGCCGCCCACGCTCATCTGCTCGAACAGGCTGGCGAGCCGCCGCTGGAAAACGTCGGGGCGGCGCACATTCTGGCGCACCAGGCGGCTGAACAGGCGCTCGGGCAGCAGGTCGATATCCTCGCCAAAGAGGCAAAAGAGGAGCCGGATCAGGTATTGGGCCACGGCCTGGGGGTCCTCGCCATAGCGCCGCAGCAGGTTTGCCAGCTCGGCAAAGCGAACGGCGGCCTCCTCGGTCACCTGGGCCGTGGTCTGGCTGGCGCGGAACCGCTCGGGCTCGTGGAACACGGCCCGCAGATGCGCCAGACCCTGGGGCGTCAACAGGTCGTCCAGCGTCAGCTCGACCACACGCTTGACCGTGTTGGTGAAATTGGTGTGGATGCGGATGATGTCCATATCCGAGACCACCAGCAGCGGCGGGTTCATGAGCGAGTCCCTGTATTGGAGCAACTGGTCGTAGGCGGCATCCAGGTTCCTGCGGTGTCCCTTGTACTCCCAGGCAAAGAATCCGCGCTTCCACACGTCGGCCCAGCCATCGCCGCCCCTATGCTTGGCGGCGCCCGCCTCAAAGGTGAACGAGTCGCCGGTGGGGTCCATCTCGACGGGGGTGGGGTGCCCCACCAGGCGGCAGAGGTCGTTGAAATGCGACTGCGAGGCCGAGCGCTCGGTCAGGGCGACGTGGCGCCACGTTTGGACAAACTCTTGGGGCGAGAGGGATGCTGCCATGGATCGCGTTTCTTCTCCGTGGATGTGGACGATTGTGTGCTTCAGTATAGCAGCATCGGGCGCGGGCGGGTAGCGTTGCGCACCGGGCTGCGCTTGCGCACCGGGCTGCGCTTGCACCGGGCTGCGCTTGCACTCGCGCCCCCACACCCCTACTGCATGTTGTACAGGTAGGCGTACGACCCGTTGGTCGCCAACAGCTCCTCGTGGGTGCCCTGCTCGGCGATGCCGCCCTCGGCCATCACCACGATGCGCTGCGCGTTCCTGATGGTGGACAGCCGGTGTGCGATAACAAAGGTCGTCCGGCCCTTGGCGATCTCTTCCAGGGCACCCTGGATCACCTTTTCGCTCTCATAGTCCAGGGCGCTGGTGGCCTCGTCAAAGATCAGGACCGCCGGGTCCTTGAGAAACACCCGCGCGATGCTCAGCCGCTGTTTCTGCCCCGAAGAGAGCATGACGCCCCGCTGGCCGATGTCGGTGTCGTATTGCTGTGGCAGCCGCATGATGAACGCGTGGGCATCGGCCTTGATGGCCGCGGCCATGATCTCGTCGCGGGTGGCTTTGGGCCTGCCGTAGCGGATATTCTCCAGCACAGTCCCAGCGAACATGTACACCTCTTGCTGGACGATGCCGATCTGGCGCCGCAGCGAGTCCAGGCGTACGTGGCGGATGTCCACGCCATCCAACAGGATCTGCCCCTCGGTCACGTCATAAAAGCGAGGGATCAGCGAGCAGATCGTCGTCTTGCCCACGCCGGAGGCCCCCACCAGGGCGATATACTCGCCGGCGGGCACATCCAGCGACACGTCCTGCAGGATGGGGACGCTATCGTCGCCGTAGCGAAAGCCTACGTGGGCAAAGCGCACATGGCCCCGGACGTTGTCCAGCTCGATGGCATCGGGGGCATCGTCGATGTCGGGGGCCAGCTCGAGGATCTCGAGAAAGCGGTCGAACCCGGCCAGGCCCTCTTGGTACTGGCCGGTGATGTGGACCAGCTTTTGCACCGGCTCGACCAGGAAACCGATATAGAGCAGATAGGCGATCAGGTCGGGCAGCTCTAGCGCGGCGCCCACGATGCGGATGCCGCCATACACCACGGCGATGATGGTGATGAGGCGCACAAAGGCCTCGACCCCCTGGTAGCAGATCGACTCGACCCGGTAGATGGTCTTGCGGCTCTCGAAAAAGCGCTCGTTCTCGACATGAAAGCGTTGGGTCTCCACGGGCTCGTTGGCAAAGGACTTGACCGTCCGGATGCCCGACACGGTGTCCTCCACCTGGGCGTTGACGTCGGCGATGCGCTCAAAGCTGCGCCGCATGGCCACCCGCATCTTTTTCGTATAGTAGGCTGTGAACAGGGTCATCACGGGCAGCAGGGCAAAGACGGCCAGCGTCAGGGGCGCGTCGATACCGATCAGGATGACAAAGGCGCCGACAAAGCGCACCGCATAGACGGCAATATCCTCGGGGCCGTGGTGAAAGAGCTCGGCCAGCATGAGCAGGTCGTAGGTGATGCGGGACATGAGCTGGCCGGTCCTTTGCCCATCGAAAAAGCGGTGCGAGAGCCGCTGATAGTGGGCGAACAGCTCGTTGCGCATGTCCCGCTCCATCATGGCGCCGATCACGTGGCCACGATAGTCGAAATACGACTTGGCCACCGCCTCAAAGGCGGCCAGGACCAGCATCAGGGCCGCCGTGCGCCAGATGAGGGGCAGGGCAGTGGATAGCTCCTCTTCCAGCACGGTTTGGGTGATGTAGCGGATGAGGAGCGGAAAGACGAGCGAGATGCCGGCGGCGAGGCCAGCGGCCACCAGCACGGTGATGAACTGGCCCAGGTAGGGCCTGTAGTAGGAAACGAACTTGTGCGTTTTCGTGTTCATGCGTCGCGTTCTCCCGTGTGGTAGTCAGGATTATCGTCGAAAGCGTGGCCCATGGGCCGGCGCCCCGGTCTGTCATAGAGCTTGTGCTGGGTCACGTTGGTTCCTTTATCATATTCGTTGCCGTGAACCTGCGTGCCCGTGGCCGTTGGCGAACGCAAAACGGCCGCAGGTTTGTGTTAGCCCACGGCCGCGGGGTAGATGAGCGCCGCCCTCAAAGGGGGCAGCTAGACCCTTTTCGGCACAAAACAAACAACCGTGGGCGAATGCACCCACGGCCACGAGAGAACGGCTCGATTATCGCGTGACAGGCAGGCGCACTCAGAGATGAAGTTCGCTAGCGATACTATAGCGATGGACCGTCATCTCTTGCGCCTCCTTTCTTGAATCTGTGAACGATGTGGCCAAGATAGCAGAAAGGAGGAACAATGTCAAAATCGAGGGCATGGGCGCCTAGTTGACCCAACGGCGCCCCGTGCTATAATGGCAACATATCGTCAAAGGCTATGACGGAGACGAGTAGGCCGGCGTCCAGCGTGCGCTCAGAGAGCCCGGGGCTGGTGCGATCCGGGTGCGTCACAACCGGCCGAAAATCACTCCCGAGCCGACAGCCGAAAGGGCCTGCGCCTGAATAGTCCTGTCCGGGTTCGCCTGCCGTTACCAGGGCGCGTCTGTCAGAGGGTGTGCGTCCGCGTGGGACGCGGCGACTTCTCGCAGGCGAACGAGTGGGTGGCTATGCCAACAAGGGTGGTACCGCGGGATGCTGTGCGCAGCTCTCGTCCCTATCAGGGACGCGGGCTGTTTTTTTGTCCGTATCAGGAGGAACGTTATGCCGTTTCGTGACGTGCCTGCCAACACCGATTTCGTCGAGCAGGAAAAGGATATGCTGCGCTTTTGGGAGGAGAGCGACGCGTTCGAGACCATGCGCCGCCTGCACAAGGGCGAGCCCCACTGGTCGTTCATCGACGGCCCCATCACGGCCAACAACCCCATGGGGGTACACCACGGCTGGGGGCGCATGTTCAAGGACCTGTTCAGTCGGTTCTGGACCATGCAGGGCCGCGAGCTCCGCTACCAGAACGGGTTCGATTGCCAGGGCCTGTGGGTCGAGGTGGAGGTCGAAAAAGAGCTGGGGTTCCAGTCCAAAAAGGACATTGAGGCCTATGGGCTCGATCGCTTTGTGCTCAAGTGCAAGGAGCGGGTGCTGCGCATGGCCGCCATGCAGACCCAGCAGTCGATGCGGCTGGGCTACTGGATGGACTGGAACGACCCCGACCATCTGCACTGGCTGGCCGATCGCCTGGCGGAGGACCCGTCCCAGGTCACCACTGTCCAGGGCCCCGAGGGCCCCGTCACCGACACGGTCGAGCAAATCGTCGGCCGCTTGGGCCTGGCCGAGCTGGGCGGCAGCTATTTCACCTTTTCCAACGAGAACAACTATGTGATCTGGAACATGCTCCACACCTGCTGGGAGCATGGCTGGCTCTACCGGGGCGCCGACGTGATGCCCTGGTGCCCGCGCTGCGCCACCGCCATCAGTCAGCACGAGATCGTCACCGACGGCTATGCCGAGCTGACCCACCGCGCCGTCACGCTGCGCCTGCCGCTGCGCGATCGCCCTGGCGAGTCGCTGCTGGTGTGGACCACGACCCCCTGGACGCTAACCAGCAACGTGGCCGCTGCCGTGGGCCCCGAGCTGGTATACCTGCGGGTACGCAACGGCGACGAGATCCTCTATGTCTCCAAGGGCGCGGCCCACATCCTTTCGGGTCCCTATGAGGTGCTGGGCGAGATCAAGGGCACCGAGATGGAGGGCTGGACCTATGATGGCCCGTTTGACGAGCTCCCAGCGGCCCAGGAGGTGGGCGGGCACACCCAACTCGCTGAGCTGGTGGAGGGCGTGGACCAATCAGCCGCCACGGCCCACCGGGTGATCCTGTGGGACGACGTGGGCGACGAGGAAGGCACCGGCATCGTCCATATCGCCCCGGGTTGCGGCGCCGAGGACTTTGAGCTTGGGCGTACCCTGGGGCTGCCCATCGTGGCCCCGCTGAACGAGGAGGGCGTGTTCGTCGAGGGCTTTGGCTGGCTGACGGGGATGGACGTGGCGGATGTGGCGCAGCCGATCTTTCGGCATCTGGAGGAGCGCGGCCTGCTCTATCGCGTCGACAACTATACCCACCGCTACCCCATCTGCTGGCGCTGCAAGACCGAGCTGGTCTTTCGCCTGGTGGACGAGTGGTTCATCAGTATGGACGAGCTGCGCCACCGCATGATGGACATCACGCGGCAGATCCGCTGGATTCCGGCCTTTGGCCTGGAGCGCGAGCTGGACTGGCTGCGCAACATGCATGACTGGATGATCAGCAAGAAGCGCTTCTGGGGGCTGGCGCTGCCCATCTGGGAGTGCGATAGCTGCGGCCGCTACGAGGTCATCCGCGACGAGGTTATGCTCAAGGAGCGCGCCGTGGCGGGGTGGGAGACCTTTGAGGGGCACACCCCCCATCGGCCCCACATCGATGCCGTCAAGATCCGGTGCGAGTGTGGCGCCCAGATGGACCGCGTCGAGGACGTGGGCAATCCCTGGCTGGACGCAGGCGTGGTGCCCTTCTCCACGCTGCAATGGCGCACCAACCGCAGCTATTGGGAAGAGTGGTACCCCGCCGATTGGATCAGCGAGTCGTTCCCCGGCCAGTTCCGCAATTGGTTTTACAGCCTGCTGGCCATGGCCGCTGTACTGGACAACTCGCCGCCTTTCCGGGAGAACTTTTCCTACGCCACGCTGCTGGCCGAGGACGGCTCGCCTATGCACAAGAGCTCGGGCAACATGATCGAGTTCAACGAGGCGGCCGATCGGATGGGTGTGGATGTGATGCGCTGGCTCTATTGCGCCCACCGTCCCGAGAGCAACCTGCTCTTTGGCTATAACCGGGCCGACGAGACCCGCCGCCAGTTCTTGCTGCCGATCTGGAACGTATACAACTTTTTCATCTCGTATGCGCGCCTGGACGGCTGGGAGCCGGCGCAGGCCGGATTCAACCCCGATCATCCGGAAGGAGACACGCCTGCCAGCGATAACCTCCTGGATCGCTGGATCATCGCCCGCATCAACCAGGTGGTCGTCGACTGTGAAAAGCATCTGTGTGATTCGGACGCCTACAACGCCACCGTCGTGGTCGAGTCTCTGATGGACGACCTCACCAACTGGCATGTGCGGCGCTCCCGGCGGCGTTTCTGGAAGAGCGAGCACGATGCCGACAAGCAGACGGCCTATGCCACCCTCTACTATGTGCTGGTGCGGCTGATCCGGGTGCTGGCGCCCTTTACGCCCTTTGTGTGCGAGGTCATGTACCAGAACCTGGTGCGCGGGGTGCAGCCCGAGGCTCACGTGAGCGTGCACCACACCCGCTGGCCTGTGGCTGACGCCGATGCGGTGGACGAGGACCTGCTGGTGCAGATGTCGCTGGCGCGCCGGGTGGCCAGCCTGGGGCTAGGCTCGCGCAACAGCGCCAACATCAAGATTCGGCAGCCCTTGGCCAAGGCGCTGGTCTATACCGGCGACGGGACGCGCGGGCTCTCGGAGGAACTGGCGGCGATCGTGCGCGACGAGCTGAATGTCAAGGCCGTCGAGTTTGTCGAGGACGAGAGCGAGCTGGTGAACTATCGCCTGGCGGGGGAGGGGCGTCTGTTGGGCCCCAAGTATGGACCGCGCTATCCCCGGCTTCGCCAGGCCCTGGCCGAGCTTGATCCAGGCCCCGCCGTGCGCCGTTTGCGGGCCGGGCTGCCCATCGAGGTCGAGCTGGATGGCGAGACGGTCGAGCTGCTCCCCGAGGAGGTCATCATCGACACCGAGCCCGCTGAGGGGCTGGCGGTGACCGTCGAGCGGGGCGTGACCGTGGCCGTGGACACGGTGCTCACCGACGATCTGATGGCCGAGGGGCTGGTGCGCGACCTGGTGCGCTATGTCCAGACCCTGCGCAAAGAGGCCGGCTACCAGATGGACGACCGTATCACCGTGGGGCTGTTTGGCCTGACGGAGCGAGCGCAGCAGGCTGCTCAACAGTTCGAGGGCTATCTGCGGCAAGAGACACTGGCTGAGGATGTCCGGACCGAGCCCGACAACCTCTCCTGGGACGCCCGCGAGGCCGTCAAGCTGGACGGCGAGAGCGCCGAGGTCGCCGTCCGCCGGTAGGCGGGGTATCGATCGAGATTGCAGGGGGGCGATGGCAACGGCTAGATCGCCCTCTGTTGCTTTTCTCGCCGCCATGCGCCCTGCAGCCGCATTGACAGCCCTGCCGCACGGGGCCATAATGCCGCCATCACGCCATATAAAGGGGGATACTATGAAGGCCCTGGTTCACACCGCGCCCTATGTGATGGAATATACCGACTGGGAGGAGCCGACGCCCGGTCCCGATGATCTGCTGGTGCAGGTCAAGGCCTGCGCCATCTGCGGCTCGGATATCAAGGGCTATTCCGGCACCACGGGCCGCCGCCAGCCCCCGATCATTATGGGCCACGAGGCCGCCGGCGTGGTCGCCGCCGTGGGCGAAAACGTTGAGGGTTTTCAGGTGGGCGATCGGGTGACCTTTGACTCGACGGTCTACTGCCTCAAGTGCAAGTACTGCCTCACCGGGCACTGGAACCTGTGCGACAACCGCGAGGTGCTGGGCGTCTCCGAGGGGACATACCGGCGGCATGGCGCCATGGCCGAGTACATGACCGTGCCCCACTGGATCTCGGTGCGCATGCCCGACAACCTGAGCTATGCCCAGGCCGCCCTGGTCGAGACCACCTCCATCGGCGTGCACGCGGCCAACCGCACCCCGCTGCAACTCAACGATACCGTCGTCATCGTGGGGGCCGGCGGCGTGGGTCTGGTGGCGCTGCAGGCCATCCGCCTCAAGGGCGCCGGCAAGATCATCGTCACCGATCTGTCGCCCTCGCGACTGGAGATGGCCCGCGAGCTGGGCGCCGACATTACGATCCAGGCCGATGCGCCGGACATGATGGACCAGCTATTCGAGGCCACCGGTCCGCGCGGGGCCGACGCGGCGTTAGAGGCCGTGGGCATCTCGCAGACCGTGGATACGGCGCTGGAGATCACCCGCAAGGGCGGCAGCCTGACCCTCATCGGCAATGTGGCGCCCCGGGTGGACATGGGCCTGCAGAGCATCGTGAGCCGCGAGATCGACATCTATGGCGTGTGCGCCTGCAACGGCGAGATCCCCGATTGCGTCGATCTGATCGCTGCCGGGCGCATCAATGTGGACCCCTTTATCAGCGAGTATGCCCGCCTGGAGGACGGCCAGGCGGTGTTCGACCGTCTGTACAAGGGCGTCGAGGGCAATATCCGCACCGTATTCATGTTCGACTGATCCTCAGCTTGTCCACTTGTGGGGGCTGGACTCGTTCTTGGTCCAGCCCCAGCTCAGCGCTTGCCCGTATTCTCCCCCAGATAGCTGCGCAGCAGCCGCGCCGGGGTCTGGGCCGTGATGCTGAACGCCCCCATGGTGGCGGGCACCAGGCCAAAGCTGACGGCCTCGAGGCCAAGCGGCTCGCCCTGCCATGCCAACTCGACCTCGCCCTCGATGCAGCCCCAGATCTCGAATGTCTCTCCGGTACAGGAGCCCTCAAAGACGGCCCCCGCTGTCAGGTCGATCTGCTCCAGGTCGAATTGGGGGCAGGAAACGAGCCGCTTGCGATGCACGCCGCCTTGCTCCGAGAGGGTCTCGGGGGTAACAACGCCCGGGGCGTCTTTCTCCCAATCGATCACGTCCAGCGCCCGCTTGATGTGCAGCTCCCGGGGGTTGCCCTCCTGGTCGACGCGACCCCAGTCGTACACGCGGTAGGTGGCGTCCGAGTTCTGCTGGATCTCGACCAGGACCGTGCCAGCGGTTAGGGCGTGCACCGTGCCTGCGGGTACATGGACGCAATCGCCGGCCTGCACCGGCAGCCGCGCCAGAGTATCGGGCACACGGCCGTCGGCGATGGCGCGCTCAAAGGTGTCCCGGTCCATGCCTGGGGCCAGACCATAGATCAGCTCGGTGCCGGGCTCGGCGGCCAGGATGTACCAGGACTCGACCTTGCCCGAGTCGCCCTCCTCGTGCTCGCAGGCATAGTCGTCGTCGGGATGCACCTGCACCGACAGATCCCGCTCGGCGTCCAGCAGCTTGATCAGCAGGGGAAAGCGGTCACCGCAGGGGTG
>SLPC01000037.1 GCA_007132185.1 Anaerolineae bacterium | reverse complement strand
TAGGCCGATTCACCGCTAAGTTTACCGCTCAACAGCTTGTCCAGCGTATCCGAGCTGAGCGTGATACCAACAGTGGCCTGCCCAGCCCCTTCTTTGGCACAGTTGCACTCACCCTTGCTAAAGGAGAGCACATACTCGGCATTGTCCAGGTCCGAGACCACGAACGCCATTGAAGAGCTGGCGTTGGCGATGCGTGCCTTGAATGCGTCATCCTCCTTCATGCCGGCGACAACCTGATCCAAAACGTCGTACAGCTGCTCCTTGGTCTCAAACTTGGCCATGTCTACCTCCTTGTGGCGTGGCCATCGCAAACCGATTCAACTCGGGGTCGCGGCAAGTATAGCGCATATGTAGTGTTGTGCAAGCGGTACGGTCGTTGAGAGCAAGGCAATGTCAAAGTCAGGATTATGTGTAATCCCACCTTGCATGAAGCGCCGTCGAATTTCGCGAGGGCGAACAGAAGGTTCGCCCATACCACAAAAACGTATTAAACAGCACAAGTACGGGCAAAGCTCGTCTTTGCCCAAAGCGAGTGCGAATCGGTATACACCGCTTTTGCATAATACGACTTTCATCGCCCTATCGTTGGGAGCGCACGCCATTGACAGGCATCGTGACCCCGCCTATACTCGACGCCGGTGTGGCAACAGCTCATCTCAGGAGGTCGGGTAGATGGTCCCTCGCGTGCGCGTCATTGAGAATGGTTCGATTACGACCACGCCCGGTTTCGAGGCGGCGGGCATTGCGGCCGGGATCAAAGCCGATGGAGCCCTCGACCTGGCAATGGTTCGCTCGGTCGCACCCTGCACAGGGGCAGCCGTCTTTACCACCAACCTGTTCCAGGCGGCGCCGGTGATATATGACCGCGAGACGCTCCACCGCAACCCCACGGGATTACGAGGCGTGGTCATCAACAGCGGCTGCGCCAATGCCTGCACCGGCGATCAGGGCATGCGCGATACCAGGGCCACAGCGGCTGCCGCGGCCCAATACGCGGGGGGCTCGTCGGACGACTATATGGTGATGTCAACGGGCGTCATCGGCCAGCTATTGCCGATGGACACCGTTCTGGCGGGCGTGGAGACGGCGACACGGCGATTGGCCAGCGCGGTGGATGCGGGGCACCGCGCCGCGCGGGCGATCATGACCACAGATACCGTGCCCAAGGAGATGGCTGTTCTGGTCGAGATCGACTCGGTCAGATTCACCGTAGCAGGCATGGCCAAGGGAGCCGGCATGATCAGCCCCAACATGGCTACCCTGTTGGTGGTGTTTACCACCGATGCCGACATCGCCCCCGAGCTGGCCCAGCAGGCTCTGATGACAGCCGTGGATGCCAGCCTGAACATGATCACCATCGATGGCGACATGAGCACCAACGATACGGCTATGCTTCTGGCCAACGGTGAGGCAGAGATGGCCCAGATCGACGCGGCTGATTCGGTTGCGTACGCCGCCTTTGTGGATGGGCTGACCCGTGTGGCGGTAGGGCTGGCCCAGGGCCTGGTGCGCGACGGCGAGGGCGCCACTCGATTCATTGAGATCTGTGTCACAGGGGCCGCTAATCGGTCTGAGGCACGCCGGATCGGCATGTCGGTGGCAAATTCGGCCCTGGTCAAGACTGCGATCTATGGCCAGGATGCCAACTGGGGGCGGATCGTGTGCGCCGTCGGCTATGCGGGGGTCCCCCTTGATCCAGATGCCGTACGGGTCTGGCTAGGTGATCTGGAGCTGGTGCGCGATGGTGGTCCTTATCAGATAGATGAGGAGCGTGCCGCCGAAATCCTGGCCCAGACGGACATTCCTATCCGCATCGATCTGGGGCGGGGAGATGTAGAGGCCACTGTATGGACCAGTGACCTCTCGCATGCCTATGTGGATATCAATGCCCACTACCGGACCTGATGCGTGATCGCAGGCCCGGTCAGTGAGCGGCCAGCCAGTGGTTGATGCGAGCCATGAACGGATCATAGCGATCGCGTTGGACGTTATGCCCTGCCCCGGCAATGTGGATCAGTTGTCCCTCCTGCCAGATGCCGGTGGCTTGCACGGCAGCATCCCATCCGGTGTGAGAGTGGCGCTCGGGATCGCCCACCAAGAGCAGAATTGGGCACTCGACGGCGCCCAGCGTCTCTTGCCAGGGGCGTTTGGCCTCGGCGAAAAATAGGCGCGCGTTGGGCGAGGCCTGCAGCTTGGATTCGGCCCAAGGCTCCAGCTCGTCCTCGTGCCACGTGGGGTTCTCGGCACGGCATCGGTTCATCAGCTCTTGCATGCTGAGAGTTTGCATCGTGCGCGCCGAGGCCTGCATACTCTGAATGCGCTCTGCTGCCTTCTCAGGGGTAACGGCATAACGCCCGCCATTGGAGATGAACCCGGAATCGATGACCACCAGGCTACGGGGCAGATTGGGGAAATCGGCGGCACAGTTGGCCGAGATCTCGCCGCCCATGGAGTGGCCGATCAGGTGGGGGCGCGTGATATCCAAGGCACGGATGAGGCCCGCCAGATCAGTGGCCGAAATGCGTGGCCCATAGCCCTCCTCGGGCTTGTCAGACTGGCCGTGGCCACGCGCGTCTACCATGATCACGTCATAGTCATCCTCCAGCGCGCGAGCCACCCGCGTCCAGCACCGTCCACTGTCGCCTCCGCCGTGGGACAGCACGACGGGTGGCTTGTCGCCTCGGCCCGTGCGCCAGTAGTGCATCTGAATGTCATTAGTCTCGACGAATGCCGATTGCCACATAGCGCTGCTCCTCTCGTTTGAATGGCCCGAGTGTAGGACGGGTGAAAGAGGGCGTCAAGCATAGGGGGTAGGTAATAAAAAAAGCCAGTCCTGCGGCACCCTAGCCGCTGGAGCTGACCGTAGATTTTGCCGACCACGCTGCCGGCCTATGCAGTTGGCTGATGCGCTCTCGTGGCGCTAGCGGATGAGTTCGCGGGCGCGCTCATACTCTTGGGGATAGTCGATCGTGTCGATCAACAGAGCCGATACTACAAGGTCCAGTGCCCGCCAAGCCTTCTGACCAACAGACGCTGCGCGTTGTGTACGCGTACATTCTTGCATGTTTCCTCCTTTCTTCTCTCAATCCAACTTGTAGTATGACACAGCAATGTTAACAGAGTGTTATCGCCATGTTAAAACTGTGTTATAAAACTCGGCCAAAGTGTTAGGTATGCCAGTAGGCCCATGCTACTCTCCATCTGGCAACGCGTGAACCTCTGCCAGTGCCTCCGAGA
Organism: Anaerolineae bacterium; assembly: GCA_007132185.1. Lineage (GTDB taxonomy): Bacteria > Chloroflexota > Anaerolineae > UBA1429 > UBA1429 > UBA1429. Next base: position 25,428 of record SLPC01000037.1, on the reverse strand, counting down.
GGCGCCGGAGCGTCCTCTTTAGCGCCTTGCAGCCGGTGTGCTATAATGTGGTGAGTGGATCAGGCCCGGGCAGAGAGGATCTCCCTGGCATGCGAGAAGGATGACGGACGAGCCATGACCAAGACGCAAAAGGATATAGCGACGCAGCGCGATCCCACGGGCTTTCAGAATGCGGCCACGCTGTTTCGTGCGCTGGGGCATCCCGTGCGACTCGAGATTGTGGCACTGCTGGGGCATGGAGAAGTTTGCGTCTGCCATCTGCAGGCCATCCTCAAGCGGCGACAGCCCTATATCTCGCAGCAACTCATGGCTCTGCGCGACGCGGGCCTTGTCGTCGATCGCCGCGATGGCTCCATGGTCTACTACAGTCTGGTTTCGGAGAACACCGAGATGCTTCTGGAATGGGCACAGGCAGAGCTGAGGCGGCAGGGCCTAACGCCGCCGCGTGTTCGTACTCCAGAAGCGTTGGTGGAGGGGTGTCCGTGCCCCAGGTGTTCCCCTTGCTAATGGTGCGTCTACGGCTGTCCCACTAGCCGCGCAGGATGCGGGTCATGTCGGCGACAGCAGTGGGCCCGCCCACATTCCCCGGGAACACGACATAAACTAGATCCGGCCAGCGTGACTCGGAGCCGAGGCGCCAGATGGGCACGCCTGGCAGGGCCTGGCCCATCACCCAGGCGCGGCGCACCCCCAACCCCTTGGTGGCGACATCCGACGAGGTAATGCCCCCTTTGGCGATCACCCACGCGGGACGCTCGCCCAGCCCAGAGATGATGGACACCAACCCACGAGAGATGGTCTGCCCGATATCCAATGAGGCATCCTTGTCGTCGCCCGTGATGCGTTCCCGACTGGTGTATACGAGGGCATCGCGACCCGACATGATGGCGTCTTGTGCGGCACGTTGCACATACCCGATCTCTTTGCTGGCTGTGTCACCCAGCAGCGCCTGAACGCAAACCTCGATCGGTTCGACATGACCAAGTTGCACTGCGGCCTCGATCTGCTCGGTGGTGCGGTTCACATAAGAACCCGCCACGATCAGGCCCCCGCGCTTGGCGCCGGCCGTACCCAGAGCCTCGGTCGTGAGCAGCGGATCGGGCGAGATGCCGCCCCGAACGCGCACAAAGGAGGCGGCTGTCCGATAGAGATAGTGGCGGCCCCGCGCTTCGCTAGCCAGCAGGCCCCTGACCAGCACCTCCAGGTCGCGATAAGAGGCGGCGTTGATGGCACAGATCTGCCCTGGCGAGAGGGCGCTCAGACGCCGTTCCACCACGTCCGGACCGCCTGAGCGGATCTCTTCCAACGATATCGAACAGACAGCATCGCTGGAGAGTGTGCCCCCATGCTTCTCGATGGCCCACTGGCGCAGGTTGCTGTTGCGGTAGCCAAACGTGGCATCACGGGCAAACTCGGTCTGGGCGGCGGGCGTCATCCAGGTGCCTTCCTCAACATAGTGGATATCGTCGATGGTGTAGCGCCCACCCTCGAGAAAAAAAGGGATCAGCAGCACGGCATCGACGGACCGGCCCAGCGCCTGTTCCAGCGCCTGGGTCTCTATCGGATAGTGTCCTCGTAGCGTCGAGTCGCTGCGGCTGACGACGGCGATGTGGCGTCCGGTTGAGGCGGCAGCGGCGCGCAGATGGGTCGCGATCTCGGCGTTGATGGCCTCTGCCTGAGCCGCCGGCATGCTGCGCGAGTTGGTGAGGATATACACCACCGCGCCTGGGCGCTGCAACTCGGCGGTCAGCGTAGCCTCGGACCAGTCGGTGAGCACCGGTACATCATGCACGGTTTGGGTGCCCGTGGGATCGTCATCCAGCACGATCAGCCGGTCGTCTGGGCCGATTTGGGCCCGTATCTCGGGGAGCAATGGCGTGGGCCAGTCGGCGGGCAGTCGTGTGAACAGGTCGGCTTTGGTAACGGGCATGACTCTCCTCTGCTATTGCGTCGACCACCGCCGACCCGCTCTTGCGGCTAGAGGCCGATAAAGCGATCTTGGCTGCCGTTGTCGCTGAGATGATGCCGATCATTGAACAGACAGAGCATCGTTCGTTGTGCGGCAAGTTGGATGATCGAAAGCGAGGCGGTGTCGACCCGCAGGCGCCGCGAGTAGCCCTGGGGAATCTGCAGCGCCACACAGACCAGGGCGCGCACCGAGCCGCCATGACCTACGAGGACGATCTGCTCGTCATCGGGGCGTGTGCGCAGCTCATCGAGAACTGCGGCCACCCGATCGGCCACCTGCTGCAGCGTCTCACCGCCGGGCGGGCATACATCCACAGGCTCGGTCATCCAGGCACTGGCACGCTCGGGATCCCGGTGTCGCAGCTCGTCCATGGTGTGGCCTTCCCAGTCGCCATAGTCGGCTTCGCACAGGCGCGGTTCGATCTGTACCGATAAACGGTGGGGCGTGGCAATGATCTCGGCTGTCACCCTAGCTCGGCCGAGGTTGCTGGCGTAGATGGCACTGAGCCTTTCGTCGGCAAGGCGCTCGCTCAAAGCCTTGGCCTGGGCGAGACCGACTTTGCTGAGTTCGGTTTCACTATGGCCCTGTATGCGGCCCTGGCTGTTCCATTCCGTCAATCCATGGCGCACGAGCAAAAGACGAGGCAAGAGGCTCCCCCTTGATGATGTTTGCGTACGGCCGACAGGCGTTCGCCCAGGAGTCTACACAGCCCAAGGGCTAGGTCAAAGTCCGGCGACGGATCGCTCTCTATACCTGTCGCTTTGCGACGCCTTATCTGCGACGGCGGGCGATCAGCGAGATGCCCAGCATGATGCCAGCAGCCAGGGCGGCCATCGTATGAAACATGCGCTGGGCGCGACCGATATCCGCAGGTTGCGGCTGTCGCTCGTTCGCATCAACCACTATATCGTCTTTGTCGGCCAGCTCGACGCCCAGGGCGCCTGCCAGAGCGCTACGTGGTGCGAGATGGGGCGCGCCAAGGGCCATCGAGCCATCGCGTCGCAAGATATGCCAGGCACGCACACCATTCTGCTTTTCGATAAAGGCGGCATCTACGAAAAGTGCGCCGGTGATCTGCGAAGGGATCAGACGCATCCAATGAACCAATGTTTCGGCATTGGGGCCCAGAGATTCCTGCATACAGACCGCCATGCGATAGAACATGGCGCCCGGCAAGCCCAATAGCAGATAGTAGAACAACGGTGCGATCAGATCGTCGGCGGCATGATCGGCCAGGGCGGTGATGGCGCCGCTTGCGAGCTCAGACTCGCCCAAGTCACTGGTATCACGTAGGAGGAGCGGTAAGCCTGCTCGGCGCGCCCCTGGCAGGTCACCCTGCTCGAGCCGCCGAGAGAGGGTGGCCACCTGCCTGCGGACTCTGTTCATCCCCAGGGTCGTACTCAATAGGCCCGCCTCAACCCATATCCCCACATTGGCCGGCATTAGGCGGGGCGCCTTGGCGAACAATAGGCCCACCACCGAAACAGCCGATGGCGACCAGCCCTCGGGTAGTTGCTCAAGATTCCTGTCCAGCAGCAGCGACAATACGCCGGTTATCCCTCGACGGTAGATTTCCTTCATGGTCAGGCTCCTATAGCTGTGATGACGTAGAAAGTCGTATCTTTTTAGAACTCGATGCCGCGCTGGGCAGCGAGCCCCGTGTCATACGGATGTTTGATCGCACGCATCTCGGTGATCAGATCGGATAGCTCCATGAGCTCGTCGATGGCGTCACGGCCCGTGACCAGCAAGTGCATCTCTGGCGGGCGATGGGTCCGCAGCCAGTCTACGACCGTACGGACATCGAGCCAGCCATAGCGCAGCGGGTAGGTGAACTCGTCCAGCACGATCAGATCGTGGTTGCCGCTGAGAATCTCGGCTTGGGCCAGCGCCCAGCCCTCCTCGGCCTTGGCCCGGTCGCGAGCCAGATCCTCCGACTGCCAGGTGAATCCCTCGCCCAGCGCGTGCCAGGCAATCCCCATTCGCTCGGCTGCCAGCGTCTCTCCCCAGCGTCCTCGCTCGCTCTTGATGAATTGGATGACGCAGCAACGCAAGCCATGGCCCCAAGCGCGCATGACCAGGCCCAGGGCCGCTGTCGTTTTGCCTTTGCCATTCCCCGTATATAGTATCACCAGGCCGTGGCGGCTTGGCGTTTCTGTCTGAGGCATACAAGCCCCCGTTGATGCAATGCAGACCTGCCTCTATCGTACTTGTGAAGGAGCGCTGCGTCAATGGTGAATGGAGCCACGAGCTCGGAGAGAGCCACTGAGGGCGACGCGATTTGGTTGACAGCCCTCTGACGATTGGCTATGATTCTGCTAGTATAGTACCCAATCGGGAGAGGCCATGACAGAACGCTTTGATCTGAACCAGACCCCCGAGCCGGTGCCCCCCGCAGCCGAGCACGCCGACCCGCTGCAGGCCATGCGAAGCCTGTATGGTCGGATCGCTTGCCTGGAGCGTGCCCTCGAGAGAGAGCGAGAACAACGCGAGCAGGAAGGCCAGGAGGCGGCCGAGATCACCCAGGAACTGCTCCGTACCGTGCTAGAGATGCATGACTATATGGCCGAGACGGTCGAGCGGTTCGGTGTGATCACCAGCGCGCAAGAATCGGCTCTCGTGCGGCGTACCGTGGACTTTGCGCGTCTGATCCGTGAGGCACTGGCGCGCCAAGAGATCGAGCCCATTGAGACGCTTGGCAAGCCCGTGGATAAAGCCACGAGCGAGGTCGAAGATGTCGTGGCAAACGACTCGGTGCCTCCCGGCACTGTGCTGCGTGAGGTGCAGGTCGGTTACCGCTGGCCCCTCGGATTGATCCGTCCAGCCCGGGTGATCGTGGCCGCGCCCGAGGCGGATGAGCTGCCCAAGGACGATACTGACGATGAGTCATTCACGTCGACGGCTCAAGAGTCCTAGTGGCCATCGCTGAACAGAGATCTGCCCATAGTTTTCAACCGGAGGTATAGGCCATGACGGTCACGGATCGTACCTGCCCTTACTGCGAGACGCTGGTACCCGAAGACACCACAATCTGTCCGGGCTGCGGGCAGGACGTGGCAGGTTTGCTGAATCTAGCCTATGCCCATGTGATCTACCATAACGAGGCCCTCGAGCTGGCCCAGCAGGGCGAGTTGGAGCGGGCTCGCGACTCTGCGCAGCTCAGTCTGCGTCTGCATCCTGCCTATCGCCCTTCTCTGATGCTGATGGCCCGCCTGGCCGCCAGGGAGCAACAATGGAGCGAGGCGCGCCAGTATGCCGACATGGCCCAGGAGCTCGAGCCCGATGACCCTGAGCTGGACGAGCTGCTGGCAGACATCGCCGAGGCCGAGGAAGAACAGCGCGCGTCACGCCACAACAGAATGATGGAGCATGTCAGCGAGCAGCGCTCGGCCACGGAGCGATTCCTGGCCATGCATCAGCGCGAGCTGCTGCAGGCGGCCCTCTATGGTGCGATTCTCGGCACGGCTCTGGTCGAGACAGGGCGCTGGCTGATCCGGCGGCGAATGGAGCGGAAATAGGGACCAAAGCGCTGGCTTTGTGGTTACTTGATCCTCCCCGAGTCTCTTGTCTGCGTGGGCAGAGTAGGTCCGCGTGTCCCCATCGACCCGCCGGTACGCTGGCCCTCGGCTCAGCGCACCCGCTCCATGATAAAGTGCAGCAGGTGGGCTGGCGCGGACGTGGGGTAGGGATCCTCCTCGTACGCCACAATCCGAAAGCTCGTGTACAGCTCCTCGATGTCCTGCCTGGTGAACTGATTCTTCTCACCAACGCTCCTGGTGCTAAAGACAGACAGATAGATGTATGACCTCGGCTTGAGAACCCGCAGGATGTTGTCAAAGTAGAGCGAGCGGTTCTCGGGCAGGATATGGTGAAATAGCCCCCGGTCCAGCATCGCGTCAAAGAAATCATCCTCATAGGCAAGCTCGAGTGCGTTTCCGACGCTGAACTCGACCCGATCCGAGAGGCCCCGTCGCTGGCTCTCTCTGCGCGCACGCTCAATGGCGGTCTTTGACGAGTCGATGCCCCAGACCTCAAGGCCCCTCTCTGCTGCCTTGAGGGAGAGCCAGCCGTCGCCGCAGCCAATGTCCAGAACTCGAGCGTCGGGCTTTTCGTCTTGGAGAAAGGCAAGAAAGCGATCCACCATCGGCTCGGGGGGATGCCGCGTCCAGGGGGTATCGTCCTGTTGATAGCGCTCCTCAAAGCGCTTGGAAATGTCGCGTTGCCGGTTTGTCATATTCCTCTCCTACAGTGCTACAGTCTATTGCTCCACGCCTGACAGCAGGCGCGCTGTTTCTAACCCTTATTATAGCATACGCCAACGGGGTATGCGGCGCCGATCGCTGCATTGTCGTCGCAAGGCAACGTGTCACGCAACGGATTGACCAGAGCCGCGCGCTATGCTAGAATCGCCGCATATAGGCAATAGGTTGTGAAAGAGCGAGTAGTTCGGTGCGGGCTGACAGAGAGCTGCCGGGGGTGTAACGGCGGCAGCCTTGCCGGATGAAATCCACTCTGGAGCCGTTCGCGAAGGGTGCGAGGCAGGGGACACCCCTGGCGCCCGCAAGCGACACCGGCTTGCCCCCGTTAGCGGGCCTGGGCCTCCACGGCCCCCGAGGTCATCGGTTGCGAGGCCGATGACAAAGAGAGGTGGCACCACGCAAAGCACCTGCGTCCTTTCGGATGGGGTGCTTTTTTCTGTTTCCATGCCATTGCGCGTTAGGAGCCAAGATCATGATCGACCTGAACCTTATTCGAGAGCGGCCCGATATGGTGCGTGAGGCGCTGGCCAAACTCTCCAGCGATGCCCCCCTGGACAAAATCGTGGCGCTGGATGAGCGACGCCGCGCTCTGCTGGTCGAGGTCGAGAGTCTGCGTGCCGAGCGGAACCGTGTGTCCAAGGAGATCCCTCGTGTGCGCGATCAGGAGGAACGTCAGGGGCTCATCGCCGCCATGCGGGAGGTGGGCCAGCGTATCGATGTCCTCGATCAGGAGCTCGCCCCCGTGGAGCAGGAGCTCTACGAGCTACAGCTCCATGTGCCCAACATCCCTGACGAGAGTGTGCCCGTGGGCGCCGATGAGAGCGAGAATGTCGTGATCTCTGAGCACGGCACACGCCCCAGCTTTCCCTTCGAGCCCTTGCCCCACTGGGATCTGGGCCCCGCCCTGGACATCATCGACTTGGACCGGGGCGTCAAGGTGTCAGGCTCGCGCTTTTACCTGCTCAAGGGGATGGGGGCGCGGCTGCAGAGGGCACTAATCAGCTATATGCTGGACGTGCATACCCTCCAGCAGGCCTATGTCGAGATCTATCCTCCCTACCTGGTGCGTCGCGAGTGCCTGGTGGGCACGGCCCAGTTGCCCAAGTTTGCCGAGAATCAATACGTCGACCAGGAAGACGATCTCTGGCTGATCCCCACCGCCGAGGTGCCGGTGACCAACATGTACCGGGAAGAGATCCTCGATGAAGCGGCGCTGCCGATCTATCACACGGCGTATACCGCCTGCTTCCGCCGCGAAAAGATGTCCGCCGGGCGCGACACCCGCGGTATAAAGCGCGGCCATCAGTTCGACAAGGTCGAGTTGGTCAAGTTCGTCAAGCCAGAAACATCGATGGACGAGCTGCACGGCCTGATTCACGATGCGGCTGCTGTGCTGGAGGGGCTGGGTCTGCCCTATCGTGTGGTGCAGATGTGCACCGGCGACTTGAGCTTTTCAGCGGCGGCCAAGTACGATCTGGAGGTGTGGGCGGCGGGCTGCGAGGAGTGGCTCGAGGTCTCTTCGTGCAGCAATTTCAAGGACTTTCAGGCGCGACGGGCCAGCATCCGCTATCGCCCGGCGGAGGGGGGGCGCCCCGAGTATGTGCATACGCTGAACGGCTCGGGCCTGGCGCTGCCCCGCACGCTCATTGCCATCATGGAGAATAACCAGACCCACGATGGGCGCATCATCGTGCCCGAGGTCCTGCGGCCCTATATGGCGGGTATCGAGGCTATTGGTCCCACCTCATAGACCGGATTGGGCAAAAGATCCGGCGAGAGCGAGGGTTCTCCGCCGGCTCTGGTCGAGCGGGAGCCTAGGCTCGGAATGACTTCCAGGCGCCCACGATGGCGCCTACCAGCGCAGCTATCAGCAGGCTGAGCAAAACGATGGCCGGCCAGAGGACCCCGAATAGTACGGCCGGGCCCAGGATCGCCCGTGGGACGATGTCGGGCAGGCCGCGGGGCACGCGGAGGAGCGGGCCGATAAGGGGCAGACCCGCCGCCTGGGTGGGATAAAAGTAGAGCGCCGCGCCCAGGCTCAGGCTCAGAAGGAACCAGCCCAACCAAAAGAGCCATGGATGCCGCCCGATGGGACCCTCGACGCGCTTGTAGAGGCGGACATGAAAGCCCCACACCTGCCGAATCCGACGCCAGCTCTCTGGCGCTGCTGCCGAGGTCGCCCGCCAGAGGATGCGCGCTGTCTCCCGTACCAGCGAGACGCGCGCCCGCACGGCGATCTCGGCAGCGGGCTGATCTCGCCCAATAGAGACCGTTACGGTGCCCTGCTGTTGGCTACGAAAGGGAAGGTCCTCGGCCCGCACGTGGATGCTGATGTAGGTCGGGATGCCGGCCCACAGGTGAACCCGTTGCGGATGCACATCCAGCCATGATTCTGTTGTGGCTACCGAGCCATAGGCATAGCCACGGCGCGTGTTCTGCAGAGCCACTCGCTGCGTGAGGGCGGACACGCGGGCCACGCCGCCCAGATCGATTTCTGGTGGATCGGCCTCGATCTTGGGATCGGGTAGGCCGGGATCCACCGCCTGCAGGAAGCGCTCCAGCCCCAGGTCACGGTTCTCCTCGCGGGCCACGATCTGGTCGGCAATGACCACCAGATCGAGCCGGTTGATGTCACGCAGCCAACGTTGAAAGTCGCCCCGATAGAGAAAGGTGCGCGCCGCATCCCAGTGCTCGTCTGCCAGCGCCGGCAGAGCGCCCACAGTCCGGATCTGGGCATTCCCGGGAAAGGTAAACACCTCCAGCGTGCGTTGGGGCGTGCTTATGGCCTCCAGAGCCTGGCGCAACTCGCGAGCATCGCTGCGATTCTCGGGCTTGTTGCGCAGGGCCCGCTCCAGGGCCAGCGCCAGCTCGCGGGGCAATCGCTCTAGCGCGGGCCACTGAAAGGGATGATGCTCGGGGTCATCGTCGGTAAGTACATGATAGGCCGTTGCCGCCAGGGCGAATACGTCCGAGCGCGGCACTGGCTTGCCACGATATTGCTCGGGTGGCGCATAGCCCGCCGTACCATACACCCCCTCCTCCTCGTCCTCGCCGGGATCGCCCTCAGCATGGCCCCGGGAGCGGGCCGTGCCAAAGTCGACCAGCCGCACATCGCCGCTCAGGGTCTCGAGGATCAGGTTGGCGGGCTTGACATCCTGATGCACCACGGGACGCGGCCTGCCATGCAGGTATTCCAGGATGCGGCAGACCTGAATGACATAACGGACGACCTCTTCCTGATGTAGCCGCCGGGCCGGGGCGATCATCCCGTTCTCGCCCTCGCGGGAGATGAAACTCGCCAGATTCTCCCCCTCGATATGCTCCATCACGATATAGTAGCGCCCAAACTCCTGGACAAAGGCATAGATGCGGGGGATGCCCGGGTGGGTCAGGCTCGCCAGCGTGCGGCCCTCCTCCTCAAAGCGCTGGCGAGCTCGTCGGCGATCTTTAGGATCGCCAGGATCATAATAGTCCAGCATCTCTTTGACGACGCAGAGCCGGTCAAAGGCGCGCCGGTCATAGGCCAGATATACGGCGCCCATCCCGCCCTTGGAGATCGAGCGTACGATCTGATAATCCCCATGGCTGAGCTCGGTCCCCGGTGCGAGCTGCTTGACAAGCAGGGAGCCACAACGCGGACAAAAGCGCGCTATGTTGCGCACCGGGGCGCCGCACGATGGGCAGGCGTGGGTCATGGACGCGTCCGAAAGATCATCTTGAGTCGACCCGCGCGGATCTCATCCCCGTCAGACAAACGGTTTGGCGTGTCAGGCTCCAGCCGTCGCTGGTTCACCCAGGTATAGTTGGTGCTGCCCAGATCCTGAATGGCATAGCGCCCCTCGGCCAGGGTCAGCTTGAAATGGCGTCGCGAGACGCCGGCTTCCTCACCATCATGGGGCGACAGGTCCACATCAGGAAAGACATTGCTGTATGGGTCCTCGCGTCCCACGAGCACCTCGGTGCCCTGTGGCAGTGGAATCTCGACGCCCGATGCAGCGATTACCAGGAACGGCTGCTCGCCACCCGCATCGACGGCAACGGCCTCAGGAGCCGCTGCTGCCTCGCCGCCACCCACCGCAGCAGCCGAGGTCGCCGTCGTGAGAGCCGCGCCGCAGGCATCACAGAACAGATCGCCAGGTTGCACGCTGGCGCCACACGAGGGGCAGGTATCCAGGATTGCCTCTGTAGGCTGTTCTTCTTCTTGGGGTGGGGCTGGTGCAACCTCCTGCTCCTCGACCTCGGGCTCATCGACTTGTTGCTCCTCGATTTCGCGCATCTGCCCCCCCACGACCTGCGCGGGCAGCTCCTGTCCCCGCTGATCGGCCAGCCGGGCCCCGCAGGCAAAGCAAAAGTCGTCATCGGCGCGGACCTCGGCGCCGCAGGCCATGCATGACAATGCGCGCGGCGCGTCGTCCGACACCTCATCCGCGGGCGCTACAGGCAGCTCGGGGTGGGCCGGGCCACCCGGAGGCGAGACCGCCTCGGACGGGGTGTCCGGGTCTGATGGCCCGAGCACGTCCACCGGCACATCCTCTCTCTCCGTCGCCTCGGTCGCTGTGGGATCGTTCTCTCCCAGACGGGCCTCGGCATCGGTCACATCCATCTGCTCCGAGGGGGCCATCTCCATGGGCGTGGGCGCCTCGAGGGGCGTGCCGCACTCGGCGCAGAACAGCTCGCCTGGCAGGTTCTCGGCCCCGCAACCCGGGCAGAGGGTAGCCTCCGAAGGGCCGGGCTCGCGCGGTCTGCCAGCGTCGTGGGGGCCGCCGCCGCTCGGAGTGCGATCGCTGGGCCCCCTGGGAGCGCGACCGGTAGGGGCGCCGGGCTCGGCCTGGCCCGACTCGGTGGCACCGAGTCTCTGTCCACACTGATCGCAAAACAGGGCATCCTCTTGTACGACATTGCCACAATTGGGGCAGTTCATCATTGGCTCCTTTTACTCGTCCTCGGGCAGATCGGACAATCGTTGGGTCAGTTTGCGGGTCTGATAGCGTAGTTTCTTTGTGCCGGCGGAGGTCATTTGTCCCGAGCTTTCGAGACTGTCGGCCTCGGCGCGGGCGGCGTCGGCCAGCTCGACCTCGCCCAACTCTAGCAGGCGGGTGGCGGCCGCGCGCAGTTTCTGCGTGGCCCCGGCTACATTGCCCATGCGAGCCTCATCCAAGGCGCGGGTCTGTAGCTTGTAGGCCGTGACCTTTTCCACCAGGTTCATGATATGCGGATCATACTCGCGGGCCCGTTGGGGGTCCATGGTATAGTCGAGCAGGATATCCTGGCGCGCATCCAGGTCATGTTCATTGCGTTGCGGCAGATCATAGAGGATCTGCGACTGGGCGATGCGGTAGCTGCCGGCCTGGCGCGGGGGCAGCAACAGCTCGACCAGAACCGCCGTGCCCTCCTGGGCATCGAGCTCGCCCAGGTCGATCTGGACGTCGTTCTGGCCGATGGGGGTATAACCCAGGTTGGCGATCAGAGGCGTCACCTGCCATACTTGGCGAGGAACGATCCCCGCGACCAGGCGCAGGATCAGGCGCGCATTGCGGACCACGGCCCGATGGGAGCGCTCGACCGTCTGGGCAAAGAGCGGACCGATCTCGTCCGGCGATTCGATCAGGTCCGAGGTTCCCCCGCTACGCTGGGCGATCTCGTCCAGCAGGTCCTCGTTCCAGTCATCGCCCAGGCCCAGGGCCTGTATGGCGATGCGATGCTCACCGGCCTCCTGGGCCAGCTTGAGGCATTGCGCCTCATCGCCATAGGTCTGTCCATCAGTAAGTAGCAGCACCTGGTTGGCGCGCTGGTCGTCCAGGTGGCGGTAGACCTCACGCAGGCCCATGCTCAGGCCGCGCGACATCTGGGTGCCGCCTCCGGCCCGCAGCCCGGCGATCTTGCCCGGCAGGCTGCGCTGATCGCGCATCAGACTGCTTTCGGACAGCACCCGGGCGCTGTCGTTGAATACTGTTACGGAGACTCGATCCTCGGGGGTGAGCCGTTGCAGGGCCACCTTCATGGCCTCTTTGAGACGGTCGATCTTTTTGCCACGCATCGAGCCGCTGCGGTCCAGCACAAAGCCAAAGTTGATCCCCGTGCGTGTCTTGGCCAGCACCTCTGAGGGCTGCGCCGAGATGAGCACATAAATCAGCTGCTGTGTACTGGTCACGGGCACGTGACGTTTGTTCATCTGTACATCGAGTTGTAGCTCGTCTGCCATGCTCCACTCCTAACTCTAGCTGTCAGCGCCTCAGCCTTTGGCCTGCACGATAATGACCGATATATTGTCTGCGCCGCCGGCCAGCAGAGCATTCTGCACCAGCCGATCGGCCGCGGCCTGCGGGTCGGGTTCGGCCAGCAACACCTCTTCCAGGCCGTCTTCCCGCACCATCTCCCATAGTCCGTCGCTACACAGCATCAGTCGCCCATCAGTCGACAGCTCATCGACAAAAGTATCAACCTCCAACTGGGGGCGGTCGCCGATGGAGCGATAGATCACATTGCGGCGGGGGTGGGTGTAGACCTCGTGCGCCTGCATCTGGCCGGCGTCCACCATACGCTGCACCAGCGAGTGATCCTGCGTAATTCGCCGCAAGCCCTCCTGGTCGAACAGGTAGGCACGACTATCGCCTACATTCCCCACGTACACCTGTCTGCCCACTGTGAGCGCGGCGGTCAACGTGGTACCCATCTCGCTGGCTCGGGCCGTGCGCTCCTCATAGACGGCGGCATTGGCCGCGGCCAGGGCCTCAGCCAGGGCCTTCTGACAGGCCTCGTCGCTGGTTTGTTGCCCCAGCATGGCATCTTGCCACACGTCATGGTAGATGCGCTCCCATGCCATGGCGATGGCAAGCCGGCTGGCGATGTCACCGCCCTGCTGGCCACCCACGCCGTCGGCGATGACGAAAAAGCCAAGGCTGGTGCCCAGGTGATCGGCATAGAGCCGGGCGTCCAGTGCGTCCTCATTGTGATCATAGTGATAGCCCGGGTGGGTGGCGCTCCCAAAGGTCAGTTGCAGCGTCTCCATGGGAGCGTCTTCCTGCGCAGGCTCGGGGAGATCGATGACATAATAGTCCCGCCCTCCATGCTGCCAGTGCGACGCAAACGTCTCGGGGCGACGCACCAGGTACTCGATCACCAGCACCCGTGGCGGCGCGTCCAGGGCGGCGCCGCATTCCTGGCAATAGGCGACAGATTCGTGATCCGGCTCCAATGCGCGGCCACAACTCGGGCATCGGGCCCGGTCTATGGCATCATAGGTGCGGCTGTCGGGCGCCTCTTCCTGGAGCTCGACGATCTCGTAGCGCCCGTCAAGCACGGTCCCTCGCTCCAGGGGGCCGTCGCTTTCCAGCGCCTCGGCTAGATCCAGCTTGCGGGTTACTGCGCCACCCTCTCTAGGGTGTGCCGTATCAGAGTCAGTCGACACGTTCTCCGATATCAGTCCTGCGCCACACCAGGCGCAGTAGGCTGCGCTCGGGCGGTTCTCACGGCCACAGACGGTGCACTCCATACGGTTCCCCTCGTCAGCGTTGTGTAAAGGTCAGCTCAACCTGTCCCATGCGGATACGATCCCCATGTCGCAAGGGCACAGCTTGATTCGCCTCTAGACGTTGATCATTCAGATAGGTGCCATTGGAGCTGCCCAGATCGGTAATCCAATAGCGATCCTGCAGATAGGTGATGCGGGCATGACGGCGCGAGACATAGGCGTCGGGATCCAGCGGATTCAGGTCCAGATCGACTTGATTGCTGCGGCTGGTCCGCCCAACGATCATGGGGCGGTGGGTCAGGCGAAAGCTCGTTCTGGGTGGCATCTCTCCCGCAACGGCCAGCGTTGCCACGGGGCTGGCCTGCAGGCGCGAACCGCACAACCGGCAGTAGCGGGCGCCCCGCCGATTAGGAATGCCACAGGTTCTGCAGGGCTGCGATGCGCTGGCCGTTGCCTCTGCCGCTCGCGGAAGCGTGGGAGCGGAGGCGACACGGGACCCGGGCAAAGCTGGCATGGTATCCCGGTCGCGGGTCTGGCGCTTTGGTGAGGGCGGGGCTGGGGCAGGCTGCTCCGCCGGCATACTCTCCTGGGGGCGTGCCTGCCAGCGCAGTCGTTCCCAGGGCGGCAGGCAGCGCAGCAGAGCCGAACGCATCTCGGCTGCCGAGTGAAAGCGATCGCCGCGCTCGGGGGCCATGGCCCGCTCGACGATCTGAATCAGCCGCTCGGAGACGGACGGATTCCGTTCAGCGATGGCCGCGCGCTCTCCGGGCACATAAGCGGGCAAGGGCGGCTCGTTGGTCAGTAGGTGATACAGGGTTGCGCCGAGGCTGTAGATGTCCGAACGCGGGTCGGTCTGGCCCTGGCCCCACTGCTCGGGCGCAGCATAGTTCTCCGAGCCCATGGTGATGGTATCGCGCTGCTTGCCCGTCTTGAAGGTGCGGGCGATGCCAAAGTCGATCAGCTTGACCACGCTGCTGGGCGTTACCATGATGTTGCCCGGCTTGACATCGCGAAAGATGACGGGCGGCTGGCGCGTGTGCAAATAGTCCAGCACATCGCACACCTGGATCGCCCAGGGCAGCACCTGGCTTTCCAAGAGGGGCGCCCGCGTCTGGGAGAGACGCTCTTGTAGCGTCTCTCCATGGACATACTCCATTACTAGATACGAGCGGTCTCCCTCGGTAAAGTAGGCTGCCACGCGGGGCAGGTTGCGATGGCCGAGCTGCACGAGAATGTGCGCCTCTTGCTCAAACATCTGTCGGGCCTCGGCCAGCGTGTGGCGGTCATCCGGGTCCATGCGCAGCTCTTTCATCGCCCAGAGCCGGGTTGTGGCATCGGCCCGCCGCTCACGCACCTGGTACACCCAAGACATGCCGCCTCCTTTGATGAGGCGGACGATCTCGTATCTCTGTTTGAGTGTGACACCGGGCGCCAGCGGTTCAGCCGTTACGGGGATCATGGTAATGCTGCTCTCTATAGCGGCCTATTATGACATACGCATCTATGACTACGTGCCAGGGCGCATTAGGGTTGCGAGTTTCATCCTGCCCTAATGATAGCCCAGAAGTGGCTCATACCAAAGCCTGCCAACAATAAAGTGCCCATTTTGACAGCCGCGCAGGGTAATGGTATCATGATGGGCGTTGGAGGCGTAGTGTAGTGGTCTAACACGTCGGCCTGTCAAGCCGAAGATCGCGGGTTCGAGTCCCGTCGCTTCCGCAGGGGCGAGTAGCAGTGCTGCTCGCCCTTTTTGCTTGCTTTCGAGTCAGAGCATCTCGCTCGCTAGCCGGTGAACACCCGAACGGCGAGGAACACCAGCAGGCCTGTGATGGCAAAGCGAAAGGCACGGGTGCTGAGGCGGCGAAAGATGAGGACACCCAGGTACGACGCGGCTACCGTAGGGACGATGAGCAGGAGCGACTGCCTTACCAGCGGCCATGTGGCCGTCCCTGCCGCGATATGCAGAATCACACGCAGCACGCCCGTGACGAAAAAGTAGGCCGACATGACCCCCTTGGCTTCTCCCTTGTCCCACCCGCGCACGAGTGAGTACAACACCACTGGCGGGCCGCCCATGTTCAAGGCGCCTCCAAAGAGACCGCCGACAAAGCCTGCCATGTGGGCGCTGGGAAAGGCACGATGGATGAGGGCTCGCTCGGGATGCCACATGCTGACGGCGCAGCCTCCCAGAATCATGACAGCGATACCGATGCGCAGCGTCGAGCTGTCCAGATTGCGTAGCAGCAGGACGCCGACGATGGTGGTGGGAATGGCCCCCAGGATGATGGGCCACGTATCACCCCAGGGAATGTCCTCGCGGACGCTCCAGAGATTGAGGCTGATGCTGGAGAGGGTCACAATGGCGACGATCACAACGGCATCGGTGACAGGCATGATGAGGACCATCACACCCATGGCAAAGAGGCCAAAACCAAACCCGGATACGCCCTGTATCAGGCCCGCGGCCAGAATGATGGCGAGCAGCAGAACGCTATCAGGCAAAAGAGTCTCCTCGTAAGGGCGTGGATCACGCAGAGGCGCTGTCGGCCAGCCTGTTTGACAAAGCCGGTGCGGCAGCCTACTATTCCTAGTATATGTAATCCCAATCCGGATGCCAAGATACGTCAAGCAGTGAGGGGGAGCGTGCAGTGAATGCCTGGGATGTGCTCAAAGAGCGGGGCTTTGTGGAGCAGGTGTCGGATGAAGAGGGGCTGCGCGCAGCCCTGGAGCGCCCCCTGACGTTCTATATTGGCTATGACCCCACAGCCACGAGCCTCCACACCGGCCATCTGCTGACGGCCATGGCGGTAACCCACCTGCAGCGCGCCGGGCATCGCCCCATCATCATCATCGGTGGTGGCACGGGCATGATTGGCGATCCCACCGGGCGCACCGAGATGCGCCAGATGCTGACCCCGGAAAAGATCGACGAGAACCTGCAAGCCATCAAGGTGCAGATGTCGCGCTTTGTCCCGTTTGGAGAGGGGCAGGCGCTGGCTCTCAATAATGCCGACTGGCTCATGAAGCTACGATACATTCCCTTTTTGCGGGACATCGGGCAGCACTTTTCAGTGAACCGCATGCTGGCCGCCGAGGCCTATCGCCAGCGGCTGGAGCGCGGGTTGAGCTTTATCGAGCTCAACTATCAGATCCTGCAGGCCTATGACTACCTGCATCTCTACCGCGATTATGGCTGCACATTGCAGTTGGGCGGCAACGACCAGTGGGGCAACATCCTGGCGGGCGTTGACCTGATTCGGCGCGTCGAGGGTGCCGAGGTGTATGCCATGACCTTTCCCCTGCTCACGACGGCATCGGGCGCCAAGATGGGCAAGACCGCGGCCGGAACTGTGTGGATCGACGCCGACCTGACGCCGCCCTTTGACTATTACCAGTACTGGATAAACGTCGAGGATGCCGACGTGGCTCGATTCCTGCGCCTCTATACCTTTATGGCGTTAGAAGAGATCGACGATCTGACGCGCTTTGAGGGGGCGGAATTGCGCCCCGCCAAAGAGGTGTTGGCTTATGAGGCCACCAAAGTGGCCCATGGCCAGCAAGCCGCCGACAAAGCCCGCGAGGCCTCTCGGGCCCTGTTTGCGGGGGATGGTGTAGCCGATGCCGTGCCTGCCATCGAGGTGGAGCAGGGCGAGTTGGCTGCTGGCATGGCGGCCGTGGACCTGTTCGAGCGCACAGGGCTGTGCCGATCCAAGAGCGAGGCGCGGCGCCTGATCCAACAGGGCGGGGCCTATATCAACGATCTGCCCGTAGACGACGTCGACCAGAAGGTCACGTCGAGCGATCTCCAGGACGGCGCTCTCCTGTTACGTGCAGGCAAAAAACGATACCATCGAGTGGTGGTTGTCTGACCGTCTTGACGCCAGCTCGTCAGGGATAACCCCGCCACTCGAGAGGAGAAACCTATGCATAGGAAACGATGGTGGCTTGGGGCCCTGGGTATGCTGGTGGGCTATGTCGGGTATTGGCTGGCCTCACGCTGGCTGGCTCAGGTACGCGCAAGGACGCCACCCTTTACACGGCAGACCTTTGGCAACTACCAGGAGCTGGTGCGCATGTTTGCCACCCTCTGGAGGCATCCGGAAGCTCTGGCGCAGATGCACAGCAACCCGGCCGTGTCCCGGCCGCTGACCGAACGAATCGTGGACGAGATCCGTGTCGCTCTGGGCGGCTCAAGACTGCGTTCAGGCCAATGGGTGTATAGGCTTGCAGGGGTCACGGAACGCCAACGAGTAGAGGGCGTTGCCCCTGACGATCCTGAGGTACTGGCCTTTGCCCGGCAGTTTGCCCTGACCCGGGGGCATCCGAACCCGGCTCTGATCGATCGGCTCAGCGCCCAATACGGTGCGCGTACGGCCCGCGACCTGACTACCTTTGTGCGGCTGGCGACCTTGGGCGTGCTGATGGGGAACACGCTGGATGCGGTCATCAGCCGCTTGCTGGGCCACCCTGCACCCAATACAACGACCGGCCAGGAGATAGGCACTCTGGCGACCTTTTTCCTCGGTGTGGTCCCGCTTGTACCCCTCATGTTCCTGCGTATGCGGATCAACCCGGCAGGCTCAGCCGCGTCCTAGCTTTCGGCTATCCTGAGCGCCCCTACCACTCGGATAGGGGCGCTTTGCCATGCAAGGACGGGTTGTATGATAGTTATGATACGATGTGGCCATCGGCATTGAGCGCAAAGAAGGAATAGCCCGACGAGACCAGAGAGCCAAGCCATACCCAGGCAGCGTTCGAGATCAGATCCGGGACGTTGGCGCGGGCCACGGCGAGGCCAAAGGCCCCAAACCCGGTGAGGAAATAGATCGCAAAGTAGAGCACCGAAATGCCGAGCGAGACCTTGTTCAGTGTGGGCTCGTCGATCTCAAACCAGCGTCCGTCCGGCTCAGGCTCGTCCAGCGGGGGCTCTAGTGGCGCTGGCTGCATTGGATCATCCTCACCGGGCCGCTCAGCGTCGGGAGGTATCGCGCCGGGGTGATCGGTGAAAAAGACGATCTCGGGAAGCAGCGGCAGGCCCAGGGCCTTGGCCAGCCCGAAAAAGTTGCACTTGACCCAGTGGATCGGGTGCCGCACAAGGTGGCGCCGCGGTCCCGCCACATGAATAGAGATGCCCCGTCCACTGTGGGAAAAGCCCGCCGCGACCACGGCGCCCACCAGCCCGCCCAGCACGCCGGCCGCGCGGCTCATCATCAGCGAAAAGACGGGGTCGCCCTCGGAAAAGGTGCGATAGATAGCCACCCAGAGCACCACGGCGTACAAGAGCGCGGCGCTGATGGTCATCACGACCGAGACGAGCTGCCTCATCCATGGCGGTGCGGGTTGCACCGAAAAGAGCCGCTCTATGCGCGCCATGTCTATTCTTTCCCTCACGATTACCCTTCTCCTTCGTCTCCCAACAAGCCGCGTTCCTCAGCATCACGCAGTCGCCGTGCCAGCTTGTCGGGTACGCGGCCCGTCTCGCTCAGCCTCCGGATGGCCGAGTCTGCATCATCGAACTGGGCAGGCTCTGCGTCGGCATCCTCAACAGCGTCCGAATCGTTCAATCTGATCTCTTCCGACTGCGGCAGCAGATGACTGGCGACCAGGCCCTCGGCCGCACCGGCGCTATCAAACGGTTGGGCGCCGGCCCGATGCCACGCTGCCCGGGTGTCGTCAGCGCTCTGGTCCCAAATCAGCGTCAGGCCGCCATCGGCTGACATCGCCTCATAGCCCGGCCATCCGTCGGGACCCGCGTCAGGCTCCACCAGCACGAGGGCCTCGGCCAGGGCCGTGACCAACAGACCTCGGGCGCGCCCGAGCGCGGGCGTGTAGGGGGCATCCGGCTCGTAGGGGCTGAGCTCGATGCGGCGCCCCTGTTCGACGGCGGTCTGACCGGCGCGCAGGATGGGCGTCGCGTGGGCAAACCCCAGGGGCAGGATCAGGATGGTGCGCCCCAAAGCCTGGGAGGCCGCGCTGAGGGCCAATCGATCCACGCCCTGGCTGTAGCCGCCCAGCAGCATGTGCGCCGATGGACCCAACCGAGAACCAATCTCTGTCGCCATGGCGCTGCCTGTCTCGGTCGGGCTCTCTGCGCCAGCCACATACACGGCGGGACTGGCTAGCAACTCGAGGTTGCCGCGGTAGAACACGACATAAGGCAACCACCGCTCCGCCAAGCGGTCGACCCAGTTCTCTGGATAGGCCGCATCGGCGCGGGTGATCAGCTCCACACCCTGCTGCCGCCAGGTGGCCAGAACGCGCTCGCTTTCTGGGCTGCGGCTCAATGCCACCTGCCAGGCGCGGGCCTGTTCCTTGTCTAGCTCGGGTAGGTTCCCTCGCAAAGCGTTCGCATCGAGGGCTGCCAACTCCGCCAGCTGGCGCTGCTCCTCAATGGTCCAACGGTAGAGGGCTGCTTTGGCCTGCATCCGATCCACACTGGGATCGGTCATGAGGGCCAACCAAAGGGCCTCTTGCGCGGGACGCGTCACCTTTCGACCTGCCTTTCATTGCCTGCTCCGTCCCGCTCATTATAGCGGGCGCCAGGGCGCTGTCAACGAAAATACGTCCCTCGCCACATTGACTGCCCGTGGCACGACAGATAGACTATTGGCTGGTGTTTGCTCTTGCATGCGGTGTCATGCACGATTCGTGCTAGAGGAGCGGGAGATGACCGAGCTGACGGCGCCTAGGCTGAACAATCTTGTTGCCTTTCACGGCCATTTCTGCCCAGGGTTGGCCACCGGTGTGCGTGTCGCCGAGGCCGCACTATCTGCCCTTGGAACGCGCGCCGAGGATGAGGAGTTGGTGGCCGTGGTAGAGACCAGCAATTGTGTCGTGGATGCGATCCAGTTCCTGGTGGGCTGCACCTACGGCAAGGGCAATCTGATCCATCTGGATCATGGCAAGAACGTCTTTACCATAGCGCGCCGCAGCGACGGCAAGGCCGTACGCATCGCGGTCAAGCCGGTCACCGGGCGCGGGTTGACTTCCGACCAACAGGCTCTCGTGGCCCGAGTCCGCGGGGGTGATGCCACCGAAAAGGAGCGCCAGCAGTTCGGGGTGCTCTGGGAGGCCCGGGGCCGCGCCCTACTCGAGATGCCCCAGGAAGACCTGCTCGACGTGGAGACGCTAGAGAACTATGCCTTGCCCGAACGCGCCGTTATCGAGCCATCCGAGTCCTGTGATGGTTGTAGCGTCCAGGTCATGGCATCTCGGCTGATCACGCTTGGAAGACGACGTTACTGTGTCACCTGCCAGATTACACACCAACTCACCTGTCTGGCAGAGCACCGCGTCGTGCCGTTGTACGTCACACAGATCGGTGTCGTAGAGAACGAGCTGATGCCAGCAGATGCACCGTCC
The DNA here is from genome assembly GCA_007132185.1 of Anaerolineae bacterium. Classification (GTDB taxonomy): domain Bacteria; phylum Chloroflexota; class Anaerolineae; order UBA1429; family UBA1429; genus UBA1429. Next base: position 4,367 of record SLPC01000037.1, on the reverse strand, counting down.
TCGCCGGGCAGTGCGCGGGCGCGCAGCCCACGATCGCGCGTGGTCGTGCATGAGGCGTACCGGAAGGGCTTGGAGGGGTTGGCTCTGGGCCAGATGGTGGACGTGCTCTTTTACTTTAGCAAAGCACCTGCCGAGGCGCCTCTACTGCAGCACCCGCGAGGGGATCGCACCGTCCCCAAGAGGGGCGTCTTTACCTTGCGGAGCCCCCATCGTCCGTCGCCCATCGGCCTCACCGCCGTCGAGATCTTGGAGCTCGTGCCCGACGGTCTCGTGGTCGCGGGATTGGACGCCTGGCACGGCTCGCCGGTGCTCGACATAAAGCCCCACAAGGACTGAATAGGTCGCTCATTTGCTTGCGCCCTGTGCTGCTTTGGGCTAGACTCGGGCCGTGACAATCGCGAGAGCGCAGACGACAGAGCCCGCATACAGGAGGTACCATGGCAGACACGATTCGTGTAACCGTCTGGAACGAATTTCGTCATGAAAAGACTGATCAGGAAGTCGCTGACGTATATCCCGATGGCATCCATGCCCAGATCGCCAAGTTCCTTAACGACGAGGGCAACATCGATGCTGGCACGGCCACGCTGGACGAGCCGGAGCATGGCTTGACGGAGGAGGTGCTGGCTAATACCGACGTTCTGATCTGGTGGGGGCATAGGGCGCATGGCGAGGTGGCGGACGAGATCGTGGATCGGGTGCAACAGCGCATCCTGAATGGCATGGGCCTAGTTGTGTTGCACTCGGGGCACTTTTCCAAGATCTTTCGCCGGATGATGGGCACCAACTGCAGCCTCAAGTGGCGCGAGGCCGGCGAGCGCGAGCGCCTGTGGGTCACCGATCCAGCGCATCCCATTGCCGAGGGGCTGGGCGAGTTCTTTGAGATACCCCATGTCGAGATGTACGGCGAGTTCTTTGACATCCCCACGCCTGACTCGACCGTGTTCACTAGCTGGTTCCAGGGCGGCGAGGTCTTTCGCAGCGGTGTCGCCTATCACCGGGGCAAGGGCAAGGTCTTTTATTTCCGTCCCGGGCACGAGACTTTCCCCATCTTTTTCCAGCCCGAAGTGCAAAAGGTGATCCTGAACGCCGTGCGCTGGGCTGCGCCGACCAAAGGGCCCTACTCGGACCTTTCGCGCGCCCTCAACTATCAGGCCAATGAGACCTTTGAGGTCGAGGACTAGCTCCCATCGTGGGTCACGCAGCCCATCTCGCTTTGGTGAGGTGGGCTGTTTCGTGCACGTCATCATAGCGTGGAGTAGGCGGTGAGCCTCACAACGCGGGACGGACAATCGAGCTACTTGGCACGCGGGATTCAGGCCCTCTGGCGGCTTCTGACAAGCATCGAGCTGCTGATCGGCGCGGGCGTCGTTCTGTTCCTCTATCTGTTGGCCGTGCTGGCCCTGCCAGGGCTGCGCACGGCTCTCGCTCATGGCTGGGAGCCGGGGACGACCTATGCCTTTTGGGAGACGCTGCACCCGGCGGCTGCCTGGGTCTTGCGCATTCTGCTGGCGCTGGCCGCCTTACTTGGCCTCGTGCACCTGGGCGATCTACTATGGCCGGGGCTCCCGGCGACCTCCATACCTCTGGTATTGACCGAGTCTCACGACGCAGAGGCACGAGAGATCCTGTGGGAGCGCCTACTGGCAACCCTGACGCGCTCAGGATGGGCGGTGTCGCCGACCAGGACAGGGTCCCAAGATCGCCAGGCGATTGTTGCGCGGCCTCTGTTGCAGCGGATGAGCCCCGCGAGCCTCTATCTCGGCCTGCTACTATTCGTGCTTGCCCTGTCTGTCCTTTGGCGGGATGGCTGGGTGAGCGCCAGCCCTACCCTTGTGCTCGGTGAGACGATATCCGTGGCACAGCCCGTCTCATGGCGGGTCGCGTTGCAGGAGGTCGAGCTGTTGTACGAGACTGAGCAGGCGCTCGAGCTGGCGGCGGCTCAGTTGTGGGTCAACGATGGCGCGGTTGCCCGGGGCAATGTACAGTTGGCCTCCGGTCATGTCACGCGTCACCGCGGATTGTGGGTCTCTTTTGCTCAGGCCCTGCCGGCAGCCCGCATTGTAGCCTTGGATGAGACGGGTGCCGGGCTGGAGCTCTATCCGATGGTCGGCAGCAGACCCGCCAGCCTGTTGCAGCGCGTGGCTTTTGCGCGTCAGGAGGAGCATTTGTTCGCCCTGCCCGATGCCCACCTGCTCATTCGTTCTCTGTTTGTCGGCGAGAATGCTGGCGCCTGCTGCATTCAGGTGCAAGTGCTGGATGGGCTAGAAGGTGATCTGCAGGGAGAAGTGTTTCTCTCCGGGCCCACGGACCTGCACGTGGGGGACATAACCGTCCAGGTGGTGCCAGAGCTTGCGGTTGTGTTGGCGCTGTGGCACACCCCTGGAATCGGCCTGGCAGCCTTCGCCTTGCTGCTGGTCATAGGGGGAGCCCTCGGGCATCGCATCATGCCGCCGCGGCGCTTGGGCGTGGGCATGGTCCAGGCCCCAGAGCAGGACAGGTGGATCTTATATATGGCAGCGCCCCCCCAGGCGTTGCGCTCTGACTGGTGCAAGCTCTTGCGCCAGCAGCTGGTAACGGAGATGGCCTGAGCATCGGTTGCAGGCATACCCTGAAGGCCTTTTGCTTGTCCGCTTCCAAGATCGTCTGTGCTCCGGCCTCTCTTATCATGGCTCATCTCCCTCCTCACATGCCTCCGTTCGTGCGCGTCAATGGCCAGCTTGCATGGTGGCTTCTGCCTAACGAGGGAGTAGTGCTCAGTTTGCTGTTTCTTCGTCGAGTAGCTGGAGTGATAGAGAACCCAGATACGATCTTGGGCGATTTTTGACGCCTTGATCCATGTCAAGCTATAATTAGGTCTGCTAACTGTTAGAACAGCTAATGGTTGGTTCGTCGGAGCTATGGCACGCTCAATCTTGATCCAGATTATGGATCGGCTGGGCAAGGCGCTGGCCAAGGCCCATAACGGATTCAGTCATTGTAAGGAGCATTCTCCCTGCACATGGAATCTGATCCAAGAGCGCATAGTAGCAGCATGTCTATATGGATAACCTCATTGGAAATAACTAGTAGAGGAGCGTCGGTTTGATGAAGCGAGTCGTGACAATCATTCTGGTGCTTGCAGCGGTGGGCGTTGGCTGGTTGCTCTACGGGCACCTGGCCGGGAATGATAGCGGCGATGCGCTGGACGGGATCGTGACGTCGCCGGTGTTGCGCGATACCTTTGAGGCCAAGGTGAGTGGCACAGGCAGCATGCGCGCTGAGCGCACCCAGGGCCTGGCCTTTCGTACGGCGGGTACCATCACCGAGATTATGGTTGAGGTTGGGGATCAGGTAACGGCTGGGCAGGTGCTGGCCCGCCTCGATGACGTAAACCTGATGCTCAATCTCCAGCAAGCCGAGGCTGCCCTGGGGATCGCTGAGGCGCAATTGGCACGTACCATCGCTGGTCCCTCTGACCAGGATATCGCCGTGGCCGAGGCGACCGTAGCTATCTCGCAGGTGGGCGTGCAGACGGCCGAGGCCGGCGTGGCGGCTGCGCGGGCCAATCTGAGCCGTGTGCGAGCGGGCGCGACAGAAGAAGAGATCGCCATCGCGACTCGGCGTATCGAAGAGGCCAAGAATGCCCTTTGGGGCGCCCAGGCTCAGCGTGATGCAGTCTGTGGCCGGGTGGGCGTTATTCCTAACGTAACTCAGGCTGACTGCGATCAGGCCAACGCCAATACCCAGCGCGGAGAAGAGAGCGTGCGTATCGCCGAGCTCCAGTTGGAGCAGGTTCGATCAGGCGCACGTCCGCAGGATGTGGCCGGTGCACAGGCCCAGGTGGATCAGGCGTTGAGCCAACTCGAGAATGCTCGGGCTCAGGTAGTGCGCGCCGAGGCAGAGTTCGAGCGCGCTACACGCGGGGCCTCTTCAGAGGACATTGCCATCGGCGAAGCGCAGGTGGCCCAGGCAAGGGTAAATGTCGAGATCGCACAGCGTCGGCTGGATGACGCCGTGCTCGTGGCACCGGCTGATGGGCGCATCGCGACTGTGAACATGTTTGTGGGCGATTCGGCCGCGCCGGGCAACCCGGTGGCAACTCTGGTGGATGCCCAGACGTATCACATGGTCGTTAATATCGATGAAACAGAGATCGGTCGTGTGCAGGAAGGTCAGCAGGCCCAGGTGATACTCGATGCCTATCTGGGACAGCCCTTGCGTGGCGAGGTCACTCGCGTTGCCTTGACCGGCACAAACGTCCAGGGGATCGTGGTGTATGATGTTCGCATCGAGATCGACTCCCCAGAAGCCGATCTGGTGATTCGCCCGATGATGACTGCGTCGGTGGACATTATCGTCGCTCGCCGAAGCGACGCGCTACTCGT
>SLPC01000007.1 GCA_007132185.1 Anaerolineae bacterium | reverse complement strand
CGTCGCGGTTCCATTGCCATCGGGACAGGGAACCGCGATGCTTATGGCGACGTAGCCAAGTGGTTAAGGCAGGGGTCTGCAAAACCCCCACCGTCGGTTCGAGTCCGACCGTCGCCTCTCGTATACCCGATATCAGTACCTTCTGGAGGACAGAGTTGGCCAATACAGCATCAGCCATCAAGCGAGTACGTCAAGAAGCCAAGCGGCGAGCGCGCAATCACGCCGTCAAGTCGCGGATGCGCACTACGGTAAAGAGGGCACAGATTGCGATCGATGCGGGCGATATGGCGCAGGCCAACGAGGCCGTGGTCGCCGCCGTGCGAGAGATCGACAAGGCTGCCAAAAAAGGCGTCATCCATCGCAACCAGGCCGCCCGGCGCAAGTCTCGCCTGATGCAGCGCCTGAACAATGCGGGGCCTTCTGCCTAAAGAGTGCGTACGCAGACAGCGCCTGCTGCCTGCATAGCGCTAGAGGCATCTAGCTGATAGGTTTGTGAAACACCGTCTCTACGGGCGGTGTTTCTTTGCGTTGGCTGCCCTTTCCCGGCGAGGTGCGTCCCCGTGCCAGCCGGCACCGGCGCGCGGGGCGGCGCTAGTCCACCCCCGAGCACCGCAGCCACAGCTCGGTGGCCCCATCATGGGTGGAGACCTCGATCTGACAGTCGCGTTCGCCCTTGATCCACACCATCACGAGGCCCTGTAGGGCTTGCTCCTCACCCGCCAACTCCCAGCCGTGGCCGAGCATCGACGCGCGCATCTGGTCCAGCACGGCGTCATAGGGCTCGGCCAGCCGCTGATACGCGGTGATATGGGCCTGCGAAATGGAATAGGCCTCGAGCTCCGCCTGACCAAAGACGGGGATGTCCTCGGGGAGCAGGGCACGATCGTCGACCCCCTCCTGCCGGCCCGGCGCTCCCGGCACCGGAGCCTCCGGCGGGGTCAGGCCCTCGCGCAGTTGTAGCAGGCTCGTGGCGATGCCTATGGCCGGGTAGCGGGCCTGCCACTCGGGAAGGTTGCGTGCGATATAGGCGCGTCCTCCCACATAGGTCGCAATGCCGCCCACGACCAGCAACACCACAAGGACCAGCGTCGTGATCAGGCATCCGCGCAGGCAACCGCCGCTGCGCTGCGTCTCGTCCTGTCTCGGATCGGTTCGAGTCATCTTTTCCTCTTCCTTGGCATGCGATCCCCCCATTGGGCTGCGGAGAGCAGCTAGCGGCAGCCTGCCTCTCGCGCAGCACGATCCTGAGGCGGGAACTCGCCGGCGGACCCCTCGCCTGTTACCCAGCCCGTGTGATCGGCCTTGGGAAAGGTCAGCGTGCCGCGCCAGGTCACACCACCGGGCAAGGGATCTGACGTGGCGATACACACCTCCAGGCGGGCGGCATCCAGAGCCTCGTCAGCCTGCTGGCGCAACGCATCCCGCTCAGGGTGATACATGCGCTCGAGATCGAGGGCCGGGTCGTGGGCCTCGATGGCTTTGCGTATCTCGACGCTGTGCTCGAACTCGTGCTCGCGGATCCCCTCGAGATAGCCGTCCACGTCATGACCTTCGGCCACATTCTTGTCGTAAAAGAGGGGCTGGCCTGAGAGCGCGGTCCTGCCGCCCTGGTCAGCAGGCAACAACATGCGATGAACCAGAGACCGACGGTGTATCCTGATATCCAGCTCCTCAATATAGAACATGCCATCAAAGGGCCCGCCGGCGTCCGAAACTTGGCCGACGGTATAGCCATCATCATTCCAAGAGCGCGGATTGCCACGCCCGGGGGGAATAAACATGTCGTCACGCGCACCCGCGGGCGCAGGCACAAAGCTCACATTCTCCCCCGCGGTATAGCTCACGTCATAGGTTCTCTGGTTGGCGGGGCCGACGGGCTGGGCCAGGATCGACCCTCCCGTAGCCGTTTCCAGCCGCCCCTCATTCTGGTCCGCCTCCTCACGGGTATGAGGCCCGACAAAGGGAATCTCCCACTCGCGGGCGACCCGGGTTGCCAGAACCTCGTCGGTGTCCCGGTTGCCCTGGGCGTCTTCTACCTCCAAGGTGATGCGTGTGTCGCACAGCAGGGTGACGGTGGTAGTCTCCCCTGTCTTTTCGGCGTCGCTATGCGGGGGCGGGCCGTCGGCGCAGCCAGGCCCCGGCGCAAAGGTCCACGTCCAATCGGTGATCGCGCCCTCAGAGCGTTGCCCGCTGAGGTCCAGGGGCACGCCCATCTCGAATGTATAGGGCCCGCCGGCATCGGCCCGTAGCTGCGAGTAGAGGTTATAGTGCACCAATACGGCGTTATCGAGCAGATCACGCCATATCTCGGTGCCGCGTAGTTGGTCCATGGTGCCGGTGCGGAAATACCCCACCAGGCCATCGGGAGTGGGCCCCAGATCGATGGCGCCGCCCTCCATGAGCATGAAACCGAGGCCACCCATAGTGAGGTTTCCCCCGGAGGCATCCAGCGACATGATCTGACCAAAGGGGCCCAGGATGATCTCGGAGCTGCCGCTCATCGTGCTGGCGTGGTTGACATCGACGTCCAGCTCATAGGTGGGAGGATTGGCGCGCCGGTTGATGCGCAGCGTGATCTTGTCCCGGGCGGGGTCCAGAGGCTGACCGCCGGAACCGTGAAAACGATCCCGGATGATCACGTCGGCATCGCTGAGGTTCAGCCGGTTGGAGGCGCTCCAGGAGATGTTGCCGCTCTCCAGTTCATAGCGGTCGGCGCCCGTTCGGCGCAGGGTAAAGGTGAGATGCGCATCATAGGAGCCAGCTATCGGCAGAATGCGGGAAATATCCACTGGGATGCCCTCGTGGGCCCACTCGGCAACCCGCTGCATGCTCGGGTCCTCGGCTTTTGCAGGGAGTTGGGCGATCACATCCATGGCGGTGGCCAGCATATTCTGTACACGTATCACCGCGAGAGGCAGACCGATGGCGCCGACCAGAAGAGCGGTGCCGATCCCATAGGGGGCGGCGGCCGGGCCGCGCACGCGATAGCGTAGCTCGCCGTGGAACGTATCGGCCGCCAGCGCGGGCTGCGCAAGGGGGCCTGGTGGCGCGCTCGTCATCAAGAGGGTGAATACTAGCAGGATCAGCAGCGTTTTTTTCATGGCGTTGCCTCGCTGTTTCGCTAGAGCGTCTCGCAAGATACAGGTCTGTACAAAAGGGGATGGGGCAATAGCGACTGGCAGATCTTGTCGTTGCCGGGCGAGTTGCGCGGATTATACCAGAGTCGATCTGGCGATGCCAATGACTGGGTGCGAGCTATCTCCTCTGGCGTCCTGTGGCGCCAGAGTCACACCATGGGGTGAATGAACCTGGGTCAAGCGCCTTATCGCATGATCTGCCGGGAACTCTTTGGCCACAATTGACGTCTATGGGGCAAGGGACGAGGCTATGACACTGGCGACCCTTGGGGAACCGGCTCGTGGCTCAATGTTATCTCGATCATGCGATGATGATCTACATGGAGGACCAGAAAATGAAGCGCTGGATCTGTTTACCTCTCGTAATGCTGCTCATGGTGATGGCAGCAGGCTGTGCTGTGGGAGAGCCAACTCGGGATGCCCTTGTGCCCGGACGCGTGGCCGCCTCGGAGCTGCCCCGTGAGACGGATGTGGACGTCCCCGATGAGGACCTGTTGGCTCTGGTAGAGGGCAATACCGCCTTTGCCCTGGCTCTGTATGAGCATCTGCGGGCCGAGGAGGGCAACCTGATCTACTCGCCCCATAGCATCTCGCTGGCGCTGGCCATGACCTATGCAGGCGCCCGTGGCGATACCGAGGCTCAGATGGCCGAAGTGCTACGCTTTGATCTGCCGCAGGACAGATTGCACGCGGCCTGGAACGCCCTGGATCTGGAGCTGGCCCGGCGAGGCGAGAATGTCGACCCGGAGGAGGGCACAGAGTTCACGTTGCGTCTCGCCAACGCCCTGTGGGGCCAGTACGACTATGATTTCCGACAAGAGTATCTCGATCTCTTGGCCCAGAACTATGGCGCCGGACTACGCCTGGTGGACTATACAACCAATCCGGACGCGGTGCGTCTCGAGATCAACCGTTGGGTCGAGGAGCAGACCGAGGACCGCATCCAGGATCTGCTGGAAGAGGACAGCCTGGACGAGCTCACACGTCTTGTGCTGGTCAATGCCATCTACATGAATGCTTCGTGGATGATGCAGTTCCCCGAGCGCCTGACCCAAGATGCGTCGTTCTCCCTGCCAGGTGACGTCGAGGTACAGGTGCCGATGATGCGCCAGACTGACCGCTTCCGGCACACCGTGGCTTCGGACTATGTGGCCGTGGAGCTGCCCTATGTGGGCTATGAGGTCTCCATGCTGGTGATCATGCCCGACGATCTGAAAGCATTCGAGGGCACCCTCGATAGCGCGACCTTGCAGGGCATCGTGACAGATCTGGAGCATGGGACGGTCAATCTGGCACTGCCCCGCTTTCGAGCCGAGACAAGCGTCGGCCTGGCCGACACCCTGGAGGCGATGGGCATGACCGATGCCTTTATCTATCAGGTGGCAGACCTGTCCGGCATGGATGGGACACGTGAGCTGTTCATCGATGCCATAGTGCATCAGGCCTTTATCGAGGTTGACGAAGAGGGCACCGAGGCTGCCGCTGCTACGGCCGTCATCGTCGCCACCGAGTCGGCGCCTATGGAGATCGTCGATATCACCATTGATAGGCCCTTTCTATTCGGCATCCGCGACAGGGAGACGGGCGCCATTCTATTCTGGGGGCGCATCGTCGATCCGCGCGGCTAGGATGTAAAGGCTGAACGCGTGTAACGCCGACAAGCAGCGCCCCTGGAAGCCAAAGCAGAACAAGAGCCGGGGATAGCCCCGGCTCTTGTTCTGTTCTCAACCGAAAAGCGAGTCCCATGAATAGGGGGCAAAGCGCCGCCCTGGCTACCGCTATGGATGCCGCCCAAGCCGCCAGAGACGAGCGGGTTCGCCATCTTGCTGATGGCATCACTCTGGATCTGCTATGCGCTCAATCCGCGCCATATACAGGGCAAACAGGGTGAGCCACGTCAGTCCAACAACGAGGGCGATGCGCTGAAACAGCCCTGTATAGTCCACCAGATACGCTATCTGGGAAAAGCCTAGATTCATAAGAATCGACATGAGCAAAAAGATGGCAAGAGTCACTGCCGAGTAGAACACCCAACCGCGCTCGCCCTGCCTGGCGCTGAACCGGGTGAACAAAGCGATCAGGAGAGCCAAGGCTAGAGACATGATCATCGAGAAGCGTGCATGGAACAGCCCAGAGGTGCTGAGCCTCTCGGGCAGGTTGGGCGTTCCGGGCGGATAGCCGTTCAGTGGATCGGTGACAAAGAGGCCAGAGCCTATAAAGCCAACGGCCATGGCGCCCACCAGCCAGGGAGCCCAAAAGGGACATCCATGCTCCGAGACTACGCGACGCAAACCGACTGCCAGCGCGAGCGTCAGGAGGCCTGTCACCACAAAGGAGATGATCTGTGCCCATCCGGCGTCACCGATGGCCAGTCCACTGATGGGGTGACGCATGGGATCATAGCCGGTGCGTGTAGCGCCATCGATGAGCCATACAATGGTGAACAGTGGCCCGGCGACTGCGCCGCAGTACAAGAGGGTTCTCGTGACCGATGCTTTCATCTATGCTCTGTATCAATGGTTGCCTGTGCCTCTGGCAGTTACCCGAGTCGCCTGCACCACCGGCCCAGCGAGACTCGGGCCCAGTCCATAATCCCATACTAGCGCATCAGCAGCCCGCTGTGCAATGGTTGGCAGCAGCTGTTGTGGCCTCCCGGCTCTCAAGTCGGCCCACTCTCAAGATCCTGGCAGAGGATGACCTGTGGTGTCGCGAGGTAATCAGGTTCTCGAGGGACGGGGCTACGAAAGGGGCTCGCACGTGCTTGGTATGCATCATGCAGCAAGAGCCGGGATCCCCCCGGCTCTTGCCATGTCAACCATCGAAAACTGGCAGTCATGCGCCCATAGGCGCGAGGGCGACCCTAGCCGCCGCGATGGATACCCAGCGGGCCGCCGGGTGCGAACGGGTTCTCCAGTCTCTCACACATTGCCTCGATCTTGGCGATCAGCCAGGCAGCCTGCTCAGCCGTGAGCGCGCCGGCAGCCTCTGCCTCTTGGATGCGCTCTACCAGCGAGCTATCGATGGCCGCCTGCGCGCGTGTGATCTCGGCCAGGGTCTCACCTTGGACGCGTGCGGCGCGAATCTCGGTCGGCGTCAGCATCAGCACCTCGCCCACCGACTCGGCGACGATCCACCCGCCCATACGAGCATGGCCTCCCATGCGGCCCCAGCGCACGCCTTCGCCTGGCATGGGAGCGGTATCTGGTCCTTGCGCCAGGGCAGCGCTCGTGGCGACCAGACCCGCCATGAGCAGAATCACAAACACCAATCCAACCGTTATGGTTCTCATCGTCACGATCTTCATCTCGGACAACCTCCTTCACCTGATTCGCTCCTCGTCTGCGATACCATTATGGGCCGCAGATGTGACCAAATCATGAAGAAGGTGTCGAGATCTCGCGTACATGGAGGTGGACGATGATCATCTGTCGGCTTCCAAGGCTCGAATCAACTCTTCCATCTCCCGGATCTCTTCCACCTGAGACTCGATGATTTGATCGGCAAGCTCCCGGACGCGAGGGTCGGTGATATTGGCTCGCTCACTGGTCAGGATGGCGATCGAATGATGCGGTATCATCGCCCGCATGTAAGAGATATCGTCGACGGTGGTCTGGCTGCGGACCAGCCAGAGAGCAATGATGAATACGATGATACTGCCGACATAGATGGCGATGTTGGCGCGCCGGTTGTTGTACATGCCAATCATGTACGATAACATGATGATGGCCATGGCCGCCCCCATTATGAGTGCCATATAGGTGCGCGTCTCGCTGAAAGCAACGTGTCCCAGCTCGTAGGTGTTCAGGTACATGAGCCCGAACATGACGATAGTTGACGTCAGAATCATCGCGCCGAATCTTAAGTATTTGTTCATGTTTCTGCTCCGGCATTGGTTTGTCTCTATGCGATTGGCTTCCCATAAATCAGCGTAGCCTATACTGATACGCATTGTCAATGGAAAAGCTCGCCCCGTGTGGCGCCGGGCATGCCCCACCTTTGTGCCCAGCGGCCTATGGCAGCGTGCTCTATCGAAAAAGGGCGATTCCAATCATGTGTTGTCTTACAATGCGACGTTTTGGACGACACGTAATTGTGCAGGGCTGCTCTTGCGTCGAACGACACGTGTCGGTAGAATGAGTTCTACGGCAAGATTGCCCGGGAGCCTCACGTCGGAGGCGACAAGAGATAGCAGAGCAAACAGTAATATGACGACAAAGGAACACAGCCAAGCATGTCCATAACCGTTCTGGCGCTTGCGGGGAGCCTGCCGATTGTTACCATACTGCTTCTCATGGTCGGGCTGCGCTGGTCGGCCGTGCGCGCCATGTCCGTGGGCTGGGTGATCGCGTCGGCTCTGGGGTTGTTCTTGTGGCGTATGATGCCGGGTTGGTGGATTGCCGCAGCTTTTTATGGTGTGCTTCAGGCGATAGATATCATCCTAATCGTCTTTGGCGCTATTCTGTTGATGAATCACCTGCAGGCCAGCGGGGCTATCGACACTATACGGATGCACTTTGGTCAAGTGGTCCAGGATGCGCGCATCCAACTCTTGTTGATCGGGCTCGGGTTTATGACCCTGATCGAGGGTGTGGCGGGTTTTGGTACGCCGGGGGCCCTGGGAGCTCCCCTGTTGACCGGCCTCGGCTTTACGCCCATGGCGGCTGCCACGTTTGGGCTCTTGATGAATGTGCCCAACCCACCCCTTGGGGCGGCGGGGGTGCCTGTCCTTGGGGGTATCGGTGCGGTCATCGATGAGGGCGTGCTGGCTGGCGCCATGGAGCCAATGGTCTTTTTGCGGCAGGTGGCTGGATGGACTGGCGTGTTCACCGGCACCATGCTGGCCATTCTGGGCGTGATTGGCGTCTTTTTGTTGCTCTACTGGTTTGGATTTGAGGACAAGCCCTCTGAGGGCCAGCCCTCTCTGCGCGATGCCTGGCGTGGAACCCGGTCGGCTGCACCTTTTGCCCTCGCAATGGGCGCTGTAGCGGGCCTGACCCAGTTTCTTGTCGCCTGGTTTGTGGGTCCCGAGCTTCCTTCTGCTATGGCAGGTGTGGTAGCTTTGGGTACCGGCCTATTGCTGGTACGTTATGGCGTGCTGGTACCCCAGGATGTGTGGCGTCTGCCAGAAGAGGACGATGCTTCTCAGGACTCGGACCAGCCTGACGAGGAGTCTGGAGCAAAGATGTCGGTGTGGTTGGCATGGGCCCCCTATATGCTGGTCGTGCTGGTGCTCTTTGTGACGCGTATGCCTGGCCTGGGATTGCGCGAGCCGCTCCGGGGAGTTGTCGTGGAGTGGGAGCAGATCCTAGGCCAGGATATCGCCTTTACGCTGCGTCCTCTTTTCATCCCCGGCGTAATACCCTTTATACCCGTGGCCATTCTTACAGCTCTTATCCATCCCATGGGGCTGAAAGATGCCGCTTCTGCCTGGGGCAAGACGTTTCGCCAGACGGTTACCATCGCCTTGACCCTGGTGGTGGCGGTTTCGATGGCCCAGGTGATGATTCGCTCGGCCACGAACCCGGACGATCTGCCGGGCATGATGCAGGCCCTTTCTATGGCTCTGGCGCAAGCCGCCGGTCAAGCGCACCCCTTTGTGGCGCCCTGGGTGGGATCGCTGGGCTCGTTCATGACCGGCAGCAGTACCTCCTCCAACATCCTGTTCAGCGTGGTTCAGCACGATGCGGCAGGAGACCTGGGCCTGCCCCGCACGCTGGTTGTCGCGTTGCAGAATGCGGGCACCGGTCCCGGCAATATGATCTCGGTGTTGAACATTGCGGCCGTATCCGGCGTGCTGGGGCTGCGCCGCGTCGAGGGCGATCTCCTGCGGCGCCTGTTGATCCCGACCATCATCCTGGCGACGCTGGTGGGCCTGGGCGGCCTGCTACTGGCGCCGCTGCTCACCCACGTCTACTGAGGCGGTGCCAACGGGCGCTCGGCCAGAAGAAAACCTCCTGGGACGGTAGCGGGCTGCCCCAGGAGGTTGGTGGTTGATGGGCGCAGGACTAGGGAGCAAAGGGCAGTACGACTGTATCGATGGCGTGAATGAGGCCGTTGGCCGCGGGCACGTCTGTCAGGATAATGTTCGCATCACGCCCCAGGTTGTCCGTCAGGACGCCGCCGGACTGGAACAGGAACCCGCCCTGCAGCGTGCGGATGCGGGACGAGCCCAGCACGGCCGATGAGTTTCGACGGCCCCGAGCGACGTGATACAGCAGGACCTGGCTGAGAAAGCCCTGATCCAAGTTGCCGATGTTGTCAGCGTCGAGACCCAGCTTGGCAAAGGCTGCATCGGTCGGCGCAAAGACCGTGAACTGACCATTGCCGCTCAGGGTGGCAAGAACCGCCGGATCTGCCGCCAGAACGGCCGCAATCAGGGTAGAGAACTCGCCCGTTTCAGCGTTCACAGCAATAGCCACATCGACCAGGGTGGGGCCAGGAGGAGCAGCAGCCACCGCAAGGGACGGTACGAATCCGGATAGCACTAGCAAGGCCACGAGCATGGTTACCAGTAATCGCTTCATGTTGGTCACTCCTT
>SLPC01000058.1 GCA_007132185.1 Anaerolineae bacterium | reverse complement strand
TCAAAGCCCGAGCGTGGATCGACATGCACCGTCTCCACATCGGGGTGCTCATCAAGGAGGGGTGGATGCGGCGCAAAGCGCATATAGACGCAGGGCATGCCGTCGGCCAGAGATTGGTTGATGAAAGCTTGGGAGAACTGGGCATAGTCCTCCAGCCTGTCCACCTGCCAGACCACATTGTCGCCCAGGCGCAGCTTTTGAATGATGGCGTCCAGACGGGCCTCACCGCTGCTCTTTTGTGCTTGATCCATGAGTATATGCCCCTATGCAATGATCCGCTGGCTCCGACAAGACATTGCCCTTGGCGATCGGCATGCATAGGTATACAGCGAGATAGCGTTCGATGGCAACTTATTGGTTCAGTGCACTGCAACTGCCAATGATGCAGTCTATGCCATGGCCGAGGCCACGCATCAACGGATCTGGGCGTGGGATGTATATGCATGGATGCGACGGCGTGAGAGAGCAGTGGGGAGTGGCTCGGAAGCGTACTGTACGGCAAGGACTCGGATCCGTACAGTCTGCTGAACACGATACGCACGGCAGTGTCAAAGTCGGGATTATGTGTAACCACACTTTGAAGAGCGGTCGAATTTCGCGAGGGCGAACACAAGGGTCGCCCCTACCAAAAAAATGTAGTAAACAGCATAAAAATAGGGACGAAGCATTGCGCATACATGCGCCCGCATGTATGCGTACTTGGCCCAAAGTGAGTGCGAATCGGTATACACCGTTATTCCATAATCACGACTTTCATCGCCGTGACATGATATGACGCGCGGGGGATTAGAGCCAGCTTGCGCTCTCGGGTGAGTAGCGACAGAGCCAATGCCGCCCGTTCCTGCCATGCACTTTTACGGTGCGAACAAGGCAAGCCGTGCACCCAAATCGGAACTCGCATTGGCGACAGGCCGGTATATGCCGCCGGGCCGTATTCTCAAAGGGAGCGAGCAGCTTGTTCCGCAGGATTTCCTCAATGTCGGTGTCTTGCAGGGACGCGACAGCCTCTCTGTGACCGCTACAAGGGGTGACGCGGCCATCCATGGCGATGAAATAGGCGTTATCGTAACAGGGGTGACAGGTTCCGTTGCTGCAAAACTCGGCCCATCCGGCAGCCATGCCGGCAGGAGAGGATGGTCCCACCAGGTCGCGCAGGTCCCCTATCGTGTCGCCAGACTCGGGCAGATAGGGCAGGAATCGAACGCCAACCGCGCCAAGCTCCGCCATCCAGGCCCGGGCCTGATTGGCCTGCTCGGCACGCCCCGGCGCCACCGGAATCTTGGCACTAAAGGGGACGCCCGCTTGTACAAGGGCGTCAAGCGAGGTCCGAAGGTGCTTGTACGCTGTTGGCTCCTGACAGATCTCGTGATAGGCGGCCTCGTCATGGCCAGGCACCAGGATGCTTGGCATCACCAGAAGTTGGCCCAAACGATCGGCTGTCTGCTCATCGATCAAGAGGCCGGTGGTATGAACCTCCATGTGCATGGCCAGTCGCGAGCCGAGTTCTAGCACCTCCCATAGGGCCTCGGGCCTCAAAAAGGGCTCACCCCCTCGGATGACTAGCTTGGCGGCACCGACCGCATGCAGCTTTTCGATGCTCGAGAGGAGAATCTCGAGGGGGAGCGGCGCACCGCTATCGTCCCAGACGGCGCAACTGCATGCTGTGGCGGTATACGATGCCCTTGAGCTACACCATAGGCAGTCATACAGGCACTTGTTGGCCAGCTCAATAGACACCGTCCCACCAGAACGATAGACGCCCATCTCATCGGCCTGGCTCTTGAGGAGCAACGGATAGTAACTCTCAGTCTGTATCGGCTGGCTCGCAAAGGCTCCCAGCCCCAGATGCGAGAATACCGTCAGATGCTTGTGCACCAGCTCTATCTGTCCCAACCCGGCATCCCTGATCTCGACAGACGCCCCCTTGTGGATCTCTGCCATTGCCTGCGCAACATCCGGGTCGCGAACCCAGTACACCTGTCGGTTGAGCAGATCGTATATGGCCGCGCCTTGCATGCCGAGCACGAACTGGGCATGGGGGTAGAACCCGAAATACTCATGGCTCATGTCGTAACCAGTTCTCCCAGCGTATAGCGATCAAGGAGAGGATCGCCCATGGCAAAGGCGCCGGGTACCTCCTCCAGGAGCGAATACAGGTAAACGAACAGGATCGCAAGTTCGGATCTTGTGGCGTTGCAGTCCCTCCCACGGAAGCAAAAGTAACCGTCCTGGGCCACCTGTGCGTAACATATGTAACAGAGACCACGCGCCCAACAGCGCTGACAGTCGGGTAAGGCCTGTTCATAGTTGGCTGTGACAGCCTCGATCAGGGACGGATCAAGGCCGTGGTCCACATCGCCGATCGGGAATTCCTCGTTGATCCTTTCGCACAGGTGAAACTGGCCCCCTGTGCTCACAGCGATGCGCCGCCCTGGCGTGCAGGTCCCGGTTGTGGGATACACCGGTTGATGGCCCAATCGTCTCACCCGCTTGTAGAGGGTCTCTAGTGCTTCTTCCAGGTAGTGATAGATGAACTGACCGGGCATGACGGGGACCCCGTGTTTCTTGCGCTCCAGATAGGTCTCCACCAAGCGGCGATGCTGTTCCCGTCGCTCGGTGGCATCATAGGGAAACTGCTTGTGGAACCTCCCATGCTCCATCTCGCGAATCGCACCGGCAAAATAGACCTCGGGGATGTTCGGGTCTCCCGATTCAAAGAACTCGTTGATGGCGACGACATCCGAGTTCCCTGTAAGCGTCACGATACTGCGCACATACTGCTCGAAATAGGAGCTATCGGCCTCGCGCAGCCTGACCAGATTCTCATAGGTTTGGGCAAAGGACCCCCGCCCGGCCCTATCGGTACGGTAGCGGTCGTGTATAGGCTGGGGCCCGTCGAGGCTCACGTGAACGCCAATTTTGTGCTCGATCAGAAAAGCCAGCACCTCGGGGGGCAGCACGGTCAGATTGCTGGTGAAGGAAAAATAGAGGCTATAGTGTGTTCGGGCAGATGCCTCGGCATATAGCACAGTATCGCGGATCAGCGGCCAAGCCAAAAGCGGCTCGCCGCCAAAAAAGGCGATATCCAGCTTTCGATCGGGCATGGCAGTAAAAGGAAAGCTATCGTTGAGCGCCAGAAAATAGTCAACGGCCTTTTGTGCCGTCTCCCACGCCATAGTCTGGGGCCGATGTAGTGGAAAGGTGTCGTACTGTCCCGAAAAGATACAGTATTGGCAGCGCAGATTACAGTCATCCGTAACGACCAGCATCAGGTTGGACAATAGATCGGGGTTGAGCGCAAGGCGATGAGGTAATGCGTCCGCAATGATTGCAGGCCTCTTGGGGGTCGGCCCATCATGAGGCCGAGGAACTTCTCGCGGCTGAGTATGAAAAGCGCCAACGCCCTGTCGCCATCGCTTGATATACTCTGCCATGTCGGATGGGACGTCAGACCCTTGAAGCACCTCGTCCAACGTGCCATCACCCGCCTCGTAGATCGCACTGACGACAGATGGCGGCACTGTGTCTGCCCAAGGGTGAACGCTGCCCGTACCTGTATCATACAGATAATGGTTGCCGCCAAGCGTTCGAAACAGCAGGGCATCGGCCAGTCCGCCGTTGTTACATTCCATCTGATTGATCCTCGAGCCTTTACAGGAGCGCTGCAGGCCGAGACCGGTCGGTCAAAGCCTGCAGCGCTCCGAGTGTTATGCTACCCCCAATTGATGACGATCGATCCACAGAGGCGACTTGCAACTTGCCAGAGCGCCGGGATTGGGCTAGTTCGGTCTCAGTAACGTACCAATCGCACCACCCGCCCCAGTCAGACCGCCAGCGCCGGCGGTTCCCTTGATCAAGCTGATTTTGCAGAAATTGCACGCCCCACATACGCCGCATACGCCGCATATGCCGCATGCGTTGCAGCGACTCTGCGCAATGAGTTCAAACTCGCCAAAGCGGCCCTCTTCCGAAAGACCGCCCGTTTCCTCGATCAACTCGCGCAGGATCGTGGGTTGAAGCATCGCGTTGCCGATGAGGCCCGAATTCGCAAGGACCTCATAGTAGATCTCATAGTAATCCAAGGAAGAGTCGGCATCCTGCGCGCGCACCGACTCGATGCGGCTCGTCACCATTTCCCGGTTCTCATGGAGCTCTACCTCGATGGCCCGGTCCAACTTGTTCTGAAAGTTTCCAGCCGCATCGGTGTCCGCTATCTCGCCCATGATAGCGTCGAGCAACCGTTTCAGTTCGCGGATCTCTGGTGGCGAATAGGCGGCCATGTCGCCCTCTTCAGCGATGCGTGCGAGCAGTTCGCCGCCGCGCCGCAAGTTGGTAGCTGTCTCGGCGGATAATCTCGTGACTGTCATCGCGCCAACTCCTTTCCGCATACAGTGTCACCATCTCAGATGATGGCTTGATGCCTTTGGGGCATCGATCCCTCTCGACCTGTTGAGGCATGCGAGAGCGGATGCGTCCAGATATGCCTCATGAACATAATAAGAGTGGGACGTAATGCTGTCAAGGCTTTTCGACACCGAACTTTCGGAGTGATCTCGGGCTGGTGCCAATCCCGATTGCCGGCTATGCTGTGGGCGAACTAGCTTGATGGATCGGCAAGACAGTACTCATTCTGGGCACCATGCACATCGGAATGGCGCTCTGCAACCAGACCTGGCATGACCTGTGACGCTATCATGGACAACTGGCGAAAGGAGCGGGACCGATGACGAGCACCGCACGACTCTTGGCCAGCCGTCAGCTCGGGGAGCGCGCCGTACGCTCCCTACCTGGGGGCGTGAACGCCTCGGCCCGCTACAACCGCGCCCTGGGTCACGCCCTGTTCGTCTCCCACGGACAGGGCGCCTACCTCTGGGATGTCGATGGGCATCGCTACATCGACTATTGCATGTCCCACGGCGCCGCCCTGCTGGGGCACGGGCATCCGGCCATCGTTCAAGCCGTTCAACACGCCTCGGAGATGGGCATCCTCTGCTCCTGCGAGACCGAGCATCAGGTGGCACTGGCCGAGCGCCTCAAGGCGCTCTTTCCGAGCATGGACCTGGTGCGCTATACCTGCACCGGCACCGAGGACACCTGGCACGCGGTGCGCATTGCGCGGGCCTACACCGGGCGCATGGGCGTGATCAAGTTCGAGGGGCACTATCACGGGGTCAACGACAGCGTCGGGTTCAGCCATTGGCCCGACCTCGACCGGGCGGGTCCCGCGGACCAGCCCCGACCCGTGGCCGATTCCGCCGGCATACCGCCCCACAGCGCCGAGCTGATCACGATCCTGCCATTCAACGACATCGAGGCGCTGGAGCGTGCCATTGAGGCACAGGGCGACGAGTTGGCGGCTGTCATCATGGAGCCGATCAACTATGACTCGGGTGGCCTGGTCCCTACAAATGCGTTTCTGCGGGCTGTGCGCGAGCTGACCCGGCAGCGGGACATTGTCCTGATCTTTGACGAGATCCTCTCGGGCTTTCGGTGCGGGCCCGGCTCGGCGGTGGCGTACACCGGCGTGCAACCCGATCTCCTGTGCCTGGGCAAGGCCGTGGGCGGCGGCCTGCCCCTTTCGGTGCTGATGGGCCGGGGCGAGATCATGGAGACCTGCTCGCCCATGGGGCCGGCGCTGCACTCGGGCACCTACAATGCCCACCCGACCCTGATACTGGCGGCGCTGGCTTTCTTGGACGTGGTCACGGGGGACGGTTTTTACGCCCATTTGGATGCCCTGGGCGAGCGCCTGTATGCGGGCCTGCGCGAGATCATGGCGCGGCGTGGGATCGCCTGCTGGGTGCAGGGGGTTGGAGCGCGCTTTGGGCTGTTGTTCGGCTTGGAGAGCGAGCCGCGCAACTATCGCGACGTGGCCCGGCAGAATCTGGCCCTGGCCGACCGGTTCCATCTGGCCTGTCTGGAGCGTGGGGTGTTCATGGCCCAGGGGTCTCCCCACCATGGCTACTCGGCGGCCCACACGCTGGACGACATCGATACCACGCTAGAGCGTATGGACGAGGCTGCGGCCACGCTGTGAGCCGGCCCGGGGCGTCTTGCGCTGGACAGGGGCGCGAGCCTACGGCAGAATACAGGCGCGATGCTTTGGTGACGCTCGAGCCTAGATGGCAGCGAGGTCCGCTGAACGCAGGCAGGTGAAATCGATCCATGGACCGGCCCACACAGGATATCGTGTTCCCCGGGTTCGTCGACCTGCAGGTCAACGGCTACTTGGGCGTGGATTTCTCCGATCCCGCGCTCATGCCGGAGCGTTGTGCCCATGCCTGCCGCGAGCTTCTGCGGCAGGGGACCGCCGCCTTTCTTCCCACAGTTATCACCTCGCCAGAGGAGGTCTACCGCCGCAATCTCGGCATCCTGGCCGATTGCATCGAGGACGCCGAGTTCTCCGGCAGGCTCCTGGGCATTCACGTCGAGGGGCCATTCCTGTCCGACCGGCCTGGGGCTGTGGGGGCCCACAACCCGGCCTATGTCAGTTCGCCTTCCCTGTCACTCTTTGAGCGCATGCAGGCTTGGGCGCGGGGACATATCCGCATGGTGACCCTGGCCGCCGAGGGGGAGGGGGCTGTGGCGCTGACCCGGGCGCTATCGGCACAGGGGATCGTGGTCTCGCTGGGGCATCAACTGGCCACGCCCGATGATCTGGCTCGCCTGTCCAACGCCGGCGCCCGCGCCCTGACGCATCTGGGCAACGGCATGCCCAACGTCGTGCCGCGCCATGACAACCCGCTGCTGGCGGGGCTGGCCGAGGAGCGCCTGTTGGCCCTGATCATCGCCGATGGGCACCACCTGCCCGCGCATGTGGTGCGGATCATCCTGCGCTGCAAGGGCATCGAGGGGGTGATCCTCACCAGCGACGCCGCCCCCATCGCCGGGTGCCCGCCCGGGACCTATCAGGTACTGGGTAACCGCGCTATTCTGACGCCCGAGGGTCGCTTCTATAATCCGGAGCAGGGCCATCTGGTGGGGTCGTCGTTTACGCTGTTGCAGTGCGCCAACTGGCTGTTGGAGCGCGGCCTGCTCGATACGGACCAGATCGTGCGCGCGGGCTATCGGAACCCGTTGGCGCTGTTGGGGCGACCGTGGCAGGGCCACCAGGCCTCCGCCCGCGTCGCCTATGATCGGCAGGCCAACTGCTTTGTCGTGATCAACGAGAGAGGAGAGCTCTAGTGGAGCAGTACATTTTCGAGAACAAGGATGCCCTGGGCGCTGCCGCGGCCGCCCGCGCCGCGGCTGGCATCCAGCAGGCTCTGGAGGAGAGGGGTGAGGCCAATATCATCCTGGCCACCGGCGCCAGCCAGTTTGCGACCCTGGAGCACCTGCTGGCCCAGGAGATCGACTGGTCGCGGGTCAATATGTTTCACCTGGACGAGTACATCGGACTGCCCGCCTCGCACCCCGCCAGCTTTCGCCGCTACCTGCAGGAGCGCTTTGTCGACAAAACGGGCGGGCTCAAGGCGGCGGTCTTTGTGCAGGGGGACGCCCCCGATCCCGAGCAGGAATGCCGCAGGCTGGGCGAGTTGATCCGCGCGCACCCCATTGACGTGGCACTGGTGGGCATCGGCGAGAACGGGCACCTGGCGTTCAACGACCCGCCCGCCGATTTCGAGACGGAGGAGCCCTATATCGTGGTCACGCTGGACGAGGCCTGCCGCCGCCAGCAACTGGGCGAAGGCTGGTTCGCCAGCCTGGACGACGTGCCGCAGCAGGCGATCTCGATGAGCATCCGCCAGATAGTAAAGAGCGGCACCATCGTCGTCTCCGTGCCTGATCGGCGCAAGGCCCAGGCGGTGCGCGACACGCTTGTGGGCGAGATCAGCCCCGACAGGCCGGCATCGATCCTGCGCACGCATCCCGATTGCGCCCTCTTTCTCGATCGCGAGGCAGCATCGCTGCTCTGACGCGAGGCGCCTGTCCGAACGCTGTAAACAATGACGAACAAGGAGGCTATGATGGTTCAGATTATGGCTGGGGTGGCCAAGGCCAACGTTACGCCGCCGCTGGGCATGCTCATGTCCGGCTATGGCAGCCGCAAAACGGGGGCCGAGGGGGTGTATGACGAGCTGGAAACGGTGGCCCTCTATCTCAGCGACGGGCAGACCGAGGTCGGCCTGATCACCGCCGACCTGATCGACACCGGCAGAGAGGGGACGGCGCGCATCCGTGCGGTGGCGGAGGAGCTGTCGGGCGTGCCCGGGGCCCATATCATGGTGTCCATGTCCCACACCCACGGCGGCCCACACACCACCCTCTGGCTGCGCAACGGTGCTGATGAACTCATGGAGGCCTATTCCACGGTGGCGGTGGCGCAGATGGCGAGCGCCCTGGCCCAGGCCAAGCGCAGCGCGACGCCCGTGCGTGTGGGGTATGGCAGGCAGGATTGCGACATCGCCGCTAACCGCCGCGAGCGCACGCCATCGGGGGTCATCCTGGGGGTCAACCTCGAGGGGCCTACCCAGCCCTATGCCGACGTCGTCCGCCTGGACAGCCTGGAGACCGGCGAGCCCCTGGCGATCATCATGGCCTATGCGGCCCACGGCACTACGCTCACCGAGCGAAACTTGCTCTATACCGCCGACTATATCGGGTTTGCCAAGCGCGCGGTGGAACGACAGGTGCCTACCGCCGATGCCCTCTACATTGCCGGGTGCAGCGGCGACATTAACCCCTACCCCCGGGGCGAGTTCGCGCATGCCGAGAGCCATGGGTTGCGTCTGGGGTGCGCCGCCTCCCAGGCCGCCTATGAGGTGAGCGACATGGTGCAGGACCGGCCCCTGGCCCTGGCCAGCGTCGAGGTGGCCCTCAAGACCGAGGCGCCTCCCCCGCTGAAGGAGGCCCGGGCGGCGCTGGCCGAGCTGGAGACCCAGGCGGCCCAGGTGATGGAATCGGCGCGCGCGGCCGCCGGTGGGGCCGACGTGCAAGAGGCAATGGCCCTGGACTGGTGGGAGTATCGGCAGCTCTCGCATGCCCGGGGCTTGGTGAAGGCGCTGGAGGCAGGTGAGAGCGAGTTCAGCATCCCCATCGAGGTGCAGGCGCTGGTGATTGGCGAGAGCGCCATCGTAGGCATGCCGGGTGAGATCTTTGTCGAGATCGGGCAGGCGGTGGTGGAGGCCTCGCCCTTTGAGAACACGATCGCCATCAGCCATACCAACGGCTCGGCGGGCTATATCCCCACCGCCAAGGAGGTGCCCGCCGGCGGGTACGAGATCCAGGCGGCGCGGGGCAGCGTCCACGGCCTGACCATCCTTCCCGCGTCGGACGAGGTGGTGATTCAGGCGGGCATCCAGGCGCTGCAGGCCTGCTGGGAGCAGTTGAACGGGTGATTTGTGGGCAGAAGGGGGCGCTGCTGCTTGCGGCGGCGCCCATAATCATGCAGGCTTGTGCAGCGATCCGTGTGCGCATGCCCTGTGGCCCGACGCGAGAGGGGAGAGTACCATCATGTCCACCTGCGCTCTGGACCCGGTGCGCGTTACCGTCGATGCCGGCGACTGGCTGGGCGAGTTGTCCCATGCCTGGACCTATATCGGCTATGACGAGTGCAACTATACCTACACCCCCGAGGGGCAGGCGCTCCTGGCCGAGTTCGGCGCCTTTCAGGAGCAGCCCTACTATGTGCGCTGCCACCACCTGCTCTGCACCGGCAACGCCCACGGGTTCTACAAGTGGGGCTCCACCAACGCCTACCGGGAGGACGACGAGG
>SLPC01000102.1 GCA_007132185.1 Anaerolineae bacterium | reverse complement strand
GTTGCGACACGCACTATGACGAGCTTGCAGCGGCTGTTGGCCAGCCACGAGGCCAATCTGGCCGATCTTGACCGTCAGATCAAGGAGCGAGCGACGCAACAGGCGAGCCTGTCTCACCGCCATCAGGAGCTGACGCGTAGCCTGGCAGCGGATCGGGAACGCTTTGAGGCTCTGGAGCAACGTGTGACAGAGACCCGTAGCCAGATCGAGCCCGAACGAGAGAGACGGGTCGAGCTCGAGCGGGCCTACAATCAGCTCGTGC
The DNA here is from genome assembly GCA_007132185.1 of Anaerolineae bacterium. GTDB lineage: Bacteria > Chloroflexota > Anaerolineae > UBA1429 > UBA1429 > UBA1429. The sequence continues at coordinate 9,532 of SLPC01000102.1, read as the reverse complement.
AGCAACACAACGAGAGCCTGGAACGCCTGCACGAAGCCGAGACGACCCACAACCAGGCTCTCCTGGAGCGAGATCGCGCGCGCGATCAACAGGCGAATCTGAGCGGCGAGATCGAGGAGATGTTGGGGCCCATCGATCTGCCGGATGTGTCGGCCCACCAGTTGCGGCTTGCACTGGACGACAATGTGGTCGAGTTGCCTCGGGTGCCCGTGCTGCCGCCCGGCCTGAACGACGAGATTCGTCATTTGAGGGCCCGCCTGCGCCGCATCGGCAACGTGAATGTCGATGCTCCGACAGAGTATGAAAAGCTGCTCGAGCGTCAGACGTTTCTGCAGAGCCAGGTCTCTGATCTGCGTGGGGCCATCGCCTCGTTGCAGGAGGTGATCGAGGAGCTGGACCAGGTGATCGAGCGCGACCTGTACCGCACCATCCATGAGGTGGATGAGGGCTTTCGCAACTATTTCGAGATTCTGTTTGGGGGAGGCACGGCGAGATTGGTGCTCACAGAGCCCGAGAGCATGGCCAATACGGGCGTGGACATTGTGGCGCAGCCCCCTGGCAAGCGGGCCCAGCGGCTGTCGCTGCTTTCGGGCGGCGAGCGATCGCTGACCGCAACGGCGCTGCTGTTTGCGTTACTCAAGGCCAACCCCGTACCGTTCTGCTTTCTCGATGAGGTGGACGCGGCACTGGACGAGACCAACGTGGGGCGCTTTCGCGATCTCTTGCAGGAGCACGCCATGGGCACCCAGTTCGTCGTCATCACCCACAATCGCCGCACCATCGAAGCCGCCGCAACGATCTATGGCATCTCGATGGAGGAACATGGCGTCTCACAGAGTCTTTCGCTCAAGGTTGAGGGAGAAAAGGCGTAGACTGAGGATGCGCTCAACCCTCTGGCTCGTCCAGATCTGACAGAGGTGGCAGATCGTCCAAGGAGGACAGACCAAAGTATTGCAGGCAATCAAAGGTGGTGCCCAGGAGGGCCGGCCTCCCCGCCTGCTCCAGATGCCCTTGCACCTCGATCAGATTCCTGGCCAAAAGGGTGCGAATCACGCCGTCGGAGTTGACCCCGCGGATCGCCTCGACCTGGGCGCGGGTGATGGGCTGGCGATAGGCGATGATGGCAATGGTCTCCATAGCAGCGGGGGATAGCTTGGCCGAGTGATCGATCCCCAAAAAGCGCTCGATGGCGGGCGCGGCCTCGGGAATCGTCGTCATCTGCACGCGTGGGCCCACCCGCACTACGGACACGCCTCGCTGGGCTGACTCGGCCATCAAACGTTCAATGGCCTGCTGCACGCTCTCTGCATCCACCTGTAGGGCGTTGGCCAGATCGGTCACGATGACCGGCTCGTTAGCAACAAACAAGAGCGCCTCTACCAACCGAACCAATGAACAGTCGTTATCCCGGTCCTTCTCCACCTAGTTCCTCACTATTACTATGTCTACTCAGAGCGTGCAAGGGCCCTCGTTCGGGCTAACGAGGGCCCGCTATACTCAACACTCGGAAAGAGTCGGTCGTACTATGACTCTTCCTCTGGGGGTGCCTCTTCCTCCTGGCCCAGGTCCTCTGGTTCGAGATCAAACTCGTCGGCCGGCACGATCTCTCTATCGGGCATGGGCGCGGGAGGCGGCGTCTCCTCAGGCAGTCTCTCCCGACCATAGGGGCGCTCCTCCTCCCGACGACGAGGCGGAGCCACAGGCTCTTGTTCGACCCTGGCCGAGCGTGGCTCTTCCTCCGGACGGCGGTGCGGCTCCTCAGCCGGACGGCGCATCGGCTCGCGTTCGCCTACCGGGCGCCCGGTTGTACCCGGTGCCAACGTCCCGCGTGGGAAGGGCTCGTGAAAGATGTTCACCTCCACGTCGCCCCGGAGCTTGACACCCAGCTGATCCTGGAGGATCTCGCGTACCAGATCGACGATTTGTTGGGTGACCTCAGGGACATTGACGGTAGGGCTGGTGCGCGCATTGACGATCACCCGTGCGTCGGAACCGCGGCTGATGACCTCGGGCCGCACATCCCGGACCCCGGGCAACTCATCGATACGATTCGCAAGACTTTGCTCTACCGAATCCACGCCAATGCGCGCGTTGCCGCCCTCCTCCGTCCGAATCTCTACCGTGTCCTCACGCGAGGGCCGGAGCTCTATATAGAGCAGGATCAGACACAGGATCAGGAACAAGCCGAGGGCGATCATGTACCAGATGAATACTTCGGTTCCGACAATCAGGTTGTCTCGGAGCAACATCAGATTGTCGATGGCAAAGTTCAGAGACTGGGTGGGAAACAACAGCAACACTATCGCTAGAGCGATGAATGCGAGCAATATAACTGTAAAGGCTACCCGATTAAACGTGTTCATGGGTTCCTCCTGAACTGAAGTGCGCTTAAATCCTGTATCTATTATACACGGTTGATTGGATGACGTCTACCTTATCTGTTCACTTGTAACAGGCTTCAAGCCATTATGGCGGCACGCGGACGGGCCAGGACAAGACACGGGCGACTGAAAATCTGACACACAGCCTATCTGACTGCCGTTAGATCCCCCTCCACCAGCGTATGTATAGGACAGAGCATACCCTGTTCTTACCCTCACCGAAAGGAGACTCTATGCGCCACCCTGGTGACCGCCTGCGCCAATGGCTTGCCCAGCACCTGGCCGGCCCCAGCATCAACGCCCTCGTCGAGGAGCAAGTGCGCAATGCCCTGCAGGCCGTAGACGACGAGTCGTGGCGGCAGATCGCCCCGCAGGGCGACACGGCTCGGCCCTGGCACACCGTTCGGAGTCTGCTGGAGCGCGCCAATGAAGCCTGTGACAGCAATCCCCTGGCCTCACGGCTCATTAGTATGACGACCGATTTCGTCATTGGGACGGGTGCCACCCTGGAGGGGCCGCGCTGGGCTCACTCGTTTTGGCAACATCCCATGAACCGGCTGGACGAGCGCATCTATGGTTGGTGCGACGAGCTGTCGCGCAGCGGAGAGCTGTTCCTGGTGCTGAGCCGCAACCCTGCCGACGGCATGTCCTATGTGCGAGAGATCCCGGCCCTACAGATCGACGTCATCGAGACGGCGCCCGACGACCGCGAGTTCGAGTTGCGCTATCACGAGCTTACGGGAGAGATCGAAGGGCGCTGGTGGCTGTCGGCCAGGGCTATTGAGGCGGAAGGTAGGCTGGCGGCAGAGGGCCCCGATCAGGTGATGGTGCACTATGCCATCAATCGGCCGCCAGGGGCTGTACGTGGCCGCTCGGACCTGGCCGCCACTCTGCCCTGGCTGGAGCGTTACGAGACATGGCTGGAAGATCGGGTGCGCATCAACCGGGGCAAGAGTGCTTTTTTGTGGCACGTAGGCATCGAGGGCGCCCAACCGAGCCAGCTCGAAGCCAAACGCCACCAGTACAGCCGCGTGCCCCGCCCCGGCTCGATCATCATCTCGGACAGCAGCGAGCGCTGGGAGGCGGTGTCGCCCCAGATCAACGCCGATGACGCCGAGGCCGATGGGCGCGCCCTGCGGCTGATGATCGCAGCGGGGGCGGGCGTGCCGCTACACTATCTCGGGGAGGGTGAGGGCGCCAACCGCGCCACCGCCCGCGAGATGGCCGCTCCCACCCTGCGCCGCTTTGCTCACCGGCAGTTCCTGTTTGCGAACCTGCTGGGCGACCTGATCCGCACGGCCTCCCGACGCGCGGGCCACGATGACATGGAGGTGATGGTGCGGTTCGAGCCGGTGTGGCTGGAGGAGCGGCATACTGAGGAGAATCGGTATAGGCAGACCTATACCCATCGACAGGAGGGAAACCATGTCGACTAGGACCGTCGACACCGATAACAGGGATCGGGTACGCGTACGCCTCGCGGTGCATGGACAGCTAGACCGCGTGCACCTCGATGATGCGGGGCAGGTCGGCGACTGCCTGGATGTCGTCATCCTCTCGGAGGGGCGCGCTAACGACCTGTTCTTTGGCGCCGCCGTGCTGGCCAGAGGCTATGAGCGGTTCAGCGGTACTCCGGTGTTTGTAGACCATGCCACGCTGGCAGACCTGCATCGACCGGGAGGTCGCTCGGTGCGGGATCTAGCGGGCCTCGTGCTCGAGCCCACCTGGGACGCCGCGGCCCGCTGCATCCGGGGGCGCCTGGCCCTATCGCGAGGGGCCGCCTGGCTGCGTGACCTGATCCGCGATTTCGCACCCTATCCCGAGCTGTTTGGCCTGAGCGCCGACCTGTGGATTCGACGCCAGGACGCCGCATCGCCGCCCCACCCGGTGCTCTCGATCGAGGACGTCAACTCGGTGGATATCGTCGTCCGCCCTGCGGCCGGTGGCCGCTTTGTCTCGTCGGATGTGCAACACCATGCAAAGGAAGGCGCCATGCAAGAGCAAACCATGACCCAAGCCGCCCGTTCAGAGGATGGATCCCACGAGGAACAGGTCCAGCGCGTGCAGACAGCACGACAGATCGAGCCCCCCGCCGAAGCGGAAGATGAGAACCGAGACGAGGGCCTGCAGGTGAGCCGCGAGGAGGTGATCGAGCTGGCCCTGAGCCGCAGCGCCCTACCCGACAGCCTGCGGGAGGTGGTCCGCCGCGACGGGAGCCTCGAGTCACTGCCCGAGGTCAACGCCGCCATTGCCCGGGTGAGCGCTGCCTGGGCCGAGGCTAACGCCCAGCGCGCCATTCAGGGGCTGGGTGAAATCAGCCAGATGCGCACGCCCCTGGACCGGATCAGCCTGGCCTTTGAGCGGCTGATGGGCGTGGGCGGCGCGCCGGGCGCCTGGAACCGGGGCGACACTGCCGCCCACCACGATGTCCCGCGCCTCAGTGGTATCCGCGAGATGTATGACCAGCTTACGGGCGACTGGGAGCGCTATGGCGTATTTCGGGGCGAGCGGGTCAACCTGGCCAATGCCAGCACCACGACCATGATCGAGGTGGTGCGCAATGTGCTCAACAAGGTCATGCTGCAGACCTACGAGGCGCGCCCCCACTGGTGGGCACCCTTTGTCTATGAGGAGGACCTGCCCACCCTCAACGAGACCCGCTGGATCACCCTGGGCGGCTTTGACGACCTGGATACGGTGGATGAAGGCAACCCCTATGTCGAAAAGACATGGGAGGACTATGCCGAGGTGGCACCCTTTGTGAAAAAAGGCAACTATATCGGCCTTACTCTGGAAATGATCGACCGGGATGACGTGGGCGCCGTGCGGGCGATTCCCCGCAAGCTGGGGCACGCCGCGTGGCGCACCCTGTCGAGCGCCGTGGCCGCGCTGTTCACAGCCAATGGCGGCCTGGGCCCCACGCTGGCCGATGGCGAGGCGCTTTTTCACGCCACGCATGGCAATCTGGGCAACACGGCCCTGAGCGCTAACGCCTGGCACGCCACGGTGGGAGCCATGTTCAAGCAGGCCGAGCTCGCCAGCAACAAGCGGCTGGGCGTGCGCCCGTCATTCTGCCTGGTGCCCATCGAGCTGGAAAAGACCGCCGTGGACCTGTTCACCACCACGCTCGAGCCGGGCCTGGCCGGCAACACGCGGGCCATCCAGCAACAGAATCACTCGGTCATCACAGTCCCCGACTGGACCGATACCAACGACTGGGCGGCCATCGCCCACCCGCAGGACCTGCCGGGTGTCGTCATCGGGTACCGCTTTGCGCGGGCACCAGAGCTGTTCGTCGCCGACAACCCGCTGATGGGCTCGATGTTCACCAACGACGAGATGCGGGTCAAGGTACGCTTTGTGTACGCCGTGGGCGTCGGTGATTATCGCGCTATCTACAAGCATAATGTCGCCGACTAGCGCCGTGTCGCTACGAGCCGAGTATGAGCCCGCATGACGCTTGAAAGGAGGCACGCTGATGGAGACCCGTTGGCCCTGGTATCGCGATGAATCGGTGCAACAGGCGGTGCGACAGTTCATCCTGGCGCTGGTTTTGCTGGGCATGGCGCTGATGGGGTATGACGTGCAGGTGTCGCGGCAGCCCACCCCCACAGCGCCGATCGAGACGCCCGCCCATGTAGAACCGATAGCCCGCTAACGGCCCAACCGCGACGGTCCTGCCACAAGCAGGGCCGTCGCTGGCTCAAGAGGCGGACGCAAGCCGTTGGCGCCCGCCATCTTGGGCCGAGCCGCATCAGGCTGACGCAGGCCCCCAGCCAACTGCATCCTCAAGGAGATGGTTCCATGCCCGACCTGACAGACCTGATTAGATATGTCGCCGCCGACCTGGACGACCCTGACCACCTCATCTGGTCGGCCAGTGACCACACATTGCATGTACAACGGGCCCTGGCCCAGTACGCCATCCTCAATCCCCAGCGGGCGGTTGCCGTGCTGGACTCGGTGGCGGGCCAGCGCGAGTACGACATCGCCCATCTGGGGGCTCTGGACGTCGTGGACGTCTGGTACCCCTTTGATCCGGACGCGCCCGGCCATCCACCCCAGCGCGCCCGGTTCTGGCTGATAGATCGTGACACCGTCTATCTGGATACTACGACGCCGCCCCGAGGCACGCCCGCCTCGCGAATACGCCTGTTCTATCTGCAACCTCACACCATTGCGGGGCTGGAGGCTGCCGAGGTCACGACCCTGGATGCCGCAGGGGTGGAGCTGATCGTGCTGCTGGCGACGGCATCAGCCGCCATGCAGCGCTGCCAGTCGGCCATCGGCAAGGTCAACATCAGCGGGTGGACGCCCCAGCAACTGTTGGCCTGGGCCAGCGCCCGTCAGGCTGTGGCTGATCGTGCCTGGGAAGCGATGCGGCACAGGCTCATCGGCAGCGGCGATGCCCGCATCTCGTGGGATGTGACAATTTAGAGGAGGGAACCATGCACAGGTACGATTCGGCGTCCAGGCTGTGGTTGCTGGTGGCGCTATGGCTGGTGGCTGCGCTGGCGGTGGCCGTAAGGTCAGGGAGCCCAGGGCTATGAGCGAAACCCGCATCATCCGCACGTTGATCGAGGCGTATGATCCGGTAGCCCATACGGCCACGGTGCGCCCCCTGGGGCATCCCACGGCGAGCCTGCAGCACGTGCCGGTGAGCTCTGACGTGCCGGCCGAGCTGCTCCCAGCGGGCGCTCGGGCTCTGGTACTGCTCTTTGGGGACGTAGGCCAGGTGCTCTTGGCTCCCTATGGCGAGCCGGCCACCTGGCCGCTGTCGGGGGTAGACGGCTATGACGCGTTCCATACCATCACGGCACCCGCGGGCATGGTCTATGTCGCCCACCCGCACCTGTCGGTTGAGCTGACCGTCGCGGCTCACAGCCAGTTCTGGGTTGCTTTCACGGGCGCATATGTGGCGCAGAACAGTCGCTCATGGAACCTGATCTGTCGCACCTTGCTAGACGGAGAGCCCACAGGCCCCACCTGCATCGTGGGAAGCGCAACGGTGGGCACCTGGTATCAACTGGGGCTGGCCTTTTTCACTATGGACGCCTATCCGCCGGGCACCTATCAGTTCGAGATAGGATTTATGCAGCAGCAGACGGACGATCAGATCATGCCGGCGGGCGTGCACCTGTCGGTACTGGCGCTACCCGGGTTGCCCTCGGAGTAGGCCCGAGCTGGAACAGGCCTGAGCCGCGCACCATGAAAGGGATAGCCCCATGCAACCGATCACACCGACCCTGCTACAGGCCGCGCAGTCATCGTCCAGAGAGCCGGTCGTGCAGGCCATCATCGAAGATCGCCGCATCCGTTGGGCCACGTTGCATGATTGGCCCGCCGGACCTGACATTGGGCGCGTGGCCCAGTTCAACAACGGCTCAATCACCCTGCGGGCCGTCTCTGATGACGCCGGCCAGATCTGGACAGTTCGGGTGTGGGTCCACAGCGATCCCGCCGCATGGGAAGCGTGGACCCTGGCGGCCACCGATGCCCAGGACGCCTGTGACGTGGCGGTGGCCTGGATGGCGCCCTATACCTGGCTGCTTTTGTACGAGAGCGCCTCGGATTACCAGGTCATGGCCCGCATCTCGACAGATGATGGAGTGAGCTGGTCTGGCGCGCACATCTTGCATACCGCCGCCCAGGCGCCCTGGCTGGCCGCCTGGGGCGAATGGGCCTTTATCCTGGAGGATCGGCTGCATGCCTACCAATGGACGGGCGCTACCTGGGAGGGCCCCCACACCCTGTGGAGCGTGACGACTCCCGAGCCCCACGGCGTGGCGGCCTATAATGATTCGGGCGCCCAGTGGGGACACCTCCTGTACAGCAGTTGTGGGCAGCTTTTCAAGGTAGAAGTTGATAGCAGCGGCGCCACGCCGAGCTATACGACGCCGCGGCCCCTGACGCCCGGCGGTGACCAGGGCGGATCTGATGTAGCCGCCATCGTCTTGCCGAGCCTGACGCGCGTGCTCGATCTGGGGATCGTCGCCACCTGGGTAGAGCAACACACAGGGCCTCTGGATGGCTGGGGGCTGCCGGTGAGCGCGGTGGCACGCGATGCAAACGCTCAGCATTTCGGGCAGATATGCCCGCTGGCCGAGGCGTATGTATCGGCCCAGCGCTGGCACCTGGCCTATAACGGGGTGACCAAAATGTTGTATGCGGGGCATCGTCGGCGGATTGTGCGCGCGCCCCTGTTCGACAGGCACCTACGAGAGTGGATGCGCCTGGGGCCCGTGGACGTGCTCTCGGCGCGGCGTGTGGCCGAGAGGCATGAGCCTGGCAGCCTTACAGTCGAGTTGCTCGATCCCGCTATGGTCTATCGCAACCCGGGCCATGCCGATTCGGCGGCCAGTGCCATCAAACCGGTCTCTGCGGTGCGGCTGCGGCGCGGCTATCGCACGGCGGCGGGCATCGAGACAATCGACTCCCCCAACTATTATGTCACCACGGCGACGCTGAGTGAAGGCCAGGGGGCGGGGCGCCTGCACATCGAGGCGCTGGATGCCTTTGGGCTACTGGCTCTCTGGCAGCCGGTCGAGTCGATCCAATGGTACGACCGCACCATTGCGTGGCTGCTAGCCGAGATCTGTGGACGCGTGGGGCTGCGGGTGGAGACAGGTGATGCGCCGGGGACTGGCGCTACACTGCCACATTTCGGCCTGCACCCTCACCAGAGCGCACTAACGGCGGTACGGGCCCTCTTGCGCCTGGGCTGCGCCGTAGCACGGCCTGCCCCGGACGACACGCTACATCTGAGCGGCTATCCTCTCTCGCAGGGGTCACCGCTAGAGATTGGGGCCGAGGGGGAGGTACATGAAGCCGCCTACGGATGGGGCCGCCATCCATATACCCACATCCGTGTGGCCTCGGAGGCCCATGATACCTACACCGAGGCTGAGGCTGTGGAAGCATCCCAGGCCATGGGGCAGCGATTCTCGCGCATGTTGGAGGACAACCGCGTAGCGACCGAGGAGATGGCAACGAATATGGCAGCCCATATGCTGGCGCTCGCCGCGAGCTGGGGGCGCAGGGACCAGGTCAGCGTACCTCTGCGGCCAGAGCTCGAGATCTGGGACCCGATCACCCTACATGCCAACGAGGCGGCCATCCCCGCCGACACAAAGGAGCGGGTGCTGGTACGC
>SLPC01000054.1 GCA_007132185.1 Anaerolineae bacterium | reverse complement strand
TCGACGGTAGGCTCGAGCGTGGGCTCAGGGCTGGGCGCGATGGTGGCCGTGGGCGATGGAACGGGCGTCGTGGTCGCCGTAGGCTTGGCCGTGGCGGTAGGTTGTGGCGTCATGGTGGGATAAGGGGTTGAGACCAGCGTGGGCGTGCGGACCGGGGCAGCCGCCGTAGGCGCGATGAGCGCGGCCTCGTCCGTAGGGGTATCACACGCCACCAACAGAGCAATCATCGCGATCGCGACCCACAATAGCCGTGACAGCCTCATTCTCTTTCCCCCATTTGGCTCTTTCGTTGCATGCACTCACAGGTCCGATGCGAGGTTGGTTCCCGACAGCCCAAGCATAGTGTTCGCGCCCTCTACTATATCTCTGGCGTTGCAGGCTCCAAAGCGACGACCCATGCGTCTGGAATAGCCTCATACGACAGCGGATGCCTGTGGCGGGAGGGCAAGGCGAAGATGTGGGCAAAGACGAGCTTTGACCCTACCCATGCATGCCGTGGTAGCGGGAAACCTCAATGCTTGGGGGCAGACAGAGTTGATCTGGCAGGGAGCGGGTGTAGAGCCGGGCAGAGGCCTGGTCAGGCCACATCCCAGCGCGTATACTATTTGTAACAGGTCTAGCTAGGATCTAGACTCATCTGTGTGGGAGGGGATAACCATGAGTCGTATCTATGTAGGGACGTCAAGCTGGTCAGACTTTTGCTATTTCTACCCGGAGGACCTTCCCTCGAACCAGCAGATCACCTATTACGCGCAGCGCTTTACGGTGGTAGAGGTCAACTCTACGTTCTACCGGCTGATGCCGACGCGCAACTTTGCTCTCTGGGCAGAGCGTACGCCCCCCGGTTTCGTCTTTGACGTCAAGGCGTTTCGGCAGCTCACGTTCCATGACCGCGAGAAAGCGCCCACTGACGATGTCCACAAAGAGTTCCTCGCCTCGGTGCAGCCCTTGCGCGATGCGGACAAGCTGGGGGCGCTGCATTTCCAGTTTGCCCCCTGGGTAAAGCAGAGCGACGACAACCTGGATTACATTGTGTCCCTGCGCAAACTGTATCCGGACGATCTATTGTCCGTTGAATTCCGCCATCGCAGTTGGTATGACTCCGATGCCTATTCAGAGATGGTGCAGGCTCTTCGCGAGGCATCCATCGGGCTGACGGTGGTGGACGAGCCGCAAGTGGGCTCCGGCACAGTACCCACGGTGGTGGAGGTAACCTCCCCCGAGCTGGCCATCGCCCGGCTGCATGGCCGCAACGCCAAGACCTGGTACGGACGCTTTGAGAACGCGGCCCAGCGCTTTGACTACTTGTATAGCGAGCAGGAGCTGCAGGAATGGGCGCCCAATGTCAAGGCGATGACAGAGGCCGCCGAGGTCGTGCATGTGTTGTTCAACAACAATTATGAGGACTATGCGCTGGAGAATGCGCGACAGATGCGGCTGATCCTGCGCGAGGAGCTACCCGACGCCGATGTCGTTGCGGCGCCGGAAGAGTGATCGTAGCAGCCGCCGTAATAAAAGCGGCTGATGCCGCGTGCCTTATCTATGGGATGGGCCGGCCTGCGCCAAATTCCATGGCGCGATCGGTGATATCGTTCAGGATCAGGCGGGCCAGCTCCTCGCCATAGGCGCTGAGCACCGGAAGCGCGGAGACATCATCCATGGAGATGGGCTTGTGCAGATCAATCTGAAAGCGCCGGAAATCCAACTTCTGGAAAAAGGTATCGACCAGGTGCACCTGCTGATCGTTGGCCGAGTCCATAAAGGCGCCCAGCACCCGCGGCAGCCACTCCCAGGCCCACCAGCGATTGGCGTGGGTGACATCGTGGGCCACGGGCACCCGGCCAGTTCCCAGGCTGATCAGCGTCGTCTCGGCGGGGTCCCATCCGAGATAAAAGAGCAGCTCGTAGGCCGCCACATAGACGGGGTTGGCATAGGAGCCTACGCCTCCATCGACATAGCGTCCCTGTACGATGGGAAAGTAGGTGGGCACGGCACTCGAAGCCAGCACCGCCGTCACCAGCGGCCAATCGGTATATTCGGGCTTGTAGGGCTTGATGAACCGCGTGCGATTCTCCAGCAGGTCAAAGATGGTGATCACCGCGTTGATCCGTGGCGAGCGCTCCCACAGGTCGCCCATGGTGAGCTCTCCGAGATGGGCATACAGGGCCTGCTTGAGCGGCCCCTGCGGATAGCGATAGCGAAAGAAGGGCCACAGACGGCTGCGAAAGGTCTTGGGAAAGATCGTGGGGCCCAGTTCCATATAGAGGGCGTGCATGTCGGCGCCGCTGAGCCCAGCGGCGATACCGGCCGAGATGACAGAGCCGGTAGAGGTTCCGGCGGCCAGGCAAAAGATCTCGGGTGCGGCCTGCCCCAGATGCTCTTCCAAAATGGATAGGGCCCGGGCAACGATAACGCCCTTGATGCCGCCTCCGTCGATGGCGATGGCCACGTTCTGGCGAAAGGGTTTCATGTTACAAACCTCTGTATACTGCGTATATGTAGCCCTCTCAGGGCTTGGCAGAGCGCTTCTGTGTTTGGATGCCCCATCGAGCTTCCTGGCTGTCCTGGAGGCTAATGGGCAAGGCCGCTCCATGCCCTAGTGTAGCATGACACAAGCCTGATGACGAGTCTTGCGCAGAAATGCTATTATGTCGCCTTGCCAGCCGAGAAAAAGGGCTAGCCAAGGAGGCGAACTCCGTGCTATGCTGGAGATGGCATACAGGAGCATCGGGGTCGCACGATTTGCTGACATTCGAGATAGATTCGATTCCTACCCGCCCCAGGCCGGATCTGATGGGCATAGGGATCGCTGCCGTGCAGAGAAGGGGGTCCTATGACGGTATCACGCATCAACATGGCCCAGGATGGGCCCGAGTTTTCACGCCTTGTTCGGGGCCTGGCGAGCTCCATACGCTGGGGCAAAAGCCCGCAGGAACTGCTCGAGCATATTGCGGCCTGTGTCGATATGGGGGTGACAACCCTCGACATTGCCGCAGCCTATGGCGATGGCCAGGCCGAGGTTCTGCTGGGAGAAGCGCTGGCGCTGGACCGATCTGTAGCACAGCGAGTCGAGATCGTGACCAAGTGTAGCATCGGGACATGGGATACCTCACTGTACCACTATGATACCTCCCGAGAGCACATCGAATGGTCTGTGGACCAATCGTTGACCAAGCTACAGACCGATCATGTCGATCTGCTGCTGATCCACCGCCCCGACCCGCTCATGAACGCCGATGAGGTGGCGGAGGCGTTCGATGCGCTCCGACAGTCGGGCAAGGTGCTTTACTTTGGGGTGTCGAATCACAATCCCTCGCAGTTCGAGCTGCTGTCCTCCCGGCTCGAGATGCCGCTGGTGACCAACCAGGTCCAGTTCTCGGTCATGTATCTGGAAACCTACTTTGATGGCACGCTGGATCTATGCCAGCAACGCCGCATCTCGCCCATGGTCTGGGGGCCACTGGGTGGGGGCAAGCTTTTTAGGGAGGATTCGGAAAGAGCCGATCGCCTGCGCAACGAGCTGCAAAGCGTCGGCCAGGAGCTGGACGCCTCGATGGATCAGGTCGCCCTGGCGTGGCTGCTCAAGCATCCCGCCCGACTGGTGCCGATCCTGGGCACAGGCAAGGTCGAACGGGTCAAGAGCGCCACAGAGGCCGAGGATGTCGACCTCACCCGGGAGCAATGGTTCCGGCTTTGGGTGGCATCCACAGGCGAACGGCTGCCCTGAGGGGGAAGGGCTATTGCATTTGGCGCGTAAGGAGACGTTCCAGATAGGCGCTGTCTCAGGCAGCTTTGGTCTCTGCTGGCAGCAGCCAGAGGCGGGCGCGCCCATCCAACACCAACCCTTCCAACGAACCCAAACGGGGCGCCAACCTGCTCCACCCGCAGGGTAGCGAGTCCCGCTGTAGACTCAACCAAGGGCCTTGATGGAACTGACTGGCAACCTAGGAAAGGAGCGAATTATGGAACAGACATTCAGGACTGAGCCATGGCAGGTATCGACTGACACGCTTGCATTGCGCAACTATGGGCCTCTTCCCGGAATCGGCATCGTCCCGATCAACGCGTTTCTGATCCAAGCTGCTCAACCGGTCCTCGTCGACACCGGCATAGCTGAGGATCGAGATGCTTTTATGACAGCTCTGCGTTCGATCATCGACCCAAAGGATCTGCGCTGGGTGTGGTTGACGCACACGCACCCCGATCACGTGGGCAACCTCGTGCAGGTACTCGAGCAGGCGCCCGACGCCCGGCTCGTTACCACATATCTTGGGATGGGCTTGATGCAGCTCATGCAACTGCCACTCGATCGCGTCTACCTGCTCAATCCGGGCCAGGTCCTCGATGTTGGGGATCGGAAGCTCGTCGCCATCAAACCTCCCACGTACGACGCCTCCGAGTCGACTGGGTTCATGGACAACAAGACACGAACTCTGTTCTGCGTGGATTGCTTTGGCGCGGTGCTCAGTGAGCCTGCGGAGACCGCAGCCGACGTCCCTCCCACCGATCTGCGGGACGGCATGGTCACGTGGGCCACCATTGACTCACCGTGGCTCGCGCTCGTCGAGGAGCAGGCCTTTGCCCAGTCGCTCTACGAAGTTCGCAAGCTCGAGCCACGCACAATCCTGAGCGCTCATCTGTCGCCAGCGATCGACATGACCGACACGCTCCTACAGCATTTGGCCGCGGCGCGGTCGGCTCCGCCCTTTGTCGGGCCTGACCAGGCGGCCCTCGAGCAGATGATGGGGAGTGCCCCGACGGGCTAGCCAGCGCAAGGTCGAACGGGTCAAGAGCGCCACAGAGGCCGAGGAGATCGAGCTCAACCGGGAGCAGTGGTTCAGGCTCTGGGTAGCGTCGACGGGCGAGCGAGTGCCGTGACGGGACGCACAGGGCGCGTGAACAGGGACTGGCGCCGAGCTTGCTCGTTATGGTGAGTCATTATAGAATGAGGCACGACGGTGACGGCACTGAGGAGGCGTGCTATGGTAATGACACGTCGGCGCTTTGTCGAGAGTCTGTGTCTGATGGGAGGGGCCACACTGGTCGGTGCGTGTGGTCGGTCCGATCCCCCAACCCTGGAAGAGGCGCCCTGGGAGCCCGCCTACGCAAAACTCGAGGCGCAGGGTCTGTTTGTGGAACGCATCGAGCAGGCCTACGAGATCATGAGAGCGTGCACGCTCTGCCCGCGCCGTTGCGGCGTCAACCGTCTCAAAGGGGAGCGAGGCTTTTGTCGCGCGCCGGCGAACGCGATGGCGCACAGCCACCAGCCCCACTTTGGCGAAGAGACGCCACTGGTAGGGCAACATGGGTCAGGCACCATCTTTTTCTCCAACTGCAACCTGCGCTGCGTCTTTTGCCAGAACTGGCCCATCGCCCATAAGGGCCTGGGGAGCCAGATCAGCGAGGAAGAGCTCGCGGGGATGATGTTGAACCTGCAAAGGATCGGGTGTCACAATATCAACTTTGTGACGCCCACCCATGTGATGCCCAATATACTCAAGGCCACGCGGATCGCCTTGGGCCAGGGGCTGAATGTGCCTCTCTGCTACAACACCAGCGGATACGAGTCTGTCGAGATGATCAAGCTCCTGGATGGCATCGTCGACATCTACCTCCCCGATTTCAAGTTCATGGATGGGGAGCAGGCGAGCCAGTACAACCTCGCCGCCGCCCAGGACTATCCGGAGAGAGCAAAAGAGTCGATCGCAGAGATGCACCGCCAGGTGGGGGATCTGGTCACCGACTATCGGGGCATCGCCCTCCGCGGACTGATGGTGCGCCACCTGGTCATGCCCAATCGCGTGGCGGGTACGCAAGAGTTTGTGCAATGGGTGGCCAACAACCTCTCCAAGGACACCTATGTGAACATCATGTCGCAGTATCGGGTGGCCCACCTGGCCTATGAGTACGAGTCCATCGCCCGCGCGATCACCACCGAAGAGTACGTGGAAGCGATGGATTGGGCCAAGGAGGCGGGGCTGACGCATCTTGACGACCGGTCGCTGTCGCAGCTCGATATCTTTCGTCGCAGAATGCCCTAGGCTACTCCCATCGGCCGGGTATCTCGGCGCCACAGTGGGTGCACCTGCCCTGCTCCAGTCGCATCTGCTGGATCACAAAGCCCACGCGATCGATCACGATCTCGCCACAAGTGGGGCAAAAGGTGTTCTCGCCCTCATGCCCCGTGACGCGAGCCACGTACACAAAGCGCAGCCCCGCATCGAGGGCTGTGTTGCGGGCCTCCTCGAGAGTGGAGACGGGGGTCCTCGGCAGATCCGAGAGCCGGTACAAGGGGTAAAAGCGCGCAAAGTGAAGCGGGACGTCGGGCCCCAGCTCATCGGCAATCCACTGGCACATGGTCCTGATCATTGCCATGTCATCGTTGAGGGTAGGGATGACAATGTTGGTGACCTCGATGTGGATGCCCTGGTCGGCGAGCCAGCGCAGGGTTCGCAAGACGGGGTCCAGCTCCCCGCCGACCACCTGCCGATAGAACTCTGGGTCAAAGCTCTTGAGGTCGACATTGGCCGCATCCAGCAGGCCCCCGAGCTGTTCGAGCGGCTCGGGCTCGATGTAGCCCGCTGTGTGTACCAGGTTCAGCAGCCCTGCCTCCCTGGCCATGGTGGCCAGAGCCGCCATATACTCGAAAAAGACGACCGGCTCGCCGAAACCATAGCTGAGAGAACGCACGTCGGACTCGGTGGCATGTTGCAGCACCACCTCGGGCGGCATGTCATGGGCGTGGACCTCCTCTGGAGCGACTTGGGCCATGTCCCAGACCTCGCAAAAGCTGCAGGCCAGATTGCAGCCGGCGGTGGCGATGGAGAGCGCCCGGCTGCCCGGCAGCACATGGAAAAACGGCTTGCGCTCGACGGGGTCCTCCTGGAGCAGGGCAGGATTGCCGTAAGCCAGGGTATATCCCACGCCGCCCCGGTTCTCCCGTACTCGACAGAGGGCTCGCTGGCCCTCAGCCAGCTCGCAGCGCTTGGGGCACAGCTCACAGCGCACCCTGCCACCCGCCAATTCGCTGAACCAGGGCGAGGGCACCGGCCTCATAAAGCCTCTCTGGGCCCCTGTAGCCAACGGCAGCTCCTCAGTTGCCGGTGGTTGGTTACAACCGGCCAGGCCGCCGAGACCGAGAGCGCAGATACCCCCCACGCCGGCTCGCAGAAGCTCTCTCCTGCTCAAGAGACGGTTCCTCTGGTATGGTTCAGGCATGGGACCTCCTACAGATCATCAGAGCCAAAAATGCGGTAGCATTGCCAACGGCGGCGAACAGGCAGCAAGCAACAAGGCCCAGTATCGGTGCGATAACGACGCTGGCAAGAATGGCGCCGAGGCATGCTCCCAGGAGCTCGACGCCGTATACGGCGCCCACAGCGCGGTCCGCGTTGCCGCGCAGGGCCAGATAGCAGGCCGCCGAGATCGGGAACCCAACACCGTTCACCATACCCGAAGCAAAGGTGAGGGCCGAGAACAGAAAGAGTACCGCCGTGGGCGATGGCAGGGTCACAGCCCTGTCAAGAATCAAGGCGATCAGCACGGCGAACAGAGCGATCAGCAACTGCATCGTGGCCAGGGTAGGTACGGTCGCCCTATGGAGCAGGAACTTGCGGGCCAGGAGCGTGCCCAGAGCCAACCCGCCCATGAACAGGGCCATGATCAGCCCCACCATCTCGTACACGAATCCGTAGACGGTCTGGAACGACAGGAGCAGGGCGATCTGGAGAGCCATGATCGACAGTCCGGTGGTGAACACGGCCAGGAGTATGCCAAAGCCAAGGTCTGAGCGCCGCCGGGCGCCACCCCAACGTCCCAGCGTAGCGGTGGCGGCCAGGGGCAAGACAACCCACGGAAGCACCCACCAGGGCTCGACATGGAGCAGCCATCGGAAGCTCGCGCTCTGGCCGGCGCGCGTCCAATGCTCCCATAGCATGAGGGTATATGAGTAGCCGATAGGCCGCAAATCCGAGTTGATAAAATAGCGTTCGACGACCGGCGGTAGCGTCTCTTCAGCATACTGTTGCTCGACGATAGCGCCCAGGGCAAGAGGAATCGGGCCGGGCCCCTGCAGGTGAGCGGCCTGACTGCGCCCGTGGACACGCACAACCCAGTTGGCACGGCGGAGCAGCGACTCGTACAGCAGCATCTGATAGTGATGGTGGCTGAAACTATCGCTCTCAATGCCCCGCTCCTGGAAGCGCTGCTCCAGCACGGACACGTCCATCGAGATTTGGCCAGCGGCATTGCTGGCAACATAGACCAGATAGTGATCGCCGGCCACCAGCACATGGGCAAAGACGCTATTCAGCGTATGGTAGAGCATCGCATTGCGGTTGGCTACGGCAATGTCCTGCAGCTCTGGCGTGGATGTGGCGCTGATGATGAGCACGCCGCTTGGGTTGAGAATCGCTCGCGCTTCGACAAAGAACTCGGCGGTATAGTAGCGGTTGAGGACCGCCGTCGTGGGGTCCGGGAGATCGACAAGGATCAGATCATAGGTTTCACTGGTGGTCTTGACAAAGAGCCTGCCATCAGTGTGGACCAAATGCACCTGAGGATCCGAGAGCGCCGCTCGGGTCGAGTGGGAGACATAGGGCCGGGCGGCCCGGGTCAGCACGGGGTCGAGCTCGATATAGTCGATTCTCTCAACGGGATGCTTGGCGACCTCGCTGAGTGTGCCGCGCAGGCCCCCTCCGATGAGCAGAACCTGCTCCGGTTGCCTGTGCTGCACCAAGGCCAGATGGGCGAGATTGGCCGCTTCCTGCTCCTCAAAGCCGGGGCTGGCTGCTTTGGGTCCGGCGGTGCTGAATACGAGATGCCCGCTCTGAAAAAAGCTGTACTGATCATGTCGCTGCAAGACCGAGATGGTGCCATGCTTGGACTGATAGGTCTCGACGAGGCGATGCTGGGGCACCAACTGCCGCCATTGGACGGTGCTTGCCCAGTTGTCCAGACGCTGTGCGAGGCCGAACGCAAGTAGAATCACTGGGAATATGCCCAGAGCCATCCAACGCAAGCGCGCAGACGTTGCCTGACGGTGAAGTGCCGCGGCGCCGGGCGCTACCAGGTTGGCGACGAGCATCAGCATGGCGACGAGGAGGGCCGATTGCAGCGAGTTGAGATGGCGCACCATGAGGAGGGTGAACAAGAGGCCACCGATCATGTTGCCCGCCGCCTCGCCCGCATAGGTCTTGCCGGCGGCGCCCATATCGCGCGTCTGATCGCTGTCACGCCACGCCCTCGAGAGGAGCACGAACTGGGCACCGAGGAGCAGACAGACTGGCGCAAGCACGAGAAAAGAGGAAAGAGCGATGTCAGATAGAGAGAGATAGGCGCCAGGCAGGACTCGAAAGAACCCGCGCAGTGTGCGAATGAGCAGGATCGTGGCCGGCAGCACCACCGCTACGGCCATGGCGTTGAGGGATAGCAGCGCGAGGGGACGACCGTTGCGTTCGGCGACTATCGCCCCGAGGCGGCTGCCTACGCTGACCCAAGCCATCCAGGCGGCGAGAATGAGGCCCATGGAGAACTCGTTGCCATGAAAGACCATCAGGAGCTCGCGCAAGAGCAAGACCTGACCCACCTGGCCCACAAGGCCGAGCACAAGTACCGCCGGGAGGTGGGTTGGTATTCTGCGGGCCATGGTTGCTTCTCAGCTATCGCCCTTCGTGGGGAGCTATGGGCAAGATGGGGGTGCCAGGTGGGTAAAACAACGGCGCACCCGGCAGCCAACAGACACAGCCTCTGCCTACCTCGATCTCGAGCGTAGCTGAGCTTAGCTTGGGAGACCCGGTGTGTCAAGATGCGTGGGTGCGGCTCTGAGGGAGGAACCGGTTGAGCCAAGAACTTGGC
>SLPC01000044.1 GCA_007132185.1 Anaerolineae bacterium | reverse complement strand
TGGACGGCCACGCAGTGACCGCGGCTCGCGTCGGGGAGCGCGACCTACCCTGCACCCTGACGGACGAGAGTGGCGTGGTTATAGTGCGCTGGTCCGAGCCGGTGACGCTGGTGGCGGGAGAGGAACTGACGCTATCGTAGCCTCTGCCGCCTATCCCCTCACCCGCACCCGGTTGCCCAGGCGCAGTGCCCGGCCCTGGGTCGCCAGCAGGTCCAGGGCATCGGTATAGTTGCGGCGGATGAACGGCCGGCCCACATGGTGCCGCCGATAGAGCTCGTCGGCGCGCACCGTTTGCCCGGCGTAGGAGCGCGCCAGATCCTCGGCCAGCGCATCCAGAGGCCGCGATAGAGGCAGGCTTTCGGTATAGTGGGCGGCCTCTGGATCGTAGCGATAGTCGGGGACGCCCTGGGCGTGGCCGGTGGCATAGCGAGCCAGGACCTCTTTCATGCGGCTATATGCCTCGACGGTACGAACCGCGTGTACCAGCAGTGCGCTCGCGCGGTCCCCCTCAGTAAAGCGAAAAGCCAACAGATATTCGGCGCCTCGATCACGCAAGCTATCGATACACGCCGCCACAATGCGGTCCTCACGCGTGTGAGGCGACGCCCCCCGGACCGCGACACGCAGAGCATCGGCCCGCTCGGCGCCCCAGAACGCGTCTAGATACGGGGCCACATGCGGATTGGCCAGGCCCAGGTTGAGCAAGGGATAGCGCAGGGCCACGAGCACCTCGGCCCGCGGCAGGGCCATGCATCGCGCCAGATCGCCCGCCCCCAGGCTCTGGTAACCCCACGGCTCCCAATGGACCAGGACGCCCAACGGGCGATAGGCCTCCAGGCGCGTCTCGATGCGGGGCCAGGGGTGCCGGCGGATCACCTGCGCCGGATGCACCAGCTTGCGCACGGGCCGCAGCTCGCGCGCCAGGGCCCGACGGGCATCAGGGTCCTCGAGGCCGGGGTCGTTTAGCAAAAGCAGGAGATCGTCGCGCAACCGCTCATCATCTGCAGCGCGGGCCGCCACAGCGCCGACCACGCGTCGCGAGGCCGGTGTGCCACGGCCAGGGCCACCATACAGGTCGAGATAGGCCAGCCGCGGTGGCAGCGCAGGATGAGCAGGCGCCTCACCCTGCAACAGCGCCGACGACCACGCCGCCGCATAGTCGGCAACGATCGCCGCCCGCACTGATACGCTGGCAGGCATGCGTGGGTCCATCCTGAAATCGGTGTGTACGACGTTCTCGCTTGACACCGTCGTCTCTCACCTGCACCTTCTGTTTGCTCAGAACGCCATGTACAGCAAAATCCGCTGCCAGAGTCAGTCCTGTCATAACTAGCTGCATGATAGAACCAAAGGCGACTCGATGGCAAACTGAACGGTGGAGCTTCTGATCCAACGCGTTGACAGGCAGCTCTTTGACAGCTACCCTGACAATAATGAACACACAAGGAGCAATTGCCATGCAATACAGACAACTGGGACGTTCGGGAGTTCGCGTATCCGAGGTGGGACTGGGCACCGGCGGCCAGTGGGGCGGCCTGGTGGACCAGGAAGCTGCCATCCGCATCATCTGGGCCGCGCTGGATCAGGGCGTCAACTACGTGGATACCGCCGATATCTATGGCACCTGGTACCGGGGCACGTCGCTCTCCGAAGAGTATGTGGGTAACGCGCTGGAGGGCATCCGGCACCGCGTCATCTTGGGCACCAAGGGCTATAACCCCACCGGCGAGGATGTCAACGACTGGGGCGCCTCCCGTCACCACCTCATGCGCGCCTTGGAGGCCAGCCTACGCCGCCTGCGCACCGATTATGTCGATCTCTACCAGATCCACAAGTTCGACGAGACGACGCCCATGGAAGAGACCATGCGTACGCTGGACGACATGATCAGCGCGGGCAAGGTGCGTTACATCGGCGCCTCGAACTATGCCGCCTGGCAGATCTGCCGCTGCAACGATCTGGCCGAGCGCTACGGCTGGGCGTCCTTTATCACCACCCAGGCCCACCACAACCTGCTGGAGCGCGAGGCCGAGGCCGAGCTGATCCCGTTCTGCCGCGAGATGCGGGTAGGTCTGCTGCCCTACTTTCCGCTGGCCGCCGGTCTCTTGGCGGGCCGCTACGAGCCGAGCGAGCCACCGCCGCCCGACAGCCGCGCTGCCGCCTTTGAGCGCACGCGCCGCTACCTGGCCCGCTATGCCACGCCTGAGGGGTACGCCGCCCTGCAGCGCCTGTCAGCCTGGGCCGATGAGCGTGGGCACACGCTGGCCGAACTGGCCATCGCCTGGCTGCTGGCCGAACCGATCGTCGCCTGTGTCATTGTGGGGGCCAGCAAGCCCGAGCAGATGACCGAGAACGCCCAGGCCGCAGAGTGGCGCCTGTCGCCTGACGACCTGGCCGAGATCGAACGGCTGTTGAAGGCGAATGAGGACGAAGAGGGCGAGTGAGCGATAGCCAGAGCGAACAGTTCACTGAGTGCCCCAACCTACGCGGCTGGATATGCCAGAGACAGGCCACTCAAATGACAGACCTTGAGCGACTCGATTTCTACTGGTTCTCGGGCACGGGCAACACGCTCCTGGTGGCTCAGGCCCTGGCCGATCTCTTTGCTGACGAGGGATGGGATGTGCGCCTGCAGCCGATGACCGACACCGACCCGACGTCGGTGCAGCCCGAGGGCTGGGTCGGCCTGGCCTTTCCCGTCGCCTGCCAGACGACCTACCCGCTGGTGTGGCGCTTTTGTGAGCGGCTGGCCCCCGGCCAGGGTACGCCCATCTTTATGGTGGACACCATGGCCGGTTACTCGGGCGCCGTCGTGGGGCCCCTGCGTGGCGTCGTTCTCAAGCGCGGCTATACGCCCATCGGCGCCCGTGAGATCATCATGCCGTCGAACCTGTATCCGATCCGCGTGTCGGAGGAGCGTAATCAACGCCTGCGGGAGCGGGGGCAGGAGCAGGCTCGCGCCTATGCCCGCGACCTGCTGGCCGGGCGCGCCCACTGGGGACACATTCACATCCTGCCGGATCTCTTTCGGGCCATCATGGGCTCGCGCCCCATGTGGCACTGGATCGCTCGGACCGACGGACTGTTGCGGGTCGACCAAGAACGCTGCACCCGGTGCGGGCTGTGCGCCGCATTGTGTCCAGTGGCCAATATCCGGCTGGCGCCCTGGCCCGAGTACCAGCGACGCTGTGAGCAGTGCATGCGCTGCCTCTCCTACTGCCCCGAGAAGGCCCTGGGGCTATGGGGCCTGCCGCGTGTACCCTATCGGGCCGTCCCGGCAGACGCATTGCTACCGTCGCCGCGGAAAGCCGGGGAGCCCTGCCCAGGAGACGGAGAGCAAAAAGTCGCGTAGAGGCTCTACCAGGTCGATGGGTAGATACGCTTCTCGCCAGGTGCGAGTGCTTGGCGAATGCGCCGAGACGGCCTAGACTGACTCGGCAACAAGCCAAGGAGGATTTCGTTGGATAGAGAGTTCGATCCCATCGCGTTGGCACACCAG
The DNA here is from genome assembly GCA_007132185.1 of Anaerolineae bacterium. Lineage (GTDB taxonomy): Bacteria > Chloroflexota > Anaerolineae > UBA1429 > UBA1429 > UBA1429. Next base: position 6,377 of record SLPC01000044.1, on the reverse strand, counting down.
GCAGGGCGCCTGCTGGCGGAACGTGGCTGGACGCTGGCCACGGCCGAGTCATGCACCGGCGGGTTGATCGGGCACTGGATCACCGAGGTGGCGGGCAGCTCCGGCTACTTTGTGGGGGGCACCGTGGCCTATGCCGATGACGCCAAGGTGCGGCTGCTGGGTGTGGCAGCGGACCTGATCCGTGAGCACGGTGCCGTGAGTGAGCCGGTGGCTTTGGCCATGGCCCAGGGGGCGCGGCAGGCCCTGGGCGCTCAGGTCGCAGTCAGCGTTACCGGTATTGCCGGGCCTGGGGGCGCCAGAGACAGCAAGCCCGTGGGCACAGTGTACATCGGGATCTCGAGCCCGCTGGGGGAGCGCGTGGAACGTGACGTGTGGCCCCACGATCGCTCGGGGAACAAGGAGGCGTCGGCGCGACGGGCGCTGGAGATGGTGATCGAGATGCTTGGGGCGAACTAGTCTGGCGGGGCGGCCCGCTGTCGCTGGGCTTCGAATAGGAACGCTGCCGCCGCAATGGCGGCGTTGAGCGACTCGGCGCCAGGAGCCATGGGGATGCGAGCCACCTGCGTCGACAGGGCCCATGCCTCGGCGCCCGGTCCCCGCGCTTCGCTCCCAACGATCAAGGCGGTAGGCACCGTCCAGTCCAGCTCCCAAAGGGTGGCCTGCCCGGTGGCGTCGGCGAGGATGCGTTGCTTGTCGGCCACCAGCAACGCGATCTGATCCCACGAGAGCTGTGTTAGGATCGCCAGATCGAGGTGCGCCCCCATGGCGCCCCGAACCACCTTGGGCGCATAGGGGTCCACGGTGCCTGGGCTGCAGATCACCCCACCCACGCCAGTAGCCAGGGCGGTACGCAGCACCGTCCCCAGATTACCGGGCGTACGCCAGCTCTCCACGATGAGAACCAGTTCGGCAGCCGCCACACGCTGCGGATCGGATTCGGGCAACGGGAGCACCGCCAGGATGCCCTGAGGGGTTATCGTATCCGTCATGGCGGCCATGACCTCGTCAGAGACCTCCCAGACGAGGCTATCACTGGCCACAAGCGTGTCGATCATGGCGCCCCAGTTGGCGTCGGCCGAGCCGGGCGTAACAAAAACAAGAGCGGGTCGATGCCCGCGGGCCACAGCATGTTGAACGAGGCGAAATCCCTCGGCAACATATTGGCCTTCGCGGTATCGATCCCGCCTTTTTGTCTGGAGACGACGAACAAGCTTCACGTGTGGGTTCTGGAGACTCTGAATCGCGCCGATCAGCGGCATGGATTCCCTCCCCAGGTCTTGACAGCAGCTACACGGATAGCGCCTGCTGGGCAACCTCGACGAGCTGAGAGAACGCCTGCGGATCAGTCACAGCCAACTCGGCCAGCATCTTGCGGTTGATGTCGACCTCGGCCTTGTTCAGGCCATCGATAAAGCGACTATAGCTGAGCCCATTCTGGCGTGCACCCGCATTGATGCGCTGAATCCAGAGACGGCGCATGTCGCGCTTGCGCGCGCGGCGGTCACGCGTCTGGTAAGAGAGCGATTTGAGCAGCGCTTCGTTGGCGCGCCGGTACAGCTTGCTCTTGGTGCCATATTGGCCCTTGGTCTGCTTGAGGACTTTTTTGTGGCGGTTGGTCTGGGTGACGCCACGTTTTACTCTTGGCATGGTACTTTTCCTTGCGTATGACTATGGGCGCAACTAGCTGTACTTTTTCAGGTAGGGGGCCAAGCGCTGGATGCGCTTGCGATCCTGGGCGGACTCTACCTCCACCATCTGCCAGGCCGAGCGCTTGGAGCGCTTGGATCGTTTGCGGCGCAGATGGCGCTTCTCTGCCTTGGTGCGCATCAACTTGCCAGAGCCGGTGTACTTGAACCGCTTGGCAGTAACCTTGTGCGTCTTGATCTTGGGCACGTCAACCTCCATGTAGGATGTGAACCGGAAAATAGGGGCAAAACAAAACCCATTGGCCCAAGGCCTTCTCAGGCCTCACGGCAATGAGTCTTGGCTGCGATGACAGTCTTAGCTCGCGTCGGCCTTGCCGTCGTTCTTGCTGGGCGTAAGCATCATGATCATGGAACGCCCTTCCATGCGCGGAGCCTGCTCGACAGCAGCTACATCGCTCAGCTCGGCGGCCACGCGATCCATCAGGTCAACGGCCAGATCCGAATGTGTGATCTCGCGTCCCCGAAAGCGCACGCGCACACGGATCTTGTTGCCCTCTTGCAGGAACTTGCGCGCCCTGCTCATCTTGAACTTGACATCATGCTCGGCGGTCTTGGGGCGCACCTGGATCTCTTTGATCTCGGTCTGCTTTTGCGTGCGCCGCGCCTCGCGTTCACGACGTGAGCGTTCATACATGAACTTGCTATAGTCGATTAGCCTGCACACAGGCGGACGAGCATTGGGCGATACTTCTACCAAATCCAGTCCTCGTTCCATTGCCACCCGCAGCGCTTCTCGAGTCGGGTAGATCCCTAATTGCTTGCCCGTTTCATCAATCAGACGGACTTCACGAACCCGAATCTCGTTGTTCAGGCGATGCTCTCTCCTGCTGATGGTATTATCACCTCGCTGAATCTGGGCGCACAGTCTATGATAGACAAGTCTACCACGAGCCCGCGCATCCTGCAAACCAACTCGTTGTTGCTCGAATTAGCCCCATAGGGTTCAGAAACCCCATCAAGCCTAACCGAGTTACAATCATATAATAGCACAAAAATCAGGGAGCGCAACCATAATATCTCCCAATAACGGCGCGCGCAGAAGAAAAAGACAGGCCTGGCGCCCCAAGACCTGCACCGCTTGCGATGATCGACCAGGATGCAGCCTGGACTGCTTTTCATTGACAGACAAGCGCAGCTCGCTCCCAGCCACACCACAAGTCCTAGACGACAGCCCCAGTCGTAACACAATCTGTAGTGCATCTGTGTGGCCTGAAGCTCGCTGTCGCCGGGGAGATCCGGACACCTCTTGCCACCAGGCCCGAGAGATGCTAATATGCAAGCATGAGTCGAGAGACTTGACCCGATGCTCCAGAGGGGGTCCCCCTTGCTCTCGTGGCTTGATCACGAAAGCCCTGGCCCAGAGCGCCCCCGTCGTGAAGCGCCCCCCGCGGCAACCTCGTGGTCGAGTTCGTACCACATGAGAACTTTTTCGCGGCACTGTGTCACCGGACACGGGCTGCATGCGATTGATTGCGCCTTACGACGAGTCGCCCAACTCGTGGCTCCGACCTGACCGGGACAGTGTACGCCAGGCCTCTGTAAGGAGCGTACAGGGCGGTCAGTGACTGGCTCAATCAACTGGGAGCAGCATAATGGACGCACAGCAACTCTGGCGGACTGCGCAGGAACAACTACAGCTTCAGCTTTCCAAGCCGAGCTATGATACGTGGATCTCACGCTCCAAGGGCCTCTCTCACGAGGATGGAGTTCTTGTAGTCGGCGTTCATTCCGCCTATGCCAAGGACTGGATCGAGAACCGCCTCTATGGCGCCATTCAAAAGACGCTCTCGGAGATCGCCCATCGCACCATCAGCGTCCGCTTTGTGGTACAGCGCAATAGCTCTGAATCTCAAGATCAGAATGTGCTCGATCTACCCCCGCTGTCACAACCCGAGATCCCCTTGACACGGCCAGATCGTGAGGCATCGCAGGTCAACCCTCGCTACGCTTTTGACAACTTTATCGTGGGGCAATCGAATCGGCTGGCCCATGCCGGGTGCCTGGCAGTAGGTGAAAACCCCGGCACCGCCTACAATCCTCTGTTCATCTATGGCGGTGTAGGTCTGGGCAAGACCCATCTTCTGCACGCCATCGGCAACCGCGCCCTGCAAGACAGCCGCCGCACCCTGTATGTGTCCACAGAGACTTTTGCCAACGAGATGATCAATTCGATCCGCACCCGCACCACCGAGGACTTTCGCGCCAAGTACCGCAGTATAGAGGTGCTGCTGCTGGATGACATTCACTTTTTGATCAACAAAGAAGCCACCCAGGAAGAGTTCTTTCACACATTCAATGATCTCTATCAGCGCAATCGGCAAATTGTGCTCTCTTCGGATCGTCCCCCCAAGGCCTTTGTCGGGCTGGAGGAACGGCTGCGCTCTCGCTTCGAGTGGGGGCTGACGACGGATATTCAGCCGCCCGACCTAGAGACGCGCATCGCCATTCTCGCCGTCAAGGCCGAGAGCCGCGGTATCCAGCTCTCACCCAAATTGCTCGAGTTTGTGGCCCAGCAGGTGCAGAGTAACATCCGCGAGCTGGAGGGAGCGCTGACCCGGGTGCTGGCGGTAGCACGCATGTTGGGCGAACCCCTGACCATCCAGACCGCCCAACGCGCCCTGGGCGACATGACCCAACCTCACCGCCACCTGGAGCCGGAGGTCATCATCACGGCTGTAGCCGATTATTTTGCCGTGTCTGTCGAGGATGTAATGGGGCGACGGCGCAGCCGAGATATCGCCCTGACTCGCCAGGTGGCCATGTACCTGATTCGTGACCTCACGTCGCTTTCACTGCCGCAGATCGGCCGCGCGGTGGGCAACCGCGATCACACGACGGTCCTTTATGGCGTTGACAAGATCTCGGCCCTGTTTGAGAAAGACGACACGTTGCGCCGCCAGATTCTCGAGATCAAGACGGGCCTCTATGGCAATGGCCAACAGCATGTTTCCCAGGCCGCTGGCCTGCGCCACGCCTGATCAGGAGCCTAACGCGACCCCGCGTCGGGCGTGGCCCACCATTCCTCTGCCAAGATCCCATACAACACCAGATCTTGGGGCCCCCCCCAGCGAAGAATATGATGCCGCAGGCATCCCTCTTTTGTCATCCCCACCTTTTGCATCACGCGGCCCGAGGCCGGGTTGCGTCGAAAGTGCGATGCCGTAATGCGTAGCAGATCGATTTCCCGAAAGCCATAGGCAATTACAGCTCTGGCAGCCTCTGTGGCATAACCCTGCCCCCAGTACGGCACGCCGATCCAATACCCCAACTCGGCGCGACGATGGTCGCGTCTAATCCCCAGTCCCATGGCCCCGATCAGGTGCTCCCCCCTATGCCGGGTAACAGCAAAGTGGATGGCGTCGCCCGCATCAAAGTGGGCCTGGTGCGTGCCAATCCACATTGCGGCGGCACCCTCGGGATAGGGATGCGATATGCTGGATGTGTTCAGTGCCACCTCATAGGCGCCGGCCAACTCCTGCACAACGTCGACGTCGGCCAATCCAAAGGGGCGCAGAATCAGGCGTTCCGTATGCAGTGTTGGCTGGGTGGGCATCGGCTTTCTCCTCTGTCAGACCATTGCTCTATTGAGTGGAAGCGACTATCATATATGTCAAGAGTGCTGTCATGAACTTATCTCACAAGGTCAATACAAGCGGAGGCTGCGTATGCCGGTCGAGTACCACGCAGAAGCCATGCGTCGCATCCGCCGCACAAGGAAACTGGCACAAATATGAGTGATGGATCCATAATTAGAGAATATCTGGACCTGTTGGACGCGCAGCTTGAGACCGTTGTGCAAATGCTGGACGACACGGCACCAGCCAAGCTCTGGGACACACCAACACTAGAGACATGGTCCATCGGAGAGCAATTGTATCATCTGACCGCATGGTTGCGCTGCTATAGGCGCCGCTTGGAGCTTTTCTACCGGGCATTTTACCCCGTGGGCTGGTTGCTCCGCAACCGTCCCTACCCAGTCGAGATCGATGATGTCTTTTCCCGGCCCCGCTATCCAAACTATGTCGGCTTTTTGTGTGCGCCCCGACATATCCCTGATCGTTCGCTGGCCCTTGGCACGCTCATTGAGCGCCTCAGCAAAGGCCATGACCTGGTTCGTGAGTTCTACGTCGACAAGCCTGAGCGGATCCTGGGCCATGTCTGGCTCTATGATACCGCCATCGGCTGGGTCAACCTGATCCAATCATTGCAGATTGCCGTGTACCATGACCAACACCACTTTGACAAGATCGGCGAGCTTTGCGTGACCTCCGTGGACCAAGACACCGAGGACGAGCTCTTGTGATATCAGGTTAGGATGAGTTAGTGCACAGGCGCCCTGTGTCGCCATTACCATAGTCCGATAGCCGTTCGCATTGGCTAAATTGGGGCGTTTGCCGCTCCGGGGAGCGCGGCGTATAATAAAGGTACAATGGAATATCGCTGGGGGAGCCCACACGGGCTGAGAGGATGGCGCGGCATCGACCCCTTAACCTGATCTGGGTCATACCAGCGTAGGGAAGCACCTTTTAGCTTTTCGGGCCGCTGGTACAGAGACCGGCGGCTCTTTTTTTTTGCTGGGAGCGGGACAATATGGCAGACGAATCGATAACCTATTTGGTTGTGGTGCTGAATGGCGTCGTCCGTTCCGAGCCCAGATTGCTATCGATCCTC
>SLPC01000134.1 GCA_007132185.1 Anaerolineae bacterium | reverse complement strand
GCAGCGCCCGCAGCGTGTTTGGCCCCGGGGTTTCGCCCAGCCAGGCGCTGTGAGACAGCTCTTGGCCCTCGACGGTGTGGGCGGTCAGGGTGACCCGCCGGATGGCCCAGGCCCGCCGATCTACCGGTAGGTCGGCCAGGGCACGCTCGGCCAGGTGCGCCGCCGTGGCCACCAGACCCTGGACGCGGGTCTCGGGGGCCTCGAAAAGGTGGTTGGCGGTGTAGGTCTGGCAGCGCCGACCCAGCACAGGGCGCTCGTCCTGCCCCCGGGCCCAGCGCCAGGCGGTCAGGGACTCGGGGCCGAACTGCTCGGCCACGGCGCTCCCCGGCAGGGCCGCCAGCTTACCCATGGTCTCGATGCCCAGCAGCCGCAGGCGCCGCCGGACATCGTTGGAAAGGGGCAGCGCGTCCAGAGGCAGGGGCGCCAGAAAGCGGGCGTCGGACGCTCCCGCGATCCGATAGCCGGGCTCGGGCGGGGCCATGCGGGCCGCGACCTCGGCGGCAAACTTGTGCCCTGCCACGCCCAGCCGCGCATCGACCAGGCCCTGGGCGCGGGTCTCGCTCAGCACGGCGCGGCACCAGCCTGCCTCGTCGCCATAGCGGGGCGCGACATTTCCAATGTCTAAGTAGAACTGCCCGGCGCCCTCGATCCGCTCTACGCCGGGGCTATGGGCGCAAAGAGATTCCCACAATCTCTCACTCATGACGGGCGTGCAGTTCGAGAGGATCAGGCAGCCTATGCGACGTGATGTTCTTGTTCGATTCATTGTCTGTCTCCTAAGCCAGTGAAAAGCGCAACGTCAAGCTGGTCTCCGGGCTGCCGCCCCGGTTCTTGCACAGCGTCACCCGAGAAACATAGCCGGTTACCCGCTGCCCCTGGGTCAGCCAGCGCTGACGCTGGCACAGCAGCCGCACGCTGGCGGCATAGGCCAGGGGCAGCCCCTCGGGATAGAGCCCCGGCGCCGAGAGCTCGGTGAGCCAGAGCAGTGTCGTGCCCGAGCGGGACAGCAGCGGCCCCCAGTCCCGCAGGGCCTGCTCCAGGCGTTGCAGCGTCTCGCCATCGGCCAGGACGTACAGGTCGTGCAGCCGGTCCAAGAGCAGCGCGCCGGCGAACCCGGCCTGCAGAAGGTCGGTGGTCATCTGCAGAGCATGGACGAAACCCTGGGCCCGCAAAATGGCCAGATTCTCCATTTGCACGCCACAGCGCGCCATTGTAGCCAGATCAAGGTTACCCTCGGCGTCTACGGCCACCACCTGGCTGTGAGCCTGCTGGGCCTGGGCCAGGACCCGGGCGGCGATGGGTAAATGTCCCGCTGTGCCATAACCGCAGAGCTCGCTGATCCCCCCGCGGCGAAACCCGCCACGAGGCAGAAGGGCGTCCAGCGCCGCAATGCCGCTGGACAGGCCGGAGGGGGGCGCATGCTCGCGGGCCGTGGTGAGGGCGCGTTGCCCCCAGCGCGCCTGGATGGCGGCCACAGTAGTCTGGAGTTGTTGTTTGCGTCGTTTTTGCCCCATTTCTCGCCTCTGCTAACAGCATATAGAACAAAAGTTCTATAGTCAAGCGGTATGGAGCCAAAACTTGCGGAGGAAAGGGGTTTTTGCCCTATGATGCCTGCATTGCTTGCAGCGCGCATACAAGGCCGTCAGAGGTCAGAGGCTAGCGCCCCTATCATTCGAGGGTATTCTGTCTTGCGTTCCTCTATTCACAAGAATTGGCATGGCGCATAGCACCATGCCAATCTATGGCGAACAGTTCTGCGTGCCGTCCTCTATGGAACCAGCATCAATGACATGCGCCCCGTATACTCCCCTTCCGGCATCTGGGGCGTGGCGGTGAACGCCATGTCAATGGCTATCACGGCACCCGGATCGAGCATCCGCGCAAAGGTCGCAGGCTCCCATGCCCGAACATGTAGCGTCTCATCCAGGGCAGTGACCTCCCATTCGGTGATCTGCCCCGAGCCATTGGCCAGGGTCATGGGCTCAAAGAGAACCTCCAGGCGTCCAGCGACATTGCCCGCGTTACGGATCGTTGGCCGTCCGTCTCCCGGCGCAAAGATCGTGTCGCCCGAGATGACGCCTTGCTCGTTTGGCGCTACATGCCCAAAGGGGAGCGTGCTAAAGTCGATCTCCAGGATCAAAAGCGGCAGGTACTGGAATCGTCTGGCCGCCGAGAAAAAGTTGCACACTCCCCTGCTTACATTCGCTACCACATCATAGTCACCGGCGGGATCGCTGGGCCGCAGGGTGAGCGCTCCTGTATAGGCGAGAGCCTCTTGCATCATACGGGCATCTTCAATGACCGCTAGATCCTCGTCACTCAGTGCCCCGCTGGCGGCCCCCTTCCTCAGGGCTTGTTCAGCCGCCTCCCACGAAGCGACACTCAACGGCGCCGTGCCCATAGAGCCCCCATCCTTCCTGAACCACTCGGCAGTGGCTGTCGCTCTTTGCTGCGTGCGTACAAGCACCCATACCTGGACCTCTCGCGTGGCCCCCGGCAGCGGTACAATCTGCATGCCACCCAAGGCGGGATCGTCATCAGGCAGCAGCCAGAATGCCAGGATGGCATCGGGCTCACACACCTCCTCCGAGTCAGCGGGTGGGGTGGGGGTGGGCGTACCGATCGTCTGATCGGTAGGTCGGGGCACCAGCCGGGGTGGCTCACTTGGCTCTATTGTCTGGGTGTCCGTTGGGCTTGGCTCGGGAACCGGTGTCATGTCCTCTGCTGTTGGCGTGAGCTCTGGCGTCACAGTGGGCTCCACTGTAGCGGTGCCCATCGGGGTCGGGGTCTCGGTAGGCGTGGGCTGCACAGTTTGGGTCGGCGCCAGCGCCCCGGTAGGCTCCGGCGAAACTGTGGCCGTGGGCGTCAGCGTGGCCGTCCGCGTGGGCCTGGGCGTTGCTGTTTGTGTGGCGGTTGGCGTCAGCGTGAATGTCGGCGTTGCCGTAGCGGTTCGAGTGGGCGTGGCCGTCCGCGTGGCCGTCGCCGTCGGCGTTGGCGTCAGCGTGGCCGTGGGTGACGATGTGGCCGTGGCGGTTGGGGTATAGGTGGCCGTGGGTGACGATGTGGCCGTGGCGGTTGGCGTCGGCTCGGGCGTGGCGGTCGGTATCGGCGTGGGCGTAGGATCGGGACCACGCACCTGTATAGTGACGTCGGCATCCAGTTCGGGGCAGGCAGGGTCCCCAGAAACTCGGGCCGTAACTGTGTAATACTCGTCTACACCTGGGGTGCCGTTCCCTCGCGGTATCACCAAGATGCTGCGCGCTGCTTGTACCTGACCGGCCTTGATGGCGGCTCTTATCTGCTGAAGCTGGCCTTTGTCCAATAGCCCCGCATTTGCCGCGGTCTGAGACGCCGATTGGATCGCTCCTGGGTCTAATATGGACTCGTATGTCAGCGTTGCGACGTGAGCCCCGTTCGCGGAAAACAGTCCGCCATGGGTGGACATCCCGTCGGCCTTTCTGGTTACCACCCAGGCTTTCACAGTTTCTCCTGGCCTTGGCTGCGCACCGGGCTGATCGGGCAGCACCCACATGGCCAGTAATCTCGCGTCCAGGCATGATAGGGGTGTGGGGCTGGGCGTGGCCGTCGGCGGCGCTGCCGTAGGCTCTGCTGTCGGCATCGGAGTCGGTTCTGCCGTCGGCTCGGCTGTTGGCACTGGTGTCGGCTGTGCTGTCGGCTCTGGTGCTGGCTCCACGGTTGGCTCCGGCGCAGATCCTTCCTCGCCCATCTCGACTGGATCCTCGCCCCCCTCTCCGTCGGCCTGTGTTTCTGCATGTGCTGTAAGAACGCCCTGGAAGGCATATTGCGCCATGGGGACCAAGATCAACTGGCTCACCAGCAGGATGGCCACGCACAGGCGCAGCAGCAAACGCCCTTGTTTTGTTATCTGCAATCCAGATCCGCTATCAGGAGTCATGATTGTCTCCCTGTGCGGCCAAAGACAACGCGCCTCGAACCGCTATCACTATTCTGTACTATCACGGACCACGATCTGCCCTATGCTTTGCTGTGATCTCCCTTGCGGCGCTGAGCCAGCGTCGAGACGCCCGTCCAGATCAGGGCCAACATGAACAGGGTTACACCTACGCCAAAATAGAGCGCACGGCGGTCTCCCTGCACAATCAACGATGGTAGCTCCAGTATGCTGTGAATCGCTACAGGGCGACCATCTCTCGCAAGCTCGTGCTGTGATGGAGCAAAGGTCACCTGAAGAGTTGATTCCGTCGTATCCGTCACTCTGCCCTCGTAATAGACGTGGGCTTTGAACTGATAGTCTCCCGGCTCATTCAGCTCGTAATAGGCCCTGACTACTTCGGTCTGCTTGGGCAGCACGCGGATCTCACGGCCCTCCTCCATGCCTATCAGGCTGCCGTCCCGGTAGACCTCTACTATGAGCTGGGCCATGGTCTCGATCTGCCCGATGTTGGCAAAGGTACCAAGAATCCTGAGCACCCGACCGACATAGGGCTCCCCCTCGATCTCTAACGCCACCAGATCCCCCCTACGCGTGAGGGTCCCTACAGGGAACAGCGAGACCTCTCCTTCGTAGGAGCCGATCTCCTCGCCGCCCAGGCGCACCGAGACCTTGACGAGGTACTCGCCGTCTTCCATGCCCGTTGTATCGCCCTCACCTACAATGACGGCGTTGGCGCCAGGCTTGAGCACCTCGTCGGCAAACACAAACTCTCTCACCCGTTGCTCATCGCGCCAGGCCTCTACTTGAATCTCGGGCCGAGCGTCTACGTTTCCGGTGTTGCGCAGATGTATTGTGGTGCGCAGGGGGTAGTTCACCTCGGTATTCTCGACCATGATACTGGTCACGTCGGCCGTCAGAATCTGGGTGCCGGTTACATGGATGGTTACGTCAGACGCGATACGCAATGTCACGGCAGCGCCTCCGAGGGACTCTTTCCTGGGTCCTGGGGCTGCCGCCCCGGGGGGCGCGAGAGCGGCCTCCACCAGGAGCCGCACCTCATAGGTGCGGTTCGCAGCCTCTTCTGGAATGTTGAAACGCACCATGATGGGCATGTGAGTGTTGCCGGGCACGAGGATCCCTTCGATCGGGCTTTCGGATCTTTCATGCTCGTAATAGCTCACCCAGGCGGCTGCTTCGCCTTCCTCGGTGCCGAGGGTATAGTAGGTCTCTCCATCGCCCGGATTAAATAGTACGAGCGTTTGGTCATACTCGCCACCGCGCATGGCGTCGCTGAGCTCGATGCTGGCAGGCGCCAGGCCGATTCCTCCGCCGGCCATTACCTTGGGCGCCAAGACCAGTCCGAACAGGATCACCACGATCAGCAGAGCGAATCCTCGTTGTATGGCTCTCAAGATATGCCTCCTATGGATCAAAAGGGTGCCTTGCAACGCACAGTGACGATAGGGGGATCGGGCGTGAGCTACGTGTAGACCCAACCAGGTCCACGGTCTAGGGTGGTGTGCGGCCGATAACCTCGGCCGCACACCATTGGCCTAGGCTAGCCTAGCCGTTGTTGTTGTCGAGCGCAAAGATCTCCAGATGCAGGAAGCCGCTGTACACGTCGCCCGGGATTCCGAGCGGCGGGCGGATGGAAAAGTCGATCTGCTCAAGCTCGCACGGGAGTAGCGGGCCCGCAAGTGTCACCCACTCGCTGGCCTGATAGATCACGTGCTGACCGAGAAGCTGGACATTAAAGTCAACGATCTGCTTCTGATAGACTTCACCCACCATAGCCGTGCTGTGCAGCCGCAGACCAGCGGGGGTATTGCCCATGTTCCACACGGTCGGTCGGCCGTCACCCCAGGTTGTGCTGCCGGCTACCCACTTGACGGCGCCGGGCACGATCGAGCCATAGTCGACCGTATCAAAGTCGATGCCTAACGCAGTGACGCCCCACATATCCAACAAGACGTCGAGATGGCCGACATTACCAGCCATGTCAACCGCGGTCACCCTTGTCGTATACCAGCCCGGACTCTGGTGTGTATGGTAGATCCAGCAGCCGGTGAACATCAGCGCCACGTTCTTCTCGAGCATTTCGTCCAGGATGGCCGACTCTGCGGGTGTCAGTTGACCACTGTTGATTGCCAGTTGCTTGGCCGCCATCCAGTTCGCCTCGCCCACCACGGGGACCATATGGACCTGGATCTTCAAGTCGCCCCAAGGATACAGCGTCCGGAAAAAGACGTCCTGGATATCGCCAATGCCGTTGGGATCCGTCACCACGGCCCAAACACAGATATTCGTCTCGGCGGGTGTGCCGGGTATTTCTCTGTGCAGATTGGCCATGACTCTAGTGCCTTCCTGAAAACCGTCTTCGGTCCACTGCCAGGCCGCCAGGACTTCGGGCGCGTTTGCCGCTCCCCCAGGCTCCACAAAGGCTGTGGTCTCGACCTCAAGGACGTGGCTATCGGCCATGATGGGGACTACAAGGGTCAGAACCATGGCTAGAGCCATGATGACCGTAAACAATCGCTTGGTATTCACGTCAGATTCTCCTTCTGTTCGATGCTTTACTGAACGATGATCAAAGCGTCGGCCAGGCTCTTTCGGTGCTCACCCCCTTTACCGGGGTGAACCGCATTTGCTGAACAGTCGGAGATACTGTATAGTAAAGCAAAGGTGGTTCACCCCATCTTTTGTGGAGGCCCTTTCTGTTAACCGCCAAGTGAACCAGAAAGGGTCTCTTCTTGCGTACAATACGTCATGCTGCACGCCGCCTACCACGAGAGCTAGCTAGTAATAACTCTCGAAAAGACGCTTCTTAGTGAATACTGTTAGTTGCCTTACGTCGGGCTGCGCCGTTGGTCGCATGGCTCCGGTCGTGATGTTGCTCTATGCATAGGTTACAGCATGTGGGCTACGGAAGGTCAGACCTTGGACAGAGGGAATGTAGCTGCTATCACGTCCAGTAGTCTGGGGTTGAGCTTTTCTGCTGGATTCAATAAGCACTCAAGTAAAGGCTATCATAATCCCTGGCGCCTGTCAATGGATTTCCATAATCTTTGGGCAAGTTCAGCCAAAATGCGCACTCTTTTATCCAAAACAGATTTCTCAGCATGTGTACATCGCGTTCATGTAAAGGCTAGCATGATCTCTGGTGTCTGTCAATAGATTTCCATAATCTTTGGACAAGTTCGGCGAAAATCCACATTCTTTCCTCAAAAAATACACTTTAAGTCGAGTTATAAGATATATGGTCATGTCGCAGGACCTGGCAGAGAATGTGACGGCTGCTTTGCCCGCCCAGGCCGAACGCTTGCTTGCGATAGAGCTGCCTGAACGTGATCGTGTTCCCAGCTAGCGTTGCCCAGGCGCGGAGCGCGAGTTCTGCGGGTAGAGGATGTATGGGGTGGGCGCCGTGCTGATCCGATCACTATGCCTGACGGCGAGGGCGCTCTTTGCTTGTGCCCGATGCTGCTGCGAGGATGGATACGGCTGTAGGAGACGTGGCTGATGCGGCGACGTCAACGTTGATACGAGGGTCAACTGGCTCTGCTTGCGTCGGCCTCGAGATCGGCAAGGAGCGTCGCGGCATCCACCAGGTCGGGGGCATCGAATCCTTCGGTGAACGCGCCAAGGATGGTATGTAACGCATCAACCGCCTCTCTGCGCCGGTCCGTCTGCGCCCAGAGCCGTGCCAGGCTCGTCGTCGCGCGCAGCTCCCAAAACGGGGCCCCCTGCTGCTGCGTGATCTCCACGGCGCGTCGGAAGCATGCCTCGCCTCTCTGCGCGATGCCGCAATCATCGGCGTACTCGTCCTGGAGGAGAATCTCTCCGTACAGTCGTGTTAGCTCGGACTCGAAAAAGCGCGAGTCAGTCTGCTCGATCTCCTGCAGCGCTTCCTCAACGACCTGGGCCGCCTTTTCCGTCTCTCCAGCCGCCAGGTAAGCTTCGGTCAAAAAGATCATCTGCGGACATCGCACAGGCGCAGCGCTCTTCCACGACTGGGCGTCCAGGGCAGCCACGATCCGATCGATGCCATGCTTGTTCTCGCCTGATCTTGCCTCTGCCCAGCCCAGCACGACCTCTCCCCACGCTCGTATCTCGGGCGATCCCCTGTCTCGAAGGGTCTCGAGCCCTCGCTCGGCCCATTCACGGGCCAAGCGATCATCATGGCGCAAGGCATATTGATAGGCCGCCATGATCTGAAGCGTCGCAGTGCTGCGTGGCGTGGCCATGGTCCCTGATGCCAGGGTGCGTTCGATCATCGCCTTGGCCCTGTCCAGTTGGCCTCTAGCGAGAAGCAACATCATTGCCAGGACATCAACCTGGGGCCGCAGGGGCCGGACCTCCTCTTCCGTGAGTTCGCGCGGGGGGTTCGCAAAAAAAGCCAGCGTCTTGGACACATGCTCCCATGATGCGTCCAGGTCTCCTCGCTTGGCAGCCAAAAAAGCCAGCATCGTATGGGCAGAGGCTACGTACAGCGGCTCGTCCAGTTGTTCGCCAGCCTGCAAGAGCTGCCCAACAAGCCGGATGGCACTCTCTGAGTCATTCTGAGCCACGCTCAGATCGGCCAGCGCCTGTACGGCATAGAGCGCGGCCGGGCTGGATTGGCCTATCTGCTGCCCCAACTGGTAAGCCCTGCTCAGAGGCCCCAGCCGCTTGGCTGCGCCCCATCCCACACCAGACAGCACGGCACCATCCAGAGCCATCTGTAGGGCAAGCTCCAGCTTGGCCCACTCTGTGATCGAGGGCATCTGTTGCAGCAGGCCCAGGGCGCGTTCGAAGCAGGCGGTGGCCTGGCCATCTGCGCCAAGGCGGGCGGCCTGTCGCCCCGCCTCTAACAGGTATCTTGCTGCCCGGCCTCCCTGCCCAGCCTCTTCCAAGTGCCAGGCAAGCTTGCCCGCTAATTGGGGTGCTTGCTCGCCACCCAACTCCTCAAGGGCGGTTGCCACTGCCTCATGCAGGTGTGCGCGGGCAATCGGATCGAGGCGCCCATACAGGTAGCTCTGGAACATGTTGTGGCGGAAACGGTAGCGCGCCCACTCTTGATCACAGACTCGTGCCAGACTCTGCGCTGCCACGAGATGCGCCTGCCGACCCAGCGGCCCGCTCAAGACCCCGATGACCGATTGGGTCGAGAGCCCCAGTGCCCGCGCCAATACCTCGGCGTGGAACTGCTCCCCCTCGACGCTGGCCGCCTCCAGCAGCTCTTGCTGGGCATCGGTAAGCTGTCCAATGCGTTGCGAGATTGCCCCTTCAGCGCGGGGCGGCAGCCACTCCCACGCCAGACGTGGTCCCTCGGTCCACCGACCGTTTCCGTCGCGTATCAGATCGCCGCGCTCTTGCATCGCGCGCACTAACTCGACCGTAAAGAGCGGGTTGCCACCGGTATGATCCGCCAGAGTCTGACGGAATGACGATTCCAGGCGGTTCGGCCAACTATCCAGGTAAGCATCCACAAAACGACGACCGTCGATCTCGGCCAGGTCTACCCGGACGTCTCCCCACTGACGCTGGAACTCGTCGGCGATACTCTGTACCGCATGCGATCCAAGAGCGGGCGCCCGGCCGGGCCCATCGCGATAGGCGCCCAAGATCAGGATATGACTCGTATCGAGGTGGCGCCCCAGGTAAAAGAGCATGTCCAGCGAGGGAGCATCGGCCCACTGGAGATCATCAAGGATCACAAGCAGAGGGCGATTGCGGGCTATGGTACGCAATACGCGCGTCAACTGCTCGCATAGCGCGGTGGGTTGCGGCTTGGCGGCAGAGTCCTCCACCCGGGTCATCGAGGCTTCCAGTCGCGCGGGCCAGGTGTCGCTATCAGGGGCGCATGCTCGCGCGCGGGCCAACAGCTCGGGATCGTGGGCCAGCAGACGCACCAGGTCAGAGCCCTGCGCGGCCAGCGTCTCGAATGCCAGCGCAAGGACGGCCCCTATGCGGCGCTGATGTTCCGT
>SLPC01000206.1 GCA_007132185.1 Anaerolineae bacterium | reverse complement strand
GAAAACCACTATATATTGTGCCCCGGCCAGGATTCGAACCCGGGACCCACTGCTTAGAAGGCAGTTGCTCTATCCAACTGAGCTACCGGGGCAGAACATGATGGTCAGGCCAATAGGCCCGCTCGCCTCTTATTGTGATATGGGCGGCCGATTTCGGCAAATCGGGCCTTTTATGCGGCCAAGATCTGTGCCACTCACAGCTAGCGTGCCTCCTCAAAGGCCTCAAACAGCGCCACCAGATTCTCTGTCGGCACCGCTGCCTGGATGTTGTGTATCGCATTGAACACGAATCCACCCCCTTGTCCTAGCACGCGTACATTCTCACGCACATGCTCGGCCACCTGATCAGGCGAGCCAAAGGGCAGCACCTGCTGTGTGTCTACACCGGCACCCCAGAGTACGAGCCGGTCCCCCCAGCGCTCCTTGAGCGCCCGGGGCTCCATCCCCGCTGCCGAGATCTGCACCGGGTTGACGATATCCACGCCCGCCTCGATCATGTCATCGTACAGGGCCGTCATCGAACCACAGCTATGATAAAAGGTCTTCCAGGGGGTGTGCTCGTGCACCCAGGCGTTGACGGCCTGGTGATAGGGCTTGAACAGCTCACGGTAGGCCCGCGGGGCGATAAAGGAACCATGTTGGGCGCCAAAGTCGGTGCCGCTAAGAAAGATCGCGATGATTCTGTCACCCACGGCTTGCTGGTAGAGCTCCAAGTTCTGAAGGGCGATCTCGAGCTGCCGGTCAAAGATGCCCCGCACGTACTCGGGGTGCAACGCCGTGGCCATATACCAGTCGGCGACGGCGCGAATCCCACGGGGCTCGCGAATGGCCAGGCCGGGCACATGGGCGATATCGCCAAAGCCGGCGCTGCCGAAATTCCCCAGGATCGCCCGCGATGTGCTGTCATAGAGAGCCTTGGCGCGCTCCTCCAACGTGCGGACCTGCTCGTCGGTATAGACGGCGTACATCCCTTCGACCCACTCCTCGGGATCAAGAGCGGCCTCGTCGTAGGACTGCTGTCGCTCGATGGCGTCATGATAGTAGCCATCGGGCGGCATGCGCCCTGAGGGGGCTGCGTCACGGTCTCCCCGTGGGTACTGATAGAGACTGCCATCAGACGCGGGTTCGGTGTTGAACAGGCCGGGCACCCATACAGGCGTGCCGTCATGCAGGGTGAACGGCTTCCAGTCGCGAGCCGGGAAACCGAACATGGTGTTGTCATCCTGCAGGCCGATCACATCCACCCCGAGGGCATCCAGCACATCGTCGTCCACGCGGCCCAGCATCTGATAGGGCTCGTGCACGTGCACCCGACACTCCTCGAGACCCAGGGCGCCCCGCAACCGGTAGAGGGCCGAAGCCATGATGCCGGTAACGGCGCTGCTCCCCAAGTCCAGTGGTACCCTGTCGGGCTGGCGGTGCTCTAGCGCTGCCCGGACGCGTTCGCGTGAGGTGCTCATCTCGCTGCTCCCTTTGCTACTCATTAGCGATCATGAGGCTATTCTAGTTCACGCCCACAGGCTGTGCAAAGGCCCTAGATGGTAGAGCAATGGTGTCTCTGTATCTTGGCGTCAGACTGGGGTAGAAGCCATAGCCCTAATAGCTGGATAGCCAAGAGCACGTTTCACAAGGGCGAAACCCGACTTGCCAACATCTGTCATGACCATACCGCTCTGGCAGGTCACGCCAGGGGGCGCTGACGCGTGGGCATCAAGAGACATCATTGAGGACCATCGCATTGATCCTTCTGTCTCGGTCTGATCGCGTCATCCTGTGGCAGACTAGACTGTTGAGGCGCTGCGAGATCACTACCCCACGGGGAAACCGGCCTCATTGATCGCGTGGCGAATCCGATCGGGAGTTTCCTGACCGCCACTGTAGGTAACAGTGACAGTCTTTTCGTCGAGGTCACCCTCGACGGCTTTGACCTCGGGCAGGTTAGCGAGTGCCTGGGTAATAGCAGTCAAGCAGCCCTGGCAGTGTATGGACGGAACATGCAGCGTCAGGTCGTGCACGGCGCTCTCCTCCTCTCCTCGGTCCGACACCAGGCGCCCGAGATAAGAGTTGATAAGGACCGCGCTTACGCTCGCCAACATCGCCACCATCGCCCAGATGGGATGCACCAGACCGGTCACGGCTGCCGGCACGCCGATGCCGTTGAAAAAAAAGGCAATAACGAGATTCTGGACCGTCTTGCTGTAGGCGCGGCGCCCAATCTGGTATATATCGACGACGGCGGTGAGTCGCTCTCCGATCAAGACGACGTCAGAGGACTCGATGGCGATGTCGGTGCCCGCGCCGACGGCGATGCCCACATCGGCCTGCATCAAGGCCGGAGCATCGTTAATGCCGTCTCCCACCATGGCAACCCGAATCTGCCGATCCTGGAGCCGTCGAACCTCCGCTGCCTTTTCGTCGGGTAGCACTTCCGCCAGAACCCGTTCGATGCCCAGCTCTTTGGCCACAGCCTGGGCCGTGCGCCGGTTATCGCCGGTCATCATCACCGATCTCAATCCCAGCGCCTCTAGCTGGCCAATCGCTGCTGCTGCGTCGGGCTTGAGCGTGTCGGTGATAGCCATCAACCCGATCAATTCCTCGTCGGCGGCAACCCCAATCACTGTCTTGCCGTCTGCCTCCAGCGCATGAGGCTGATCTTGCAGGTTCTCGGTCGCCACACCCGCCTTTGACAGGTAGCGCAGGCTGCCCACTCGCAACGTGCGACCGTCCAGGGTCGCACGAACGCCCATCCCCGGAGTCGCTGTGAAATCTTCTATGGCAGGTATTGCGATCTGCTCACGCTCAGCACGGCGAACCACGGCCTGTGCCAGGGGGTGCTCCGAGGGCAGCTCCGCTGCCGCGCCCCAGCGCAAGAGGATTGTGACGTCGGTGGTCTCCGCCGGGACCAGGTCAACCACGCGGGGTTCGCCTTTGGTGAGAGTGCCTGTCTTGTCAAAGATCACCTGCTCGACGTCCTTGAGGACTTGGAAAGCCTGGGCCGACCGCATGAGAATCCCACGCTCGGCGGCTTCCTGGCCGCCCCGGATCATGGCCAAGGGCGTGGCCATCCCCAGCGCACAGGGGTAACCCATGACAAAGACGGCCAACGTTGCAAAGATGGCGCGAGTCCAGTTGGGCTCGCCGGTCACCGCCCAGGCACCCACAGTCCAGATAAAGAAGGCCAGGGCGCCAAAGGCCATCACGCCGGGGACATAATATCTGAGGATAGTGTCGACCAACTGGAGGATGTTGGGCTTCATCGCCCGCGCCTCTTCGATATAGCGGGCGACCCGCTGTAAAAAGCTCTCTTCTCCCACCCTCGTCACCTCGATGACGAGACTGCCGGTCTGATTGACGGATCCACCGATTACCTCATCGCCGACGGTCTTTTCCTCGGGCAAGTACTCGCCGGTCACAATGCTCTCATCAATGGTCGACGTTCCAAGCTGGACAACGCCATCGACAGGGATGCTTTCGCCGGGACGCACGCGGATCTGGTCCCCGGGGACGAGTTGCTCTGTGGACAGCTCGATCTCTTTGCCGTCACGAATCAGCCGGGCGGTCTTTGGCTGTAGATCCAGCAGCTTGTGGACGGCCTCCGAAGCGCGTGCGCGGACCAGTTGAGCCGTGTAGCCCGAGAGGATATGGTAGCTGGTGACAAAGGTAGCCACGCCAAAGAACTCGGGAATTGGGAACTGCGCCAGGGCGGTGACACCAAGGACGTTGCCGCCGATCCACCCTATCAGACCGCCGGTGAGCCCGGCAAAGGCGGCGAACTCGAGCAGAACGTGCTGGTTGAGAATGCCTCGCCGCAGTGATTGGTAGGCCATGCTCAGGATATGCCAGCCGGGGCCAAAGACAGTGCCCAGGGCGAGAGCGAGCATGGGCCACAGGAACCAGGGCTGGCGAATACCCACCCACATCAGGATCATGAGCATCGCGGCAATGCCAGTAAAGACCCCGGCGATGGCTAGCCGCCAGCGTTCAGCGCGCAGCTCCTCCTGCTGCTCCTCGTAGGCTCGCACCTTGTCGGGATCACGCACCGAATAGCCAAGGCTGCGCAGGGTGTCACGCAGCTCGGTCGCCGTGCGCTTGTGGGGATTGTAGCGAATGAGGGCTTCTTCGTGGGCGAGACTGACGTGGGCCTCGTCGACGCCCTCGGTCTGCGCATAGGCCTTGCGGATCGTCTCGGAGCAAAAAGAGCAGCTCATGCCGCCGATCTTTACCCTGAGCTGGGCCTGCTCTTGTTCCTGCTCATTCTGTTGATCCGTCATATGTGTCTTCTCTATTCCCCATTCTACCAGAGAAAGGTGGTAGCTGTGGCATGGGTAGGGACGAGCTTATGAGCGTACGAACTGGCATCCGCAGAAGCTGGGTTCTGGATGCAGCATACCTGCAATATCATAGTTCCCGCGATTCATAAGGCTAAAGTGATCTTGTCCCAGATGCCCCTCGGTTGTGCTAGTTCTGCTTTCTTCCAGCACCGGTCGGGAATCTGTCGCAGCATATCCCCGATCCACCAGCATGCACAGGAGTACTGAGATCTGTTTGCATCATGCAGCCAGACCACGATAGAAACGATAATCGGCATGGTTCGATAGCCAAGAGCACGTTTCACAAGGGCGAAACCCGACTTGCCAGCGTCTGTCATGACCATACCGCTCAGGCAGGTCACGCCACGGGACACCGTTACGCCGTTTGCTCATGAGGCAGGAAGATGCGCACTAGCGTAGCTTGCGCAAACAGGACCTAGCCCTTGACCACCACCAGCAGCATCTTGAACCGCTGCTCCGCATAGAGGGCATGGGGGACCTCGGAGGGCATCACGGTGGCCTGGCCCTTGGCTGTCGGCACCCGGGCATCCCCGATCTCCAGCAACGCCTCGCCATCGAGGACATATACCAATGCGTCGCCTACTGTGACATGGGTGCTGATCGCCTCGCCCGCATCCAGAGCGAACAGGGTAATGCTGACGGTGGGGGTCTGAGATATGGTGCGGCTCACCACCTGGCCGGGCTGATAAGCCACCAGATCGCCAAGTTCAACCGCCTCAGAAAAGGGTATATTCTTGATCAGACTCGTATCAGTCATGGTTCGTTTCCTTTCTGCGTTATGATCGCATCGAGCTAGTCGGTTCCGGGATCAGCTTCTGGTGCGAGCACGATCTCATAGTACAACTCTACGGCCTCCGTGGGACAGACCTGCTCGCAGGCACCGCAATAGGTACAGGCCTGGGGCTGCACCACCACAGGACACCCAGCCTGCAGCGCCAACACCCCTTCGGCGCAAGCGACGAGACAGAGACCACAGGCCGTACAACGTGTCGGATAGAGCGTCGGCAATGATTGGTTGGTCATGGTTCACCTCTTGCTCTATCATGACACATTATATCGACGATTACCGTGACCTTGGTTACAGATGAGGGATCGTAAACGAACAAAGAACGCAGCATCAGGTCTCGGCTATCTCAGCGAGCGCATCCGGATCGACGACCTCGATACGTTGGCGGTTCAGGCGCACGACGCCCTCATCGGCCAGCGACGAGAGCGTCCGACTGACCACGACCCGTACCGTTCCGATGCGCGCCGCAATCTGGGCGTGGGTCCAACGCACAGGACCATCCGTCGGCTCCCGGCTCTGCGCCAGCAGAAAACGGGCGAGACGGGCACGCACACTGAGGAGGCTGAGGTCATATACGAGGCTGCTCAGATGCTGGAGCCTGTTGCTCAGATGGCGGAGGATGGCCTCGGCAATGCGCACATGCTGGCGCGTCACATCCCTTAGGCCATCCAGGCCGATCATCAGCACCTCGACCTCCCCCACCGCCGCCGCGCTGGCCGATGTGGCCCGGGAGTCGGCAAAGGCGGCGGGTAGGTTCATGCCTTCCCCCTCGCGCAGGATGATCAGGGTCTGCTCACGGCCCTCCAGGTTGGTACGAAACACCCGCACGGCCCCGCGCAACACAAAAAAAGCCGGCGTGTCGCTATCGCCCTCCAGCATCATGATTTCGCCATTGTCAAAGCGCCGCACCGAACTGATGCTTGAGAGAGCTGCCAACGATGCATCATCCAGGTTGGCAAAGGGCGCCAACCGACGGAGCTGTGCGGGTATACGAGACTGTGCGCTCTTGGCCAGATGCGTAATAGTGAATGCCTCCACTCTGCGGGCTTGCGCATGGGGTCTGTAGCAAGCAGTATATCCTCATAATGATACCCCGCGTCCACGCCCATAGCAACCTTCCAGAAAGGGTACGGTATTGTTTCCCGTGCGTAAATGCCCGGTAAATTCGCCCATATCGAACGTTTCCACGACGGGCGAAATATGCTATAATGCCCGCATGTGGGCAAGATCGGTGAGTGAGGTAACGAGACAGATCAAGACCCTGATAGATGGCGACTCGGAGCTGAGAGACTTTTGGATCAGAGGCGAGATCTCCAACTTTCAGCGGGCTACATCTGGGCATTGTTACTTTACTCTCAAAGATAGTGAATGCGAGTTGCGCGCTGTCATGTGGCGCAGTGCGGCGATACGCCAGAACTGGCTGCCTAGCCAGGGTGACCTGGTCAGCGCCTTTGGCTCCGTTTCGGTCTATGAGCGTGGGGGAGCCTACCAGTTCTACACAGAGAGCTTTGAGCCCGCCGGGGAAGGCGAACTCTGGGAAGCGTTCAGACGGCTACAGGCGCAACTCGAGGCGGAAGGACTCTTTGCCGCCGAGCGCAAGCGGCCCTTGCCCAAGTGGCCGCGGCGCATTGGCATTGTTAGTTCACGCGATGGGGCAGCGTGGCGCGATATCACACGAGTGATTCAGCAGCGCTATCCGATCGCCGAGTTGGTACTCGTTTCTACGCAGGTACAGGGAGTTCAGGCGCCCGAACAGATTGTACGGGCTATCCGCCGGATAAACCAAGAGCCGGACATTGACGTCATGATTGTGGGGCGTGGTGGCGGCTCCCTGGAAGACCTGTGGGCCTTTAATGATGAGCGAGTCGCCCGCGCGCTGGCAGCGTCGCGGGTTCCTGTTGTGTCCGGTGTGGGACATGAAACGGACGTGACCATCACGGATCTGGTGGCCGATCTACGGGCACCAACGCCTTCAGCGGCTGCTGCCGCTGTCACCCCCGATGGAGACGCCCTGCGAGAGCAGATAAGTCTGACATTAACAGAGTTGAACACAGTTATTGGCCGTCGACTGGACGATCTCGGTCGCGACTTGGCGCAGCGTGAGCACATCCTGCGGTTGCATGATCCACGGCGTATGATCTCGGAGCAGAGGCAGCGCCTGGATCAAGCCATCAGCCGGATGGAGCGCTCCCAAACGCAGCGAATCAGCGCCGGACGCGCAGCGGTCGCGAATTGCTCGGCCTGGCTGCAAGCGCTGAGCCCCATGAGCGTGCTTGGGCGGGGCTATGCCATTATGGAACATCGCGCTACAGGCCTACGGGTTAGTAGCGTGGCGCAGGTGCGCCCTTTGGATACGGTGCGCATCCACCTGTACAATGGAGAGGTGGATGCGAGCGTCGAGGGTGTCCGCGCCCATACAGATGTCGAGTTCAAAGGCGAATCACGTGACAAGGGGGAGACAAAACTACCATGAAGGCGCAAGACGTCCGCTCGCTGAGCTTTGAGGATTCGTACGATCGGCTAGAAGAAGTGATCAAGCGCTTGGAGGATGGAACTCTGAGTCTTGAGGAGTCGATAGCCCTTTACGAACAGGGCGTGGAGCTCGCCGTCCATTGCGGCAACAAGCTGGATGACGCAGAGATGCGTGTCACAGAATTGTTACAAGAGGCCGCTGAGCAACAAGAATCCCACAAATAAGGGCCGGGCTACGCTACCATCCCCTCCCTTTACTTACGACCAATGCTGGTTGACCTCAATCTGACCGGGGTCTCGCTCTTCTCCACAACAGTACTCTCCTACTGATGTTTCGCCCTGCTCAGACGGCTGTCTCTGCCCCTTGCGATCTCTCTCCAACGGCCTAGTGGCCAGGAGGGCCCGGATCGGCGGTCGGTAGCGGCGTCGGCCCCACAGGGATTTCGGTGGCCGTCGGTGTGGGCTCTGGGGTCGCCGTGGGTACCTCAGTTGGCACCAGAGTCGCCACGGGCGTTGGGGTATAGGTGGGCAGCATTGTACCCGTAGGGGTCGCCGTCAGCGTTGGGGACATCGTAGGCGTCACGGTACTTGTAACTGTGGGCGTGGGCGTCGCCGCAACAAGCGGGGTGGGCGTCCAGGTGGGCACCAGCGTCCAGGTCGGGCGAGGCGTCCAGGTCGGCGACGGCATCACGGTCGGCGTAGGCGTAGAGGTAGCACCCGCAATAGGCGTCCAAGTGGGACGAAGCGGAAAAGTTGGGCGTGGCGTGGCCGTATGCGAGACAGGTGACGGCTGCCCAACGGCCGGCGCGGGCGTAGCTGTCGGCTCGGTAGCCAGGGGCGGGACGGGCGTGGGCGTTGGCTCCAAGGCGATCACGCTCAAAGAGTAGGTTCGATCAGGGCCAAACTGATCCTGATTGTATACCGTCACCTGTGCCGTTCCATCTCCCAAAGCAGTAAAGCCTATCTGCGACGCCAGGGTCCCCGGCGCGACATCATCGTTCACTAGCACGCGATCATCTACCGCTACCTCCAAGCGCGTGTCCACACCAATGGCAAGATTGCTGGTCGAGACCAGATAGCTCTCCCCTGCCTTGACGCGAAAGACGACACTGTGCGTGATACCCTCGCGGTCAAACACGCGGTGCTGTTGCTCGCCGATAGAGATGGCGCCCGGAAGGAGCTGCTCTTCCTGGATAGACGGTTCGACATCCTGGGTGGGCATAGCCTCTGCCACAGTCTCTTGTGGCTGGGCTGCGTCGCCAGGCATGAGCGCCTGGCGTATCTCCTCCGAGGGGGGCAGCAAAGCCAGTACTGCCTCTACCGATTCAGTATCCTCAGCCAAGGCCGGAACTGCCTCGGCAAGAGCGGACAAACTGTGTAGGGCGCTACTGATGCGAACGAGGCTGAACAGGATGAGCAGGACGCAGACCACGCCGCCAGCGGTCATGAGCCCGCGGCTTGATATTCCCTGTACCAGGATGTCCATCTGCCCGAGGGTATCCTGGTCGCGCACCCGCTCCAGATCGCGGCAGAACGCCTCGGCGGATTGGTATCGCTGGGCGGGATCTTGCTCCAGCACCTTGAGCACGACTCGACTCAAGGCCAGTGGCACCTCGGGGTTCAGACGATGAGGCGGCACACGGTTGCGGACATACAGTGCCCCAGTGAGCATCTCGTACAACACGAGGCCCAACGCGTAGAGATCGGAGCGTTGGTCCAGATATCCTGTGCTCGTGGCTTGCTCGGGCGACTTGTAGGCCGGGGTACCCGGATGCACGGCATTTTCCTGCGTGCGATGCGACTCGCGCCCCACCTGGGCCACACCGAAATCGGTCAGCTTGGCGCGGCCATCGCCGTCCAGCAGAATGTTGCTGGGCTTGATGTCGCGATGCACAATATCGTAACGATAGATGGCCTGAATGGCCTGGCCGATATCCAGGGCGATCTCGACAGCGCGATCCACATCCAGCGGCCCGGCATCGATCATCTCTCGCAGACTGCCGCCCTCGAGATATTCGCTGATCAGATAGAGGTTGCCAGCACTGTCATCGAAACCGTCGTCGCCACTCTCTAGCGCATGGGTGGCCACGATGTTGGGATGTATCACACGGCTGACGACGCGGGCCTCTTTGGTAAAGCGGCGTTGGTGGATCTGCCATTCGTCCAGAGAGGTATCAGCCGAGGGACCGAGCAGCTCTTTGATGGCCACCGGGCGATCCATACCAATGTCATAACCCAGGTAGACCTGGCCAAAGGCCCCCTGGCCAATGACCGCTTTGATCCTGTACTTTTCGACCAGCGTATCGCCTGGGCTCAGCATCTGATCCCTCCCGATCGTCTGGGACATATGAGGGAACAACTCCAGTATAGCACTCGCAGTATTCCGGCACAATCCGAGCTCACGCG
>SLPC01000051.1 GCA_007132185.1 Anaerolineae bacterium | reverse complement strand
ATGGGGCGAGAGGGGGTCGAACCCTCACGGCCTTGCGGCCAGCGGATTTTAAGTCCGCAGCGTCTGCCATTCCGCCACCGCCCCTCTACCAATTATAGTGCTTACCCTCGTTTTCGGCGAACTCTTGTCCCGTTCCGGGCATAACTCTAGCCAGCTATCACGCCTGTCTACCCTAGTGCGTCGCGAATCGCCGCCTGCTGTGCGGGCGAGCTGGCAGGCATGGGCGCACGCGGCAAACCGGCGGGTCGTCCCTGTAGCTCCATGGCATACTTGACATTGGCGGGCAGATTGTCGGCCGATAGGGCGTGCCAGAACGCCAACAGCCGCCGATGCAGATGCAGCGCCGTGGCATGGTCGCCCGACTGTACCGCGTCCCAAAGCTCCACGCAAAGCTGGGGTACGGCCGTCAATATGGCGGCGATGGCCCCATGGGCGCCCAGGGCGAACGACGGATAGAGTAGGGCGTCTACCGCCGACAAGATCACTCCCCGATCATCCAGCATCAGCATCAGATCGGCCAGGGCTCGCAGGTCGGAGGCGCTTTGCTTGACGCCGATCACACCCTCTACCTGCGTGATCAGCCGCGTGAGCAGTTCGGGGGAGCAATACGACCAGGGCACCACATTGTACACCAATACCGGCAGCCCCAGGGTCTCTGTCAGCTCGCGGAAAAAGCCCATCATCGCCTCATCGTCGGGCTTGAACAGGTAATGCACCGGCGTAACCTGCAACGCAGCCACGTCCAGATCCGCCACAGCGCGCCCATACTCGATGGCCCGATGGGTACTATCTACGATGATGCCCGCAATAATGGGAACACGCCCCTCCGCCTCGTCAACGGCGGCCCTCACCGCCAGATGCAATTCCTCAGCACTGAGGGTGTGGCCTTCGCCGGTGCTGCCTCCCACAGCCAGGCCGTGTACGCCGCCCTCCTCGATGAGGTATTTGACGTCGGCGCGCAGGAGATCCAGATCGATCTCCCCGGCCGCATCGAACGGGGTCGTCATGGGTGGGATGATGCCATGCAGCGATGCCATAGCGTGCCTCCTTCTGCCACACATATCGGACGGTACGATCATCTGGCGCCCATTCTAGCGTGCCTGCCAGGGCGCCGCAAGGCCGATGGTCCCCCAATCTACAGCGGTCTGGGATTGTGGCATGGAGCCATAACTACCGCATCGACCGCACGCCCGCGTACAGGCCTCACCCAGAACAAAACTTGCCCCACGATAGGGGCCAAGCTCGTCTTTGTCCTCTCCTATCCGGGCAGCGGGCTCCCGCCTTGCCCCACAGAAGGCCCAGCCGTCGGCCAACGGCTGGGTAAAGAACGCAGGCTAGCCTGCACTGGAGTAGGCCGATTTGCCTATGTCGGCAGCCAACGGTAACATGTATATGCGTCTATTTGCGATTCGAAAGACCTGCTGCTGACAAGGAGGCGACGTGGCTCTCTTTGGACCACCCAATGTGGAACGATTGGTTGACCGACAGGATACCAGAGGGCTTTTGCGTGCCCTGGACTATGAGCGTGATCCCGAGGTTCGCCGCAAGGCCGCCGAGGCTCTGGGGCTCATGGAGGATGAGCAGGCGCTCGCTCCGCTGATCTTTCGTCTCAACGACGATGATCTCGAGGTGCGCAAGGCGGCCGCTCGCGCCTTGGGTCAGCTTGGCGATCCCCGCGCTGTGGACGCCCTCACAAGCCTTGTGGAGCAAGGCCCCGACGAGCTGGCCGCGGTTGCTATGCGGGCACTGGGCGAGATCGGCAGCGCCGATGCCACGCCTACGCTCATCACCATCCTGGCGGATGAAGACACCGAGTTGCGCGAGGCGGCCAGTCGAGCGTTGGCCCTGATCGGTGTGGGCGCGGTCTTTCCCCTGCTCCGTAGAATGGAAGGCTCATCAGAAGATTTTCAGAATGTCGTGCGCCAAACGTTGCGTCGCATGGGACCCGAAACTGTTGACGAGCTCGCAATGCAAGTGGCCGACCGCCGCAACCTCGAGCGCAGCAAAGCGGCCCAGGCCCTGGGTGAGATCGGCAATGCCGAGGCCATCAACGCCCTGGTCAAGTCCCTCAACTCTTCGGACCTGCATGTCCAGCCCGCGGTCATGAGCGCTCTGGCTACCATTGGAGAGCCATCGGTGGACGCCCTGATCGATGCCCTCGATTCCGACAGCATCCTGTTGGTGCGTACCGCCATCGACGCCCTGGGGCGTGTCGGCAGTCCCCGCGCTGCCGGCCCGCTGCGTCATGTGGCTGCCACCCGCAATGCGGTGCTGCGCGATCTGGCCCTCAAGTCGTTGGCCCGCATCCCCGATGAGGCCGCCATCAAGCCCCTCATAGAGCAGCTCCAGGCCGAGGCCTGGGCGGCCCGGCGTCAGGCGGCCATTGCACTGGCGCAGGCCAATCGTGACCTGGCAGCCCCCGCGCTCATCGCGGCCCTCTCCGATCCCGAGCCCGTTGTAGCTCGGGCGGCCGCAGCCTCTCTCGATCTGCACAAATGGAAGCCCACTGCAGAAACCGATCCCGTATCCGCAGCAGCCTTCTGGGTAGCACTACGCTACTGGGACCGGGCTGTAGACCTCGGTGGGGCGGCCATCGAACCGTTGATGGCCCGCTTGCGGGATGCCGCCTGGGAAGAGCGGCGCGGACCCACCGATGCTCTGATCAAGCTCGGTGAGCCCGCCCTCGAGCCGCTTATCGAGGCTCTGCAGGATGAGGATCCCGGTGTCCGTCACTCTGCTGCTTATGCCCTGGGTCGCATCGAGGAGGCGAAGGAAACAGAGGCCGGTGATGCGCTCAAGGAGCTACTGAGCGACGCCAACGAGCCTGTGCGTGCCGCTGCCGCTCGCTCGCTGGGCCTGCTGGGTGCGACAGAGGCTGTTCCGCTGCTGATCGAGCGCCTCCATGATGCGCCCGCCGTGCGCGCCAATGCCTCCAGTGCGCTGGCCATGTTCGGTGATCAAGCCGTCCCCGCGCTGGCCGAGGTGCTGGAGGATGAGGACCCCAACGTTCGCGCGGCGGCCGCCGAGGCGCTTGGAGCGAGCAACAGCGCCGAGGCGGTGACGCCTCTCATCGATGCCCTCTCTGATGAGGAGGAATCGGTGCGCCTGCCCGTGGCCCGTGGGCTCGCGCGTCTGGGTGACCTGGCCGTGCCAACTCTGACGGAGAGGCTGGCCACCGAGGAGACCGGTATGCAGATCGCCATTGCGGCCATTCTGGGGCAGATCGGCAATCAGGACGCCGTATCGGCCCTCTATCCGCTCTTGGGCGATGAGGATGAGACGGTGCGTCTGACCGCGGCGGCGGCCCTGCAGAACCTCTGGATCGAGAGCCGCGAGACCAGCGAGCCACTGCAGGGCGTCTCGGCTCTCTTTGTCATGACCTTTACGACAGTATCCGAGGATGAGGATCTGCAACGTTGGCTCATCTCCGAGTCCTTTGCCGATCTGTCTACCGATCGTCCCGACATCAGCCAAGTGCACACAATGATGATGGTGGACCAGTCGCGCCTGCACGAGGCCTTTGAGCCGCTCCCTGAGCAAGGCTATGACTTTGACGTGATCGTCGAGCGCTTCCGTGAATGGATTGCCGAGCAAGGGGCCGATCTCAAAGAGTGGGAATCCCGGTTCTACCACCGCGAGATTATGACCGAGGAGAGCCCCGATGCCCTCATCGTGTGCCTTTACTATGCCCTGTAGGCACACACACTGACCATCGCTGGAAAAGAACGAGCCGCCCTTTGTGGGGCGGCTCGTCTGTCGTATACAGGTCGTTCAGCGGACCCATTCCCAGATGGGCGGCAGCCGCTGCTCCCCTTCGGGCCCCAATACCACCGGCGTAATGCCGGCCATTTCGCACAGGTATATTAGCGACTGCACCCGGTCGTCGGTGGTTCCCAGAACATGGTTGCACGGAAAGACTGACAGGAACTGCTCAAAAGAGGCATTCACGCGGGCGTGCACATGCGGCCAGGTCGGATCGGTCTGAAGGTTGATTGCCTGTGCTTCTGCCTCGCTCAGGGCGAGGCTCTCCCCCTTCATGATGGCCATAAAGGGTTTGTCGTCCCACAGCCCCAGCCGCGCAAAGGTCATCGGGCCGGGCTTGGCGTTGAACTCGACCGAGGCCCCGCCCGCCTTGAAGTAGAACTCGAGAGCGGGATGGAACGTGATCCGCTCGAAATTCTCGGCCGGGTCCATGCTCTGGGCCGCATACCACGAGGCGTGGTTCCCCGAGTTGCACCAGTCCCACAGGTTCAGCTCGGGCAGGTAGAGGCGCACGTCCATAAAGAGCGACGGTAGCCCGCCCGAGATGTACTTGAGCAGTTGCATCGTCACGGCGGCATAGGCGTCGGCTTCGGTGGCGCAGACCATGGGCTCTTTGGAGCCGTTCCAGTCGTACGGGTCATTGAGCAGCATCTCGGGGACGTCCCCCAGACACACATGCTCGGTCAGCTCCCGCTGCCCCTTGAGGCCGCAAAAGTCAAAGCCCTTGTCCTCATTCACGAGTTGCATGGCCAGATAAAGGCGAATCTGGGTCTTGAGGGTGTCGGGTGTCAGCATCTTGCCATCGTACAGCAGGCGGTCGCCCAGTAGCTCCTCGAACCAGCGCAGCCCCCGCTCCACCTCGGCCTCGTCAATCTCGTTCTCCATCACCTTGGCCAGCCAAAGCTGGTCGATCTGGCGCGTGGTGCAGCCCAGGGCCTTGATGGTCGGCACCATATGGAAATAGCCGGTCTCCATCCCCATAGAGTGGCCGCCATACATGCCATAGACCTCGTTGCGGATGGTAGTCAGTGCCTGAGCCGCACGGATCCAGTCGAACACATCCTGGTGTACGGCGGGATCGTCAATGTCGCCCACAATGCGGTGGGTCCGTACGCCCGCCTGACGCAGGCCCCCATCGGTGGCCAGGAGCCCCACATTGCCGGGGAACTTGCCGTTGTTGTTTGACAGGCTCAGGACGGGGATGTCTCGCCCCAGGGTGTTGTAAAAGGGCCACACGAGAAAGGGAAAGTTCCACACATTGTAGCACATGATCACGA
Organism: Anaerolineae bacterium; assembly: GCA_007132185.1. Taxonomy (GTDB): domain Bacteria; phylum Chloroflexota; class Anaerolineae; order UBA1429; family UBA1429; genus UBA1429. The sequence goes on along the minus strand of SLPC01000051.1, from coordinate 5,015 downwards.
CACGGCATCCGGCCCGGCGCAGCTCTTCGCCCACCTCTTGCGCCACTCGCACAGACTTGATCGTCTCTGAGGCGACGATCACCTCGGGCGCTGTGCCATCCACATTCTTGAGGCCGTTGCGAATGATCTCGGCCCAACGGTTGAGAACCCCCATGTTGAGAGATTCGTTCTGCTCCCACACATGCTGGCGCTCGTCGTTCATCATGGCGATGCCGATCGGCGTTGTTCGCATCCCTGTCCTCCTTTGCGCACCAGTAGAATCGTTGCCACTCACGAGGCTATTGTAAGAACCCAGCCAATTTGCGTCAACCGCCTGTGCCCCCGAGCGTGCCCTGTTTCACACCCTCGCCAAGCCAGAGTATAGTACCACCGAACTGAGAAGCTCTCCTGAAGCACACGGGGGGCGCACATGGGCGCGACTCGTTCTACGCACAAGGCCCCCGTCCTCGCCTGCCTGTGGCGGCGGAAGACGTCGGCGCTAGTCCTGCTTGTGGCGCTGCTGGCGGTCCTGACCTTGGGGTCGGCCAGCCTGGCGGTCTCACCGGGCATCATGACCCTGCACGTGATCGACGTGGGGCAGGGCGACGCCCTATTGCTCAGTATGCCCAACGGCCAGCATCTGCTCGTTGACGGTGGCACCGTCTCGGCAGGCCCCGCCGTGGTCGCCTACCTGGATCAGCAGGGCGTGGCCCATCTCGACCTGATCATCGCCACCCATGCCCACGCCGACCATATCGGTGGCCTCCCGCATGTTATCAGCTCGCTGTCCGTGGCCGCCGTATGGGCCGATTCCTGGGATTGCACGAGCCAGACCTGCCTCGGTTTCTACGATAGCATCACCGCGCAGGGCATCCCCACCGATACCGCCCGGGCGGGCCACGTCTTTGTCTGGGGCGATGTACAGGGCCTCGTCGTGCATCCTGCCGAGCCGCTTTTGGCCAGCTATAACGACCGCTCTGTCACGCTGCGGGTGACCTATGGCGGCGTGAGCATGCTCCTCACCGGTGACGCCGAGGCCGCCGCCGAGCTCCAGATGCTCGATAGGGACCTGCCGCTCCAGGCCGAGGTCCTCAAGGTCGGCCACCATGGCAGCGATACGTCCACGACAGAGGCCTTTCTCACTGCGGTCGCCCCCGAGCATGCCGTCATCTCGGTGGGGGCCGGCAATAAATATGGCCATCCGGGCCAGGCCGCCCTGGAGCGTCTCACCGAGGCCGGCGTCGAGATCTGGCGCACCGACCTGGAGGGCGATATCGTCGTCTCAACCGATGGCGAGACCCTGACCCTGGTGGCGGTCTCGGGGCGCAGGGCGCCGCCCCTCTCGTGGAAGGCGTACCTCCCCATCATGCGGGGCCCAATCCCGCCGCCCGATGCCATCCAGGCAAAAGCCTGGGTCAGCGACCCGGAGCCGCTGCAATTCTCGACCGTCACTGTATACGGTAGCCTCTCCGAGGAGGGCCAGGGCGTGGCTGGCGTGCCCATGGAGACCGTATGGCACTATCGGACCACGACCGCTACTTGCAGCGCCAAAACAGACTCGAGCGGCGTGGCCGCCTGTACGCGACCCATCGGCGGGGCCACCGCCGGATACTATGTGCGCATCGATGTCGATTTCCTCTACCAGGGACAGACCTATTCTAGCGCTACTGGCTTTACCCCCACCGATTAGCCTCACAGGCTATGGTTAGATCCCGATCTCAGCATCACTACCAGGCAGGCCACCGCTTTTTGCCGCAATCAACGCCTCGCGCTATGATCCTGGTCCTAACTGTGATATAGACTTGTCAAGCGGAGGCCACGTGCCCCTCTCATTGGTTAGCGATGAGCAAGAGTGAGCAACTCAGGGTGGCATTCGGGCGCCCGTGGGTGGTTGGCGTCGCAGGCCTCGCCCTGATCCTTGTCCTCGGCTCACTGTTCTGGCATCTGGCACTCTCCAGGCCCCGGTTGATTGCCTCGGGTCCTGCCGCGCAGGCCAACGAGGTCTCGACCCTCACGGTCGTCCAGGCCACCCTCAGCCGGGCGCCGGGTAAGCATGATGAGTGGAGTCTGCTGCTAGACCCCCCAGTTGAGGGCACCTCTAGCATCCAGGGTCGCGAGATCAGCTTTACTCCGACCGAGCCCTTGGCCCACGACACGATTTACACCGTTCATTTGGAGGGGCTGGGTTACTCCTGGCGCTTTGCCACGGGGCCCCGGCGCGTGCTCTATCTGGCTCCTGATGCACTGGGTGCATGGCAGATCCACGCCTTGACGCTCGGGCAAAGCACGCCGCTTCAGCTCACGCAGCAGCCCCTGGGTGTGCGCGACTATGCCATCTCTCCCACGGGAGAGGCCATCGTGTATGCCGCCGAGCGCCCCGATGGCGGCTACGACCTCTGGCTCTTGGCGCCGAATGGCGGCGATTCTAGCCTTCTCCTGGCCTGCCTGGAACGCTCTTGCATGGAGGCGACCTGGTTTCCCGATGGCCGGGGGCTGATCTATGAGCGTCACGACTCGGACGGCGTTACTCTCTGGATCGTGGACCGCGATGGTGCGACCAAGCCCTTGCTCTGGCAAGGCAGGCCCCTCTCCGCTACAGCGCCCCGCGTCTCGGCCGATGGCCGTTGGCTAGCTGCCGTGTGTGCCGACACGGAGCAGATGCTGATCTATGAGATCGCAACGGGCGAGGCCGATCCGATCAGTGGGCAGTCCGGGCTGCCGGCCGCCTGGCATCGAGATCGCAATGCCCTGCTGATGAGCCATGTGCAGTGGCAGGACGAAGCCTTTGGGGTAGGGATTCTACTGGCTGATCTGGACGATGGTCGGCTCGAGCTTCTCACCGGGGGTTGCGAAGAGGACTACCCAACCCTGGAGGATGTGCTCCCGGCCTGGTCGCCCAACGGACAGTGGATCGCCTTTGGCCGTCGGGAGGATGCCATCGGGATATCTTCGGCTCGCCAGATATGGCTCATGGGGTCGCAGGGCGAAGGGCTCTCGGCTCTCATCGCTGATCCGCTCATCCATCACGGAGCGCCCCACTGGTCGCCCGATGGTACGCTATTGCTCTATAGCCGGCATCATCTCGTCCACATCGGCATACCCGAGCCCCTTGGAGTCTTGGATCTTGCGACAGGCGACGAGCAATTACTGCCCGTAGCGGGAAGCTGGCCGGCCTGGCTACCGTGACCTCACGTACCCATCCCATCCGCTGCCCGGCGGTGTCCTCAAGCACATGGGCGCGAATTGCGTGAGTTTCTCTCGTAGACCATTGACATTCGGAAAAGATGCCCCTATACTTTTCATGTCGCGAGAGATTGGCGCTATTGGTGCAGATTGCCATACTAGGTGAGGAAGCAACATGCCGTACGCTGCTTGTCCTGGATGCGACCAGAACATCTTTCTGCGTAGGAGCCCCAAGATGGGCGACATGGTATACTGCGACAACTGTGAGGCAGACCTCGAGGTCGTAGGCATGAAACCCATCGAGCTAGACTGGCCCTGGGAAGAGGACGAGGACGAGTTGGTCGACGACGACGATTGGGACGACGATCTGTAGACCACGGTGCCCGGTGCTTGACGGCAATGTCGCAGGGCCTTTGCTTGACAAGGGCCCTGTCTCTGCGTCGGATGACCTCTTTGGGAGCGCTGGGCCCAAGCCCCACAGCGGTCAGCCTGGCATTTCAAGGCGGCGCAGCACCTCGAGCACCACATGGCCCTCGATGGGAGGCAGACAATCCAATGTCTGCGCGATCTGCATCGGATCCATCTCAACGGATCCCGCAGCATCTACCTTGGTCTCAATGCCCAGCGCCGACAGCAGCAGAACCATAGCCTTTTGTTCCTGCACCGCGGCTTGCGCTGGTGATGCCTGCAAAAGCTCATTCAACTGTGGCTGCAGGCGGGTACGATCGCGCACCAGACGCGAAACGGCCGCGCCCTCTCGTGTGATCGTCAGCAGGGCCGCGTGACAGGGATCGCCATCCTGAAGCTCGCCTGCCAACAACTCGGCGTAGCAGGTGATCCCAACCAGTACGTTGTTAAAGGCATGTAGCAACGATCGGATTTCGTTGGCGATCTCTTCACGACTCTCTGGATCCTCCTCGAGCCATTGACTGACAAGCGATAGCACCTGGCCCAACTGATCGACCGCCCGAAGAGAGGATGCCCGTACAATGCGTGCATCATCGATAGCTGTGGGGTCCTGCAGGGGAAACCTGTCGAGAAGCTCGCGGCTGGCCTGCTCAATGATTAGTACGCGGCGTATCATGCCCGCCCCTGCCGCTGCATAGCTCAACAGATCTAGCCGGGCACTTGCGAACAGCGACGGCAGGTCGCTCGTATCGAGTGCCTCCAGGCGTTTCCTCAGCCCCAGATAGGGGGCTTCTGGCCGATCAACGCTCTCGTGTACCATCTGTCTAACGATCTCCACCGATCATGACATAAAACATCCGCAAGAAACAGACTACGGTCAGCGCCTATCATAGGGCACGCCGTTACATCCTGTCAAGCGATTCCTGATTCACGTAAACGTAAAAGCCAAATCAGGCCACGCCTCAACGAGGAGCGTGCGGCCATAAAGTGACACAGTGAGGGTGTCACGGCGGGCGACGCTCTGCAAAAGGGACAGCATTTGACCGCCCAGGCGGATACGCCTATCCTACAAGAGGCGCGTGGGGGTGGACGAGTCCCGGTGGGCTCCGCGGTCTTCAAAACCGTCGAGGGGCGCTGAGCAAGTGTCCTAGGTGGGTTCGACTCCCATCCACTCCCGCTTTTTTTCTTGTCTGATAAGTAGAGCTGGTCCAAGGCTCATGGAGCCCCCTACGCCGCTGCTGTCAAATGCCTTCGCTCCATAGTTCCTTGCGCAGCTGTGCGATCAAAGGGGAACCCTGCCGGCGATTGCGGTCTCACTATTTCCGAGCCGATGAACAGGGCCTGGTGCACCCTGTCGAGTGCATAACTCTCTGAAGTCTTGACGACCACCTCAACAGTTGTGCTAGTATATCAGTGGGCCATAAGGTGAAATCGTGTGATAAGGT
>SLPC01000039.1 GCA_007132185.1 Anaerolineae bacterium | reverse complement strand
TAACGAGACGCTCCTTGCCGTGGCGCGAATCGAGTTCCCCAGCGGCAGGATCGTCGAGCAGCAGGGCTGCCTGGCAGACCCGGTCCCCGTACCGGATTGCGCGCGGGGCTGTAGCAGATAGCCACTCTCATGAACGCAAAAGGGCGCACCCACGAGGGATGCGCCCTTTACTTTTGCTAGCCGTTCTCGGCCGTTCTGTGTCAGGCCTAGCGGATCGAGTACACCACCTGCAACTGCACCGTGAAATCCATCTCGCCTGGACTGACGGGGCCGGCTCCAGCTCCCATGTCCATGGCCATGGCCCGTGTCGCAGGAAACACACCCATGCCCACCACTTCGCTCACGCTCACAACCTCGCCCACCTGCACGCCGGTCAGGTCGGCCAGCTCCTGGGCCTTGGCCTTGGCATTGGCAATGGCGCGGATGCGGGCCTGGGTCTCCAGGCGGGAGGGATCGCTGATGGTAAAGCTGATGCCATGGATGCTGTTCGCCCCGGCATCGATGGCGGCGTCCAGGATGGCGCTGAGATTGTCCAGATCCACGACGGTCACGCGCACCGTATTGTTCACGCGATAGGTCACTGTCTCCTCAGGCCGTTCCAAGCCCGGCTCCATGCGCCCCATCCGTTCGGTCCACACGCTATAGCCGCTGGTCTGGATGTTCCTTTCGGCCACACCCTGCTCGCGGAGGGCCTCCAGGAGCGCCTCCATGATCTCGGCCGACTCTGCGGTCGCCTCACGCACGGTGTCGCCCGTGGTCTCTACCCCGATGATGGCCTGGGCCCGGTCGGGCTCGATACTCACCGTCCCTTCACCCACCACCAGGATCGTCCTCGATACATCAACCGCAGGCGTTGGCGCTGGTGTCTGCGCCAGCGCGCCCGAGAACAGGCCGCCCTGCGCGGCCAGAGCGAACCCTACAACCAGAATCACCGATAGTACGCCCAACACGATCGTTCGACTGTTCTTCATCGTAACCTCCAGATAGATCATTGGATCGGAACTGGATACAAGACGTAGCATAGTGCGAAATAGTTCCCGTCTATGGCCTTGACGCGGTCATCTCCCAACACTAGAATTCGGCCATGACGCGTCAGCAATCCGATCGATGAGGAGTTTCGCATGACAAGGATAGCACGTTTTGAGCACGACGGAAGCATTCGCCACGCCATTGTGGAGAGCGATGATACCCTCCGGTTGATCAAGGGTGACATCTTGGGCGATTGGACCGCCTCCGATGAGACCGTGCCCCTGGCGCAGGTACGGCTGCTGGCGCCCGTCGACCCGCCCAACATCATCGCCATCGGCCTCAACTATCGCAAGCACGCCGAGGAGAGCGGGATGGCCATCCCGGAACGGCCTGTGATCTTTTTCAAGACCACCACCGCGTTGAACAACCCCGGGGACCCCATCATGCTCCCTCGCATGGCCCCCGATGAGGTAGATTACGAGTGCGAGCTGGTCATCATCATTGGGCGGCGGGCCAGACATGTCTCTCGGGAAAAGGCGCTGGAATATGTCCTGGGCTATACCTGCGGCAACGACGTGAGCGCCCGCGACTGCCAGAATCGTCTGGATGTCCAGTGGGCCAGGGCCAAATCCTTTGATACTTTTGCGCCCATGGGTCCCTGGCTGGAGACCGATCTGGATCCGGACAATGTGCGCATCATGACCCGCCTCAACGGCGAGGTGATGCAGGATTCCAACACCAACGACCTTATCTTTTCGTGTCGCGAGTTGATCTCGTATCTTTCCGCCAACATGACGCTGCTGCCCGGCACGGTCATCATGACCGGCACGCCCTCCGGCGTGGGGTTCGCCCGCAAGCCGCCGGTGTTTCTGCGCTCCGGCGATACCGTCGAGGTCGAGATCGCGGGCATCGGCGTGCTGAGCAACCCTGTCGTTGCCGAGTAGCAAAACACATCAAAGGAGATGATGATGGATAACCTACGCAAGGAATTCGCCAACCCGCCCCTCAGCCTGCGTGGCGCGCCGTTCTGGTCGTGGAACGACCGCCTCGATCCGGCCGAGCTGACCCGACAGGCCCGTGACATGAAGGCCCGTGGCATGGGCGGCTTTTTCATGCACTCGCGCGATGGCCTCGAGACGGTCTATATGGGCGAGGAGTGGATGGAATGCATCCGGGAGACGGTGCGGGTGGCCGCCGAGGAGGGCATGGGCGCCTGGCTCTATGACGAGGACCGCTGGCCCTCGGGCGCCGCTGGCGGCCTGGTGCCCGCAGCGGGCGGCGACGCCTACCGCGCCAAGGTGATCACCATGGAGCGCACATCAGAGGCCCCCGAGCCTGACGACGATCTGTTGGCCCTGTTCAGCGCCACGGTCAAAGGCAAGCGAATCCTCTCTGCACAGCGCGTCGACCCGGATGACCCACCCGCCCTGGACGAGGGCGCAGAGTATCTGGTCTTTCGGCGCGAGATCTCGGGCCCCAGCGAGTGGTTCAACCAGGATGCCTATGCCGACAACATGAATCCCGACGCCGTGGCCGCCTTTATCGAGACCACCTACGAGCCCTATCGTCAGGAGGTGGGCCACGAGTTTGGCAAGGCGGTGCCCGGCATCTTTACCGACGAGCCCAACGTATACGCGGTAGAGGTGCGCTCAGGCCTGCCCGCCCTGCCCTGGACCGACGGCCTGCCCGCGTTCTTTGCCGAGCGGCGCGGATACGACCTGCTCGATGTGGTCCCCTGGCTCTACCTGGGTGGAGAGCGCGCTCCCAAGGCCCGGCATGACTACTGGTACAGCATCAGCCAGCGGTTCACCGAGGCGTTCAGCAAGCAACTGGGCGAGTGGTGTGACGAGCATGGCCTGGCCTTTACCGGCCACTATTTGATGGAGAACGACCTGGGCATGGGGACATTGCGCGGCGGCGCCATCATGCCTCACTATCGCTACCAACATGTGCCCGGCATCGATATGCTGGAGGAGCAGAACGACGAGTTCCTGACCATCAAGCAGTGCACCAGCGTGGCCAGCCAGTTTGGGCGCCAGCGGGTGCTCTCCGAGCTGTACGGCTGCACGAGCTGGGAGTTTACCTTTGAGGGCCAAAAGTGGGTCGGCGACTGGCAATATGTCCTGGGCGTGAACCTGCGCTGCCAGCACCTGGCTCTCTATACCCTGCGGGGCTGCCGCAAGCGCGACTATCCGCCGGCGTTCAACTATAACACCACCTGGTGGCCGTATAACGGCGTGGTGGAGGACTATTTCGCCCGGGTGGGCCGCGTGCTCACCGAGGGTGAGGCCGTGCGCGACGTGTTGATGATCCATCCCGCATCTACCGTGTGGGCCATGCAGGGCGAGGGCGAGGAGCAGGTGGCTCGGGCCAACGTCTATGGCGAGCGCCTCAATGCCTTTCTCAAGGCGCTGCTAGCCACCCATTATGACAGCGATCTGGGCGACGAGCAGATTATGGCCGAGGATGCCCGTGTGGAGGATGGCGCCCTCTGGGTGGGGCAGTGCGCCTACAAGGTCGTCGTGATTCCCGAGGAGACGGTGACCCTGCTGGACTCCACTGTCGACCTGCTGGAACAGTGGCTGGACAGTGGCGGCCGAGTGATCGTTGTGGGTCATCTGCCCACCCTGATCGAGGCCGAGCGTGATAGCCGCATCGCCAATCTGTGGCAGCATGCCAATGTGGTGCACGTCCCCGAGCGCCGCGATCTGCAGGCCGCTCTGGAGGCCGCGGTGCCGCGCCGGGTGAGCCTGCGCACGCCCCTGGGCCAGGAAGCCGCCAGCCTGCTCTATATGCAGCGCACGATGGAAGATGGGCGGCAGGCCTATTTCGTATTCAACGGTGACCGAGACACCGGCCATGAGATCGAACTGACCCTGGAGGGAACGGGGCGGCTGGAAGAGTGGGACCCGCTCACAGGCGAGGTCACCGAGCTGGCCGGCCGTGCTGCCGACGACGGCAAGACCCAGTTCGCGGCCCATTTCGGGCCGGCAGGCTCGCGGCTGTACGTCATCGATCCGGCGGGAACGCTCACACCGGGCCCTGCGAAACGAGATCCGGTACATCGGCGGCTCCTTCGCAACGCCCTGAACTCGCAGTTCATCGGGCCTTCGTGCGCGTTCACGCGCACCGATCCCAATATCCTGACGTTGGACAAATGCCAATATCGCATGGGCGAGGGAGACTGGTCGGACACCATGGACGTCTGGCGAGCGCAGCACGCCGTGCGTACCGCCCTGGACATGCGGCCCAACTACTACAACGGTCTGCCCCAACGCTACAAGTGGGCCATCCAGCCCCATGAGAATGACGGCGCCCCGGTGGCGCTCCGGTTCCGGATCGAGGTTGAGGAGATGCCCGCAGGTGCACTCTATCTGCTGGTGGAAGGCTCCGAGCAGTTCGAGATCCTGTTGAACGGTGAGACGCTACCCAACAAGCCGACGGGCTGGTATCTGGATCGCAGTTTTCACAAGGTGCCGCTGCCCGAGCTGTACCAGGGTGACAATGTGCTGGAGCTGCGCTGCGCCTATACCAATCATATGGAGCTGGAAGACTGCTTCCTGATCGGCGATTTCGGCGTGAGCCCGGAGCGCGCCATTATCGCCGAGCCACAGCGCCTCCACTTCGGCGACTGGACGAGCCAGGGCTACCCTCACTATGCGGGCAGCATGATCTACCACGGCACCTACCGCTACGAGCCCGAGGCCGGCGCGCGCGTGCGCCTGCATCTGGGCGAGCGGGAGGCGGTGCATGTCGCGGTGAGCGTCAACGGTAATCCCGCCGGCCACATCCCCTGGGAGTCGGCTAATGGCCTGGACATTACCGATGTCCTGGGCCCCGGCGTCAATAACATCGACATCCAGGTAATGAGCAGCCCGCGCAACATGCTGGGGCCGCTGCACCTGGCGCCCGGGCGCGAGTCTTGGACCGACTGGCGCTCCTTCCGGCGCACCGATGACACCTATACCCCCGACTATGTGCTCAAGGGATGGGGACTGATCGGCCAAGTGCGCATCACCCAGGAGGCGCAGTAGAGGGTGGCCTTCCGGGGCCAAGTTCTGGGTAGCCATACGTATGCCTGCGTCCGCATGAGTGCGTCCGCATGCATGCGTATAGTTGCCCCCCTAGAAGCCTACCTGTGAGATAGGCTTACGCGTACAGCTCGTATACAAGCAGAAAGGATACAGATGGATACCGTCAAGATCGGCATCGTCGGTTGCGGCAACATCAGCGCAGCCTATCTGCGCACGGCGGCGGCGTTCCCCGTGTTGGAGGCCGTGGCCTGTGCTGACATGTTCCTGGAGCGCGCCCAGGCCCGCGCAGAAGAGTTTGGCGTGCCCCGCGCCTGCACAATGGAAGAGCTGCTGGCCGACCCAGAGATCCAGATCGTGGTGAACCTGACCACGCCCCAGGCCCATACGCCGGTAAACCTGGCGGCACTGGAGGCGGGCAAGCACGTCTATACCGAAAAGCCGCTGGCGATAGCCCGTGAGGACGGCGGCCAGGTGATCGCCATGGCCGAGGCCAGGGGCCTGCGGGTGGGCAGCGCGCCGGGGACCTTTTTGGGCGGGGGTCTGCAGACTTGCCGCAAGCTGATCGATGACGGCATCATCGGGGAGCCGGTGGCCGCCTCGGCGTTCATGATGAGCCACGGCCACGAGACCTGGCACCCCGACCCGGCCTTTTACTACAAGATCGGCGGCGGCCCCATGTTCGACATGGGCCCCTACTATCTCACGGCGCTGACCACCCTGCTGGGGCCGGTCACGCGCATCGCGGGCATTGCGGGCATCCAGATCGGCGAGCGCACCATCACCAGCCAGCCCAAGCATGGCGAAAAGATCGAGGTCGAGACGCCTGACCATGTCACGGGCGTGATGGAATTTGCCAATGGCGCCATCGGCACCATCATCACCACCTTTGCCACCTGGCCCTCGACCCTGCCGCGCATCGAGATCTATGGCACCGAGGGCACCCTGGGCGCGCCGGACCCCAATACGCTGGGTGGTCCCGTGAGGTTATGCAGAGCCGGGCAGCGCGAGTGGGAAGAGGTGCCATTCACCCATGATCACTCGGACCGGATGAATATGTGGGGTATCGGCGTGGTCGACATGGCCCATGCCATCCTGGCGGACAGGCCCCACCGGGCCACCGGCCGCCAGGCGTATCATGTGCTGGACCTGATGAACGGCTTTTTGGAGACCTCGGCCCAGTCAGTTTACTATACGCCAGAAAGCACCATGGAGCGGCCTGCACCGCTGCCCATGGGCCTACCGCAGGACAGGCTCGACTAGCTGACTCGGCGTGTCGGCACAATACCGCAAGAATCAGCCCGCGGCTATGAATAGCCATAGCTGCGGGCCTCTGCGCACTCAGGCATTGCGGCGCATCCGAGCATTGCGGCGCAAAAGCAAGGTGTGGCGCGGCAGAGCTTGTGCCGGCAGCAGACCTGGTGCCCCCGCGAGGGGCTTTTGCGACAGCCCCTGCTCGGGTGTACAATCCTGTGTGGCACAAGAGTGCTGCGCACCGTGCACGTGGAGGAAAGCATGGCTTTGACCGACGAGATGCGTGCCATCGTAGAACTCGCCCTGGCCGAGGATATCGGCACAGGCGATGTCACCAGTGTACCCATCATTCCGACGACGGCGCATCTCTATGGCGAGTTTCTGGCCAAGGAGGCCGGCGTGTTGGCCGGGCTGGATGTAGTGCGTGAGGTATTCCGCCAGGTGGACCCCGCCATTGTCCTGAACCCGCGTCTGGCGGATGGGGACGCCTTTGAGGTTGGTGACATCCTGGCCACAGTCGAGGGCGATGGGCCCGGCATTCTGATCGGCGAGCGGGTGGCCCTCAACTTTTTGCAGCGCATGTCCGGCATTGCCACTATGACGCGGCGCTATGTGCAGGCCACGCAGGGCACTGACGCCCGCATCCTGGATACGCGCAAGACCATGCCGGGGCTGCGCGTTCTGGACAAGCTGGCCGTGCTCCTGGGGGGCGGCGAAAACCATCGCATTGGGTTATATGATATGGTGCTCATCAAGGACAACCATATCGAGGCGGCAGGGAGCATTTCCGCCGCCGTAGAGGCCGTGCGCTCGGCAGGCATCATGTTACCCATCGAGGTGGAAATCGACGAGTTGGAGCAGTTGGACGAGGCGCTCGCCGCCCGTATAGACCGTATCATGCTCGATAATATGGACACAGAGACCATGCGCCGCGCCGTAGAGCGCACCGCTGGCCAGGTAGAGCTAGAGGCCTCGGGGGGCGTGACGCTGGAGCGGGTGCCAGAAATTGCCGCCACCGGCGTGGACTATATCTCTGTCGGTGCTCTCACCCATTCTGTCAAGGCACTCGACATTAGCCTTGACCTGGTGATGAGGTAGCTGGCAAAGTCAAAGGAGAGCTATGAGCCGCGAGAGACGCATCGGCTGGGTACCGCAAGAGTACAATGAGATGTCGCCGGAAGAGCTGGCCCAGAGGGTATCCTTTGCCAAGAGCCAGTTGGGTGACCGGCTCACCATTTTGGGGCATCATTATCAGCGAGACGAGATCATCCGCTTTGCGAACTATCGGGGCGACTCGCTCGAGCTTTCGCGCCATGCGGCTAATACCGATTCCGAGTTCATTGTGTTCTGCGGTGTCAACTTCATGGCCGAGACCGCAGCGGTGCTCTGCTCGCCCGAGCAGGTCGTGATACAGCCGGTGGAAGAGGCCCTCTGCCCCATGGCCGAGATGGCCGGCCGCCATCAGGCAGAGTCCACCTACCAGGCCCTCTCGACGGTGTGGAGCGATAGCGTCATACCCATCACCTATCAGAACTCGACAGCCGAGATCAAGGCCTTTGTGGGCGAACAGGGCGGCGCCGTGTGCACCTCATCCAACGCCCGCGGCCTGTTCGAATGGGCTTTTGACCAGGGAGGCCGCATTCTGTTCCTCCCGGACGAACATCTGGGCACCAATACAGCCCTCGATATGGGCCTGCCCGAGGAGGCCCTGGGGGTTTGGAATCCGCTGCATCCACCAGATCCCGCTGAATTTGCCGATTGCCGCATCGTGGTGTGGAAAGGCTTTTGCTGGGTGCATACCGGCTTCGACGTCGAGGATGTGGCCCAGGCCCGCGCCGATCATCCCGATGCCCTGGTGATCGTGCACCCCGAGTGCCCGCGCCCGGTTGTGGTGGCCTCGGACTTGTCGGGCTCTACGGCGCGCATCATCCAGGTGGTGGAGCAGGCGCCCCAGGGCGCCACGGTCTATGTAGGCACCGAGTGCCACCTTGTGGATCGGCTGAATGACGAGTACCCCAACAAGCTTGTCCTTCCGCTTTCGCGACGCGCCTGTGGCTCCATGGCCATGACCCAACTCAAACATCTGTCCTATGTGTTGGATGGATTGCTGGAAGGCGAGACCCGCAACGTGGTCAGCGTGCCTGACGATGTCGCCCGCAGCGCCCGCCTGGCGCTGGACAAAATGCTACAGATAGGATAGAGAGAATGGACACCTCCCAATCGGCACCAGCAGATACGCTGATCCAGTGCGATGTTCTGATCATCGGCAGCGGCATCGCAGGCGCCACCACGGCCCTACACCTGGCCGACAACAGCGACCTGCGCATCGTGCTCCTCACCAAGACCGAGAGCCTGCTCGAGTCCAACACCTACTATGCCCAGGGGGGCATCATCTATACTGGTGAGGAGGACTCGCCCGAGCAGTTGTCCGAGGACCTGACCCGTGCCGGCGACGGCCTGAATAGTCGCGAGGCCGTATCGATCCTGGCCCACGAGGGGCCTCGCCTGGTACGCGAGTTGCTCATTGAAAAGTATCAGGTGCCATTCACCCTCACGCCCGAGAGCGAGCTGGAGCGCACCCGCGAGGCAGCCCACTCCACCAGCCGCATCCTGCACGTCAACGACGCCACAGGCCGCGCCATCCAGCAGAATCTGGTGCAGGCGCTGCAGCAGCATCCCAATATCGAGATCCTCACCCGCTACACCGCTGTGGACCTGCTCACCCCCGCCCACCACTCGATTGATCGCCTCGCGATCTACGAGCCGCTCTCCTGTGTGGGCGCCTATGTCTATGATCACCAGACCACCCAGGTGATCCCCATTCTGGCCAAGATGACGGTATTAGCCAGCGGCGGCCTGGGCCACATCTTTATGCATACCAGCAACCCCGAAGGTGCCACCGGCGATGGCGTGGCCATGGCCCATCGTGCCGGGGCGCGCATCATCAACGCCGAGTACGTCCAGTTCCACCCGACGACCTTTTATAGCCGGGGAAGGGCCCACTTCCTGATCAGCGAGGCCCTGCGGGGCGAGGGTGCCCGATTGATCAACGTACATGGCGAGCGCTTTATGTCGCGCTATGCGCCCGAATGGCAAGAGCTGGCCCCCCGCGATGTGGTGGCCCGCAGCATCCATCGCGAAATGCTGCGCACCGGGGCCGACCATGTCTATCTGGACATTGCCTCGGTCATGTCTCCAGAGACGATTCGGGAGCGTTTCCCCAATATCTATGAGAGCTGTCTGGCCTTTGACGTGGACCCCACCGTCGAACCCATCCCGGTCGTTCCGGCAGCTCACTATTTCTGTGGTGGCGTGTGGGTCGACGAATGGGGCCGCACCAATCTGCGCCACCTGTACGCGGTGGGAGAAGTCTCCTGCACAGGCGTACATGGCGCCAACCGGCTGGGCAGCGCCTCGCTTTTAGAGGGGTTGGTATGGGGCAGCCGGGCGGCCCATGATATTCTGGCGCAGATCGATGAAATGGAGGAGCCCAATCCGCAGTTCATTCCCGCTTGGCAGGTTACCGGTACCGAGCCGGCCGATCCGGCCCTGGTGCGCCATGATATGGAGACCATCCAGCACTCGATGTGGTACTATGTGGGGCTGGTGCGCAGTCGACGACGCCTGGAGCGGGCGCTGCGCGACCTGAACAACCTGAGCCAAGACATTGACGCCTTTTATCGCACCACCCGCGTCGAGCCGCAGATCATCAGCCTGCGCAACGCTGTAGTGGCGGCCCTCACCGTGGCGCGCGCCGCCTGGGAGAACCGCGAGAGCCACGGCTGTCACTATCGCGAGGACTAGGGGCGTT